>NZ_BCRK01000129.1 GCF_001552555.1 Nocardiopsis trehalosi NBRC 14201 | reverse complement strand
CCCGCCCCGCCCGGCGCCCCGGCGGGGGCGCCGGGCGGGTGCGGTCCGCGCCCCCGCCGCGCCTCCGGTACGGTGAATGCCGTGATCAAGGTAGGAGTGTTCGGCGCCCGCGGGCGCATGGGGTCCGAGGTCGTCACCGCCGTCCGCGAGGCCGGCGACACCGAGCTGGTCGCCGAGGTCGACACCGGCGACGACCGCGCGGTCGCGCGCGGCGCCGACGTCGTCGTCGACTTCACCCACCCCGATCAGGTCATGGACAACCTGCGCTGGCTGATCGCCAACGGCGTGCACGCCGTGGTGGGCACCAGCGGGTTCGACGACGCCAAGCTCACCGAGCTGCGCGGGCTGCTCGCCGAGCACCCCGGCGCCAACGTGCTGATCGCCCCCAACTTCGGCATCGCCGCCGTGCTCATGATGGACTTCGCCCGGCGGGCCGCCCCCTACTTCGAGTCCGCCGAGATCGTGGAGCTGCACCACCCGAACAAGGCCGACGCGCCCAGCGGCACCGCCTACCGCACCGCCGAGCTGGTGGCCGAGGCCCGCGCTGCGGCGGGCGCCGAGCCGATGCCCGACGCCACCACCTCCGAGATCCCGGGGGCGCGCGGCGCCGACGTGAACGGGGTGCGGGTGCACGCCCTGCGCCTGACCGGGCTCATCGCCCACCAGGAGGTCGTGTTCGGCACGCACGGCGAGACCCTCAAGATCCGGCACGACTCCATGAACCGCGCCTCGTTCATGCCCGGTGTGCTGCTGGGCGTGCGCCGCGTCGCCGGGCTGCCCGACCGCCTCACCGTCGGCCTGGAGCCGCTGCTCGGCCTGGCCTGACCCCCGCTCGCGCACGCGCCCGGACCCCGACGGGGCCGGGCGCGCCGCTGTTCCCCGCGCGTCCCGTTCCGCTCGATCTTCGTCATTCGCCGGAAATACCGGCGCAACACGGCGATGATGTCGTCTCAGAGACCCGTCGGCCGGTGGCCGGCGGGACCGCGACGCGTTGGGGGGACCGCATGTTCCTGACTCCGGCCGACACCGAGAAGCTGCTGCTGAGCGTGGCCGGGATGGTGGCGAGAGACCGGCTGGAGCGCGGCGTCCTGCTGAACCACCCCGAATCGCTCGCGCTGCTGTCGTGCTGGGTCATGGAGCGGGCCCGCGAGGGGGCGACCGTCGAACGGCTCATGGCCGACGGCGTGCACGTGCTGTTCACCGAACAGGTCATGCCGGGCGTGCCGGAGATGATCCCCGAGATGCAGGTCGAGGCCACGTTCCCCGACGGCCGCAAGCTCGTCCCGCTGAGCCGCCCCATCCGCCCGCGCATCGGCCCGCAGGTGGAGAACCCGCCGCCCGATCCCGACCATCCGGGCGCGCTGCGCCTGGGCGAGGGCGCCATCCCGATCAACGCGGGCCGCGCGACCCGCGCCGTGGTCGTGTGCAACGACGGCGACCGGCCGGTGCAGATCGGGTCGCACATCCACCTCGCCGACACCAACGCCGCGCTGGTGTTCACCGACCCGGACGACCCCGACGCGGTCCCCGACCGGGAGCTCGTCCGCGGCTTCCGGCTGGACATCCCCGCCGGGACCTCCCTGCGCCTGCAGCCCGGCGACGACAAGCCGGTGACCGTCGTCGCCCTGGCCGGCCGCGGCGCGGTCCCCGGCATCCAGGTCCGCACCACGACCCGCACCCCGCAGGAGGCCCCCGGTGAGTGAGATCCCCCGCGCCGACTACGCGACCCTGTACGGGCCCACGGCGGGCGACCAGCTCCGCCTCGGCGACACCGACCTGTGGATCGAGGTCGAGCACGACCACTGCGCGGGCGGCGACGAGGCCGTGTTCGGCGGCGGCAAGACCATCCGCGAGTCCATGCTGCAGTCCACCCGCACCAGCGCCGAGGGCGCCCTGGACCTCGTCATCACCAACGTCGTGGTGCTCGACCACTGGGGGATCGTCCGCGCCGACGTCGGGGTGCGCGGCGGCCGCATCACCGCCGTCGGCAAGGCCGGCAACCCCGACATCCAGGACGGCGTCCACCCGGACCTGGTCATCGGCCCCGGCACCGAGGTGCTGGCCGGCGAGGGGCGCGTCCTCACCGCCGGCACCATCGACACCCACGTCCACCTCCTCAACACCGACGCCCTGGACGAGGCGCTGGCGATGGGCACCACCACGGTCGTCGGCGGCGGCACCGGCCCCGCCGAGGGCAGCAAGGCCACCACCGTCACCCCCGGCGCGTGGAACCTCGCCATGGTGCACCGCGCGCTCGACGAGGTCCCGCTCAACCTGCTGCTGCTCGGCAAGGGCAACACGGTCGGCGCCGCCGCGCTGCGCGAGCAGGCGCTCAACGGGGCCGCCGGGTACAAGGTGCACGAGGACTGGGGCGCCACCCCGGCCGCCATCGACGCCTCGCTGCGCGCCGCCGAGGAGTTCGGCCTCCAGGTGGCGCTGCACGCCGACAGCCTCAACGAGGCCGGGTACGTGCAGGACACCATCCGGGCCATCCGCGGCCGCGGCATCCACCTGTTCCACTCCGAGGGGGCGGGCGGCGGGCACGCGCCCGACGTCATCGTGCTGGCGGGCGAGCCCAACGTGCTGCCCGCGTCGACCAACCCCACGCTGCCGTTCACCGTCAACACCGTCGCCGAGCACCACGACATGCTGATGGTCTGCCACCACCTCAACCCCGACGTCGAGGCCGACGTCCAGTTCGCCGACTCCCGCATCCGCGACACCACCATGGCGGCCGAGGACATCCTGCAGGACATGGGCGCCATGTCCATCACCTCCTCCGACGCCGAGGCCATGGGCCGCATCGGCGAGGTCGTCACCCGCACCTGGCAGGTCGCGCACGTCATGCGCGCCCGGCACGGGCGCGGCACCAGCGAACTGCCCGCCGACAACGAGCGCGCCCGCCGCTACGTCGCCAAGTACACGATCTGCCCGGCCGTCGCCCACGGCATCGACCACGAGGTCGGCTCCGTCGAACCCGGCAAGCTGGCCGACCTGGTGCTGTGGGACCGCAGGTTCTTCGGCATCCGCCCGGCCGCCGTCGTCAAGGGCGGCGCGCTGGTGTACGCCCCGCAGGGCGACCCCAACGCGACCATCCCCACCGCCCAGCCCATGCTGCTGCGCCGGGGCCTGGCCGCGACGGCGTCCTCGGCGCCGCACCTGTCGGTGAGCTTCGTGGCCCCGGCCGCCCTCGACGGCGGCCTGGCCGACCGGCTCGGCCTGCGCCGCCGCCTGGCGCCGGTGCGCGACACGCGCGGGGTGGGCAAGGCGCAGATGCCCAACAACACCGCGCTGCCCCGCATCGAGGTCGACTCCGAGACCTTCCGGGTCACCATCGACGGCTACGAGGTCGACCCCGACGGCGCCGACCACCCGGTGGCCGAACTCCCGCTCGCCCAGCGCTACAGCATGTTCTGACGGGGCCGGTACCGCCATGACCGACGACACCGGGGCGCTGGGGGCCCTGCTGCTGGCCGACGCCCGGCTGCCCACCGGCGGCCACGCCCACTCCGCCACGCTGGAGGGCGCGACCGCCGCCGGGCTCACCGCCGACCGCGTGGGCGAGTACGTGCGGGCCCGGCTGGCCACCACCGCGCGCACCGAGGCCGCGGCGGCGGTGCTGGCGCTGCGCGCGGCGGGCGCCGCCCCGGCCGGCGCCCCGATCGACTACGGGCCCGTGCAGGCCGCCGTGGCGGCCCGCACGCCCAGCCGCCCGCTGCGCGAGGCGTCGGCCGGGCTCGGCCGCGGCCTGGCCCGCCTCGCCCGCCGCATCGCGCCGGACGCCCCGGCCGTCGCCGCCCTGGACACCGCCGCCGCGGCGACCCCGGGCCTGCGGCCGCTGCGCCCGGTGGTCCTCGGCGCCCTGGGCGCCGTGCTCGGCCTCACCGAGGGGCAGACCGCCCGCGCGGTCCTGTACGACGACGCCCAGACCGTCACCGCGGCCGCGCTGAAACTGCACCCCGGCGACCCGCTCACCGCCGTGCGGTGGGTGCTCGACGCCGCACCCGACATCGAGGAGTCCGTGCGCCGCGCCACCGCGGTGCGCGGGCCCCGCGACCTGCCCGCGGGCTCGGCCCCGCTCATCGACGCGTGGGCCGGCGCGCACGCCCACGCCACAAGGAGGCTCTTCGTTGCCTGAGACCACCACCGCCCCCAGCACCGCCCCCGACGCCGCGCCCACCGCCCGCCGCACCCTGCGCCTGGGGGTCGCCGGTCCGGTCGGTACCGGCAAGAGCTCCCTCATCGCCACCCTGTGCCGGGAGCTGTCCGGCGAACTCGCCATGGCCGTCGTCACCAACGACATCTACACCGACGAGGACGCCCGCTTCCTGCGGTCGGCCGGGGTGCTCGACGCCGAGCGCATCCGCGCCGTCGAGACCGGCGCCTGCCCGCACACCGCCATCCGCGACGACATCACCGCCAACCTCGACGCCGTGGAGGACCTGGAGGCCGAGTTCGCCCCCCTCGACCTTGTGCTGGTCGAGAGCGGCGGCGACAACCTCACCGCCACGTTCAGCCCCGCGCTGATCGACGCCCAGATCTTCTGCCTGGACGTCGCCGGCGGCGGCGACGTCGCCCGCAAGGGCGGGCCGGGCATCGGCCGCGCCGACGTCCTGGTGGTCAACAAGGCCGACCTGGCCCCCTACGTCGGGGTGGACGTGGAGCGCATGGTCGCCGACGCCTCGGCGGCCCGCGACGGCCGCCCCGTGCTCGCGGTCGCGCGCACCGACGCCGCCTCGGTGGCGCGGCTGTGCGACTGGGTGCGCGGCGTGCTCACCGCCCACCGCTCCGGCGCGCACGTCCCGCAGGACCCCGGTCCCATGGCCCCGCACGGCCACGGGCCCGGCGCGGGCCACGGCCACGGGCACGGCCACGCGTCCTGATGGGCGACGCCGGAGCCGCCCTCGTCGCGGTGCGCCGCGCGGGCGGGCGCACCCACCCGCACCGGCTGGAGACCGGGCGCTTCCTGCGCCCGCGGGTCATGCACCGCCCGGACGGCCCGCTGCGGGTCGCCCTGGCCTCGGTCCGGGCGTCGCTGTGCGCGGGCGACGACCTGCGGCTGCGGGTCGACGTCGGTCCGGGCGCCGAACTCGACCTGGTCGACCCGAACGGCACCGTGGCCTACAACGCGCGGGGCGGGTCCGCGGCGTGGAGCGCGCACGTCACCCTCGGCGCGGGGGCGCGCATGACCTGGCGGGAGCCGTCGTTCGTCGTCGGCGGCGGGGCCGACGTGCTGCGCAGCGTCGAGGTCGACCTCGCCGCGGGCGCGGAGCTGCTGTGGCGCGAGGCGCTGGTGCTGGGCCGATCGGGGGAGCGCGGCGGCGCTCTGCGGTCGCTCACCCGGGTGGAGCTGGCGGGGGCGGAGCTGCACGTCGAGGACCTCGACCTGCGCTCGGCGGCCGACCGCGAGCGCCCGGGGGTGCTCGGCCCGGCCCGGGTGCTGGCCCAGGTCGCCCTCTACGGGCGCGTCCCGCCCGGCCCGCCCGACCCGGCGCGGCTCGACCTCGCCGGCCCCGGGGCGCTGTGGCGGTCGGTCACCGACCGCTCCCACCGGGCCGACGCCGTGCTCGACCCGGTGTGGCGGGCGTGGGGCGGGCGCTGACCCCGGACGCGGAAGCGCGCCGGGCCCCGGGCGGGGCCCGGCGCGCGTCGGGGAGCGGGACGGCCGGTCAGCCGCCGAAGCCGAGCAGGTTGAACGTCTGCGCGGCCAGGACGCCGCCGACGATCGGCGCGACCACCGGCACCCACGCGTAGGACCAGTCGGAGCCGCCCTTGCCGGGGATCGGCAGCACCAGGTGGGCCAGCCGCGGGCCGAGGTCGCGGGCCGGGTTGATGGCGTAGCCGGTGGGGCCGCCCAGCGAGAGGCCGATGACGGTCACCAGCAGGCCGACCAGGAGCGGGGCGAAGCCGGTGCCGAACAGGGCCGACAGGTTGGTGTCGCCCTCGCCGATCGGGTTCATGTTGGAGTTGATGCCGAGGATGCCGAACACCAGCAGGAACGTGCCGATGACCTCGGTCAGGAAGTTCGCCGGGATGCTGCGGATCGCCGGGATGGTGCTGAAGACGCCGAGCTTGGTCTCGGGGTCGTCGGTCACCGACCAGTGCGGCAGGTAGGTCAGGTAGACCAGCACGGCGCCGGCGAACGCGCCGGCCAGCTGCGCGAGGATGTAGCCCGGCACCATGCCCCAGGCGAAGTCGCCGATGGAGGCGAGGCCCAGGGTGACGGCCGGGTTGAGGTGGGCGCCGCTGAACTGGCCGACGATGTAGACCGCCATCGCCACGGCCAGGCCCCAGCCGAGGGTGATGACGATCCAGCCGCCGTTGTTCGCCTTGGACCGGGCCAAGGTGACGCCGGCGACGACACCGCCGCCGAGCAGGATGAGGATCGCGGTGCCGACGAATTCGGCCAGGTACTCCATGGTGCCTCCGCCATGACGGGTGGAATCCGGGACGCCGGGTCCCGGCGGAACGGGCGGCGCGTGCGGGGCGCCGACGGGGCCGGCCCGGGCCGCGGCCCGCCGCACGGGGGCGGTGGACCGCGGCCGCGGGCGGCGCGGTGCGGTGGGCGGGGGTCAGGCGGAGTCGCGCTCGACCCAGCCGAGCGTGCGCTCCACCGCCTTCCGCCAGTTGTGGTATTCCCGGTCGCGGACGGCGGACTCCATCCGCGGGGCCCATTCGGCGGCCTTGTGCCAGTTGGCGCGGAGGCTGTCGATGTCGGGCCAGTAGCCGACCGCGAGCCCCGCCGCGTAGGCCGCGCCCAGGCAGGTGGTCTCGGCGACCATCGGCCGCACCACCTCGACGTCGAGCACGTCGGCGAGGATCTGCATGAGCAGATTGTCCGCCGTCATGCCGCCGTCGACGCGCAGGCTCGCCAGGTCGACCCCGGAGTCCTGGCGCATGGCGTCGACCACCTCGCGGGTCTGCCACGCGCTGGCCTCCAGCACGGCGCGGGCCAGGTGGCCCTTGGTGACGTAGCCGGTCAGGCCGGTGATCACGCCGCGGGCGTCGCTGCGCCAGTGGGGGGCGAACAGGCCGGAGAACGCCGGGACGATGTAGCAGCCGCCGTTGTCGTCCACCGTGCGCGCCAGCGTCTCGATCTCGGCGGCGCTGGAGATGAGCCCGAGGTTGTCGCGGATCCACTGCACGAGCGACCCGGTGACCGCGATCGAGCCCTCCAGGGCGTAGACCGCGGGCTGGTCGCCGATCTTGTAGCCGAGGGTGGTGAGCAGGCCGTTGGACGACATCACCGGCTCGGTGCCGGTGTTGAGGACCAGGAAGGTGCCGGTGCCGTAGGTGCCCTTGACGTCGCCGGGGGAGAAGCAGGTCTGGCCGAACAGGGCCGCGTGCTGGTCGCCCAGCGCCGAGGCGACCGGGACCCCGGCGAGGAAGCCGGTGGCCTCGCCGTAGACCTCGGCCGAGGAGGTGATCTCGGGCAGCATGCCCGCCGGGATGCCCATGGCGTCGAGGATGAACGGGTCCCAGTCGAGGGTCTTCAAATTCATCAGCATGGTGCGGCTGGCGTTGGTGACGTCGGTGACGTGCCGGCCGGTGAGCTTCCAGATGATCCAGGTGTCCATGGTGCCGAACAGCACCTCGCCGCGGTCGGCGCGCTCGCGCAGGCCGGGGACCTCGTCGAGCAGCCAGCGCAGCTTGGGCCCGGAGAAGTAGGTGGCCAGCGGCAGGCCGCACCGCTCGCGGAACCGCTCCTGGCCGACCACCCCGGCCAGGTCGTGGATGAGGTCGTCGGTGCGGGTGTCCTGCCACACGATGGCGTTGTGCACGGGCTCACCGGTGGCGCGGTCCCAGACCAGGGTGGTCTCGCGCTGGTTGGTGATGCCCACGGCGGCCAGCCGGTCGGGGGTGAGCGACCCCTTCTCCAGCGCCTCCTCGACCACCGCCTGGACGTTCGTCCAGATCTCGGTGGCGTCGTGTTCGACCCAGCCCGGGCGGGGGAAGATCTGGCGGTGCTCGCGCTGGCCGACCGACACGATCCGGCCGTCGTGGTCGAAGACGATGCAGCGGCTCGACGTGGTTCCCTGGTCGATCGCCGCGATGTACTTCGTGGTCATCCGATAACTCGCCTCCGGCGGAATGGGTCGGTGAACGGCGCGGGGGGTTTTCGCATGGCGTACGACAATGTAGTACGTACGGGATGAAGTGTGATCTAGCTCTCCGGCCATGTCAAGCCATGGCTGTGAACCCTCGGGCGGTCGTCCGCCTTCGGTATCGAATCGTCACATACCGCGCGTCACCAGGGGTGTGCGCCGAGTTCGCGGGAGATGGAGCGCGCCGCGTCGCGCACGTAGGAGACCTGGTCCATCCGCAGGCCGCGCTCGTCGCACAGCCGCTCCACCGCGCCCGACAGGCCGATGGCGCCGACCGCGGTCCCGCTGCGGTCGCGGATCGGGGCGGCGATCGCCACCTCGCCCTCGACCAGCTCCTCCAGCTCCGGCGCCCACCCGTTGGCGCGCACGCTGTCCAGCTCGGCCAGCAGGGCGGGCAGCGTGGTCAGGGTGCGCGGGGTGTAGGACGCCAGCTCCGGGGGGGCGTCCTCCTCGGGGCCGTCGGGGGCGGCCAGCGGGTCGAACGCCATCAGCGCCTTGCCCAGCGCGGTGGCGTGCAGCGGCAGCAGGGAACCGACCTCCAGGGTCTGCCGGCTGTCGTCGGGGCGGAACACGTGGTGCACCACCAGCACCTGCCGCTCGTGCAGGGTGCCGATGCGCACGCTCTCGCCGCTGCGCCCGGCCAGGGAGTCGGCCCAGTTCAGCGCCCGGGTGCGCAGCTCGTTGCCGTCGAGGTAGCGGGTGCCCAGCCGCAGCACGCCGCCGCCGAGGCGGTAGTGGCCGGTGGAGGCGTCCTGCTCCACGAAGCCGACGTGCTGGAGGGTGCGCAGGATGCCGAGCACGGTGCCCTTGGGCAGGTCCAGCGTCCGGGAGATCTCCGCGAGGCTCAGCCCCCGCGCCCCGCCCGCCAGCAGGCGGAGGATGGCGGCGGCGCGTTCGATCGACTGAATCCTGCCTGCCATGCGGTGCTACCACTCCCTAGTACGACAATGTCACACGCTGATCCTACTGCCCTGTGTGACGCGCACTACTGCCGACCGGGGCGCACGCGGGGGAGCGGCCCGCCCCGACGGGCGGGCGCGATCGGCCGGCGGGCTCAGCCCAGGGCCAGGCCCAGCGCGAACAGCGCGCCGAACGCCATCTGCAGCCGCCCGGTCTCGCCCAGACCCAGCACCAGGTCGCGGCCGGTCTGCCCGCCCAGGACCCGGCGCAGCGGGCGCACCGCCAGCGGGGCGGCCAGGAGCACCAGCACCACCCACCACGACGCCGCCGCGGTGACCAGGGCCAGGACGAACGCCGCGACCACGCAGCCCGCGTAGACCCGCCGCGTGGCGCGCTCGCCCAACCGCACCGCCAGGGTCACCTTGCCCGTCGCGGCGTCGGTGGGGATGTCGCGCAGGTTGTTGATCACCAGCACCGAGCACGACAGCAGCCCGATCGGCACCGCCGCCACCCACGCCTGCCACGGCACCGAACCGACCTGCACGAACGTGGTGCCGACCACCGCCACCAGGCCGAAGAACACGAACACCGCGACCTCGCCCAGCCCCCGGTAGCCGTAAGGGCGCCGCCCGCCGGTGTAGAACCAGGCGGCGACGATCGCCGCGGCGCCCACCGCGAGCAGCCACCACGCCGAGACGGCCACCAGGACCAGGCCGAGCACGGCGGCCACCCCGAAGCACGCCCAGGCCGCCGCGAGCACCTGGCGCGCCGGGGCGGTCCGGGTGGCGGTCAGCCGCATCGGGCCGACGCGCTCGGCGGTGTCGGTGCCCCGCACCCCGTCGCTGTAGTCGTTGGCGTAGTTCACGCCGACCTGGAGGGCGAGCGCCACCCCCATGGCCAGCAGCGCCTTCCACCACACGGCGCCGGCGACGCCGAAGGCCGCGCCGGTGCCCACCGCCACCGGGACGATGGAGTTCGGCAACGTCCGCGGGCGCGCCCCCGCCACCCATTCGCTGACCGTGGCCACGCGTCGGTCCTTGTCTGCTCGTCGGCAATCTGCCCACCCACGGTAGCGCCGCCCGGAAGTCCTCTTCGCGGCGGAACGTCGGGAAAAGCGCGTGGGGCGGGCGGCCGGGAGAAGGGGGCGCGCTGGGGCCGGGCGAGCCGGACGGGCGGGCCCGCGCGGCTAACCGGCGATGGCGGCGTGCAGCCGGACCATCGGCAGCGGCCGGCCGAGGTCGAGTTCGCGGCGCGCGCCGTCGGCGCGCCACCCCGTCGCCTCCAGGAACGGCCGCAGGGGGTCGTCGGACTCGGCGACCCACACGACCGCGGTCCGGAAGCCGTCGTCCACCAGGTGGTCCACCACCGCGTTCAGCAGCCGGCTGCCGTGGCCGCGCCGGGCCCGGTCGGGCAGCACGTGCAGGGCCAGGATCTCGGCGTCGGTGCCCGGCCACAGGTCGGGGTCGCCCGCCGGGGCGACCGCGGCGAACCCGGCCACCGCGCGCTCCTCGGTCGCCACCAGCACCCGGTGCCGCGACGACGGCGGGTGCTCCACGGCCGCGCGCCACTGCGCGGCGAACCGCTCCCGCGCCTCGGCCCCCGTCATCTCGGCCAGGGCCCCGGCCGGCAGCCGGTCACCGTAGACGGCGGCCCACGCCGCGACCTGGACCCCGACCACCGCCTCGACGTCCTCGGCGCGGGCGGACCTCACGAAACGATCTGTCGACACGGCAAACGCCCTCACTGTGCTCGGCGCCCGCGCGCGGCGGCGGGCACGGAAATGCTCCCAGCTCGGCGCCGCCCGGCCAAACCGCGCCGCGCCCCGCTCCCCTGAGACCGCCCTGGGGGACGGCCCTGAGTTCTCCCCGCGCTCCGCCCGGCCGCCTTCGCACAGCGGCCCGTCCATGGGAGCATCGAGCCGTGAGCATCATCATCCGAATCCTCGTGAACGCGGTCGCCATCGCGGCGGCGGTGTACCTGATCGACGGGATCGACGTCGAGACCGGCTCGGTCGGCGAGCAGATCGTCGTCTACGTCCTGCTCGGTGTCATCTTCGGCGTGGTCAACGCGGTCATCAAGCCGATCGTCAAGACCGTCGGGTGCGCCTTCTACGTCCTGACCCTGGGGCTGCTGGCGCTCGTCGTCAACGCCCTGCTCCTCCTGCTCACCGGCTGGCTGGCCGGGCTGTTCGGGCTGGCCTTCACCATCGACGGCTTCTGGCCGGCGTTCTGGGGCGCGATCGTCGTCGCGATCGTCAGCTGGGTCCTGAGCCTGCTGCTGCCCGACGGTGACGACTGACCGCCGACCGCTGATGTCCGGCCGTGCGGCGCGGGCGTTCCGGGGCGCCCGCGCCCGCGACCGCGATCGTCAGCCGGGTCCTGAGCCTGCTGCTGCCCGACGGCGACGACCGACCGCCGACCGTGCGGCGCGGGCGTTCCGGGGCGTCCCCGGGACGCCCGCGCCTGTAACGTCGGTCACCCCCGGCGCCCGTGCGGTCCCCGCCGGTCCGGGGCCGCCCACCGCCCTCACCATGACACGCCGGGGCGTCACGGAACGTACGCGATGTTCCGGAAAATCCGCTTCGGCCGGGTCGCATGGCCGCAGGTGGCGTCCCGGCGCGGTACGTTTTCCCTATGTCAGGCAGCACTACGCCGAACGCGCCCTTCGGTCAGATGTTGACCGCGATGGTCACTCCGATGCGCGAGAACGGGGACGTCGACTACGACGGCGCGGCCCGGCTCGCCACCTATCTGGTCGACGAGCAGCGCAACGACGGCCTCATCATCAACGGCACCACCGGCGAGTCCCCGACCACCAGCGACGACGAGAAGGACCGCATCCTCCGTGCCGTCCTGGAGGCGGTCGGCGACCGCGCCGTCGTCGTCGCCGGCGTGGGCACCAACGACACCCGGCACAGCATCGCCCTGGCGGCCGCCGCCGAGCGCGCGGGCGCGCACGGCCTGCTGACCGTGACCCCCTACTACAACAAGCCGCCGCAGGAAGGGCTGCTCCGGCACTTCACGGCCATCGCCGACGCCACCGGCCTGCCCGTGATGCTGTACGACATCCCCGGCCGCACCGGCACCCCCATCGCCTCGGAGACCCTGGTCCGCCTGGCCGAGCACCCCCGCATCGTGGCCAACAAGGACGCCAAGGACGACATCGGCGCCAGCTCCTGGGTCATGGAGCGCACCGGTCTGGCGTACTACTGCGGCTCCGACATGCTCAACCTGCCGCTGCTGTCCATCGGGGCGGCCGGATTCGTCAGCGTCGTCGGCCACATCGTCGGCGCCGACCTGCACGACATGATCGACGCATACCAGTCCGGCGACGTCACCCGCGCCCTGGCCATCCACCGCCGCCTGACCCCGGTGTACACGGGCATCTTCCGCACTCAGGGCGTCATCACCAGCAAGGCCGTTCTCAACATGTTCGGCCTGCCCGGTGGCCCCGTGCGCACGCCCCTCGCCGACGCCTCGCACGAGTTGCAGGCGCTGCTGCGCGAGGACCTCGCCGCAGCCGGGGTCAAGGGCCCCATCGGGCTCGCGCCGCACCAGGCGGTCCCGGCCAGCGTGGTCGGCGTCGAACGGCTGACGGAAGGATCCGCATGAGCCACCCGCACCCCGAACTGGGTCCGCCCCCGCCGCTGGGCAAGGACGCGCTGAGAGTCGTCGCCCTCGGCGGCCTGGGCGAGATCGGCCGCAACATGACGGTCTTCGAGTACGACGGGCGGCTGCTCATCGTCGACTGCGGGGTGCTGTTCCCCGAGGAGGAGCAGCCCGGAGTCGATCTGATCCTGCCCGACTTCGACTACATCCGCGACCGGCTCGACGACGTCGAGGCCCTCGTCCTCACCCACGGCCACGAGGACCACATCGGCGCCGTGCCGTTCCTGCTGCGCGAGCGCGCCGACATCCCGCTCGTGGGCTCGCGGCTCACCCTGGCGCTGCTGTCGGCCAAGTTGGGCGAGCACCGCATCAAGCCCGTCACCGAGCAGGTCGAAGAGGGCGACCGGCGCGCGTTCGGAGCGTTCGACCTGGAGTTCCTCTCGGTCAACCACTCCATCCCCGACGCGCTGGCCGTGGCCATCCGCACCCCGGCGGGCACCCTGCTGCACACCGGCGACTTCAAGATGGACCAGCTGCCGCTCGACGGCCGCCTCACCGACCTGGCCGGCTTCGCCCGCCTGGGCGACGAGGGCGTCGACCTGCTCCTGGCCGACTCCACCAACGCCGAGGTGCCCGGGTTCGTCACCAGCGAGCGCGACATCGCGCCGGTCATCGACAAGGTCTTCGACCAGGCGGACCAGCGCATCATCGTCGCCTGCTTCGCCTCGCACATCCACCGCGTGCAGCAGGTGCTCGACTCCGCCAAGGCGCACGGCCGCAAGGTCGCCTTCGTCGGCCGGTCGATGGTGCGCAACATGAACATCGCCCGCGACCTCGGCTACCTGACCGTGCCCGGCGACCTGCTGGTCGACGTCAAGCAGCTCGACGACATGCGGCCCGAGGACGCCGTCCTGGTGTCCACCGGCTCCCAGGGCGAGCCCATGTCGGCGCTGACCCGCATGGCCAACCGGGACCACCAGATCCGCATCGAGGCCGGCGACACCGTGCTGCTGGCGTCCTCGCTCATCCCCGGCAACGAGAACTCGGTCAACCGGGTCATCAACGGGCTCACCCGCTGGGGCGCCAAGGTCGTGCACAAGGGCAACGCCCTGGTGCACGTGTCCGGGCACGCGTCGGCCGGCGAACTGCTCTACGTGCACAACATGGTGCGGCCGCGCAACTTCATGCCGGTGCACGGCGAGTGGCGGCACATGCGCGCCCACGCCCGGCTGGCCACCCTGGCCGGCCTGGACGAGGACCGGGTGTGCATCGCCGAGGACGGCGTCGTGGTCGACCTGCACCGCGGCCGGGCCCGGATCACCGGAGCCGTGCCCGCGGGCTACGTCTACGTCGACGGCGCCTCGGTCGGCGACGTCACCGAGTCGGCGCTCAAGGACCGCCGCATCCTCGGCGAGGAGGGGTTCATCTCCGTCGTCGTGGCGGTCGACAGCACCTCCGGCAAGATCGTCGGCGAGCCCGAGATCCACACCCGCGGCGCGGGCATCGACGTCGACGCCTACGACGAGGTGATCCCCAAGATCCAGGACTCCCTGGAGCGCGCCGCGCGCGACGGCATCACCGACCCGGCGCAGCTGCGCCAGCTCGTCCGCCGCGGCATCGGCCGCTGGGTCAACGAGACCTACCGCCGCCGGCCGATGATCGTCCCGGTGATCGTGGAGATCTAGCGCGCCTCCCGGGCCGCCCCGCGCCCGCGGGGCGGCCCGGGACACGCCGGGCGGTCAATCCCGGGCCGCGCGGCCCCGGGCTAGTAGGGTGCCGAACATGGCCACCCGTGCGCCCAAAACCCCCAGGCAGAACGGCGGCGGTGCGCCGCGGAGCGCGAACGGCAAGGCGACCCGCAAGGCGCCGGCCCGCCGCCCGGCGGGCGCGTCGGCCGCCCGCAAGCCGCCGCCCCGCTCCAGCGCCGCCGGCGAGGGGCCCATCGCCCTGCTCGTGGTCTGGCTCGGCCGCTGCCTCCTGCTGGTCTGGAAGCTCCTCGCGCACACCGCGGGCGGTATCGCGCGGGCCGCCGGGCGCAGCGCCCGCGACCTCGACCCCGACCTGCGGCGCGACGGCCTGGGCCTGGTGCTGCTGGCGCTCGGCCTGCTCATCGCCGCCGCCGTGTGGTGGGACACCGACGGGCCGCTGCCCGAGGCCACCCGCACCGTCGTCGTGGGCGCGTTCGGCACGTTCTCCCCGGTGCTGCCGCTGCTGTTCCTGCCGTTCGCGTGGCGGCTCATGCGCACCCCCGGCACCGGCGAGACCGACGTCGGCCGGCTGTTCATCGGCTCCGCCGCGCTGCTCGGCGGGCTGCTCGGCCTCATCCACATCGCCCACGGCATCCCGTGGCCCTCCGACGGCCAGGAGGCCATCCAGCGCGCCGGCGGCATCATCGGGTTCGCCGCCTCGGGGCCGCTGAGCACCCTCGTCACCCCGTGGGTCACCGGGGTGCTGCTCGGCCTGCTCGTGGTCTTCGGGCTGCTCGTCGTCACGGCCACCCCGGTGCACCGCATCCCCGAGCGGCTGCGGGGCCTCATGGGCCCGCTGATGGAGCGCGACGGGGGCCCCAGCGCGGGGGTCGGCATCCTCGGCGCCGACACGGCGGAGAAGCCGGCCAAGCCCAAGCGCAAGCGCGCCCCCAAGCCCGCCCCCGAGGCCGAGGACGAGGCCGCCACCGTCGCCGGCGACAACGAGCGCCCCTACGACATCCCGGTCGTCGCCACCGACAAGACCGTGCCCGACCCCATGCCCGCCCCGGCCCCCGCGCCGGAACCCACCCCACCGCCGCAGAGCACCGAGCAGCTGTCCATCCCCTCGCGGGTGGTCGACGGCGACTACGAGCTGCCGCCCCCGGCCATGCTGAAGCCGGGCAGCCCGCCCAAGCCGCGCACCAAGGCCAACGACACCGTCGTCGAGGCGCTGTCGGGCGTGCTCCAGCAGTTCGCCATCGACGCCGAGGTCACCGGGTTCACCCGGGGGCCCACGGTCACCCGCTACGAGATCGAGCTGGGCCGGGCGGTGAAGGTCGAGAAGGTCACCGCGCTCAGCAAGAACATCGCCCTGTCCGTGAAGAGCGCCGACGTGCGCATCCAGTCGCCGATCCCCGGCAAGTCCGCCATCGGCGTGGAGATCCCCAACACCGACAAGGACATCGTCAGCCTGGGCGACGTCATGCGCTCGCCCGCGGCCACCTCCGACGACCACCCCATGCTGGTGGGCCTGGGCAAGGACATCGAGGGCTCCACCGTGGTCGCCAACCTGGCGAAGATGCCGCACGTGCTGGTGGCCGGCGCCACCGGCGCGGGCAAGTCCACCTGCATCAACGGGTTCATCACCTCGATCATGATGCGGGCCACCCCCGACGAGGTGCGGCTCATCCTGGTCGACCCCAAGCGGGTCGAGCTGACGATGTACGAGGGCATCCCGCACCTCATCACGCCGATCATCACCAGCCCGAAGAAGGCCGCCGACGCGCTCCAGTGGGTCGTCGGCGAGATGGACCGGCGCTACGACGACCTGGCGGCGTCGGGCTACCGGCACATCGACGACTTCAACGCGGCGGTGCGCACCGGCGAGCTGACCGCCCCGCCCGGCAGCGAGCGGGTGTACGAGCCCTACCCCTACCTGCTGGTCATCGTCGACGAGCTGGCCGACCTGATGATGGTGGCCCCGCGCGACGTCGAGGACGCCATCGTCCGCATCACCCAGCTCGCCCGCGCGGCGGGCATCCACCTGGTGCTCGCCACCCAGCGGCCCAGCGTCGACGTCGTCACCGGCCTGATCAAGGCGAACGTGCCGTCGCGGCTGGCGTTCGCCACCTCCAGCCTCTCCGACAGCCGGGTCATCCTGGACCAGCCCGGTGCCGAGAAGCTCGTCGGCAAGGGCGACGCCCTGTTCCTGCCGATGGGCGCGGGCAAGCCCATCCGGCTGCAGAACGCGTGGGTCACCGAGAAGGAGATCCGGGCGATCGTCGAGCACTGCAAGAAGCAGGCCGAGCCCAGCTACCGCGAGGACGTCGGCGCCGCCGAGGGGCAGAAGAAGGAGATGGACGAGGACATCGGCGACGACCTCGACCTGCTGCTGCAGGCCGTCGAGCTGGTGGTCACCACCCAGTTCGGGTCGACCTCGATGCTCCAGCGCAAGCTGCGCGTGGGCTTCGCCAAGGCCGGCCGGCTCATGGACCTGATGGAGAGCCGCGACGTGGTCGGCCCCAGCGAGGGGTCCAAGGCCCGCGACGTCCTGGTCAAGCCGGACGACCTGCCCGGCGTCCTGGCCGACATCCGCGGCTCCGGCTGACCGCGCCGCCGCCCCGCCGCGCCGCAGCGTGGGGCGGCGGTTCGCCGCTTCCCGCCGAAGGTTGCCTGTGTTGACCGTTTTTTAACTGGTTCATGGGGTGTGTTCCCGCGACCGGGCCCCGTCCGCCACGCAGAGTGGGAACCGGTGTACTCAGCGGAAGCGCGGGGTGACCGCGAGCCGGAGGCCCGGGCGCCGGGCCCCGCCCCCGGCGGCGCGCGCCCCGCTGACGGACCCCACCTTTGAAGGGGGCGGGCATGACGAGAATCGGCGCCACGCTGGCGGCCGTGCGGGACGAGGCCGGCTACACGCTCGCCGAGCTGAGCGAGCGGACCTGCATCCGCCCGGCGGTGCTGGCGGCGATGGAGGACGACGAGTTCGGGGCGTGCGGCGGCGACTTCTACGCCCGGGGCCACATCCGCTCCGTCTGCCGCGAACTCGGCATCGACGCGGAGCCGCTGGTCGAGCGGTTCGACCGGGACCACGCGAAGCCGCGGCCGCGCACGCCGTTCAAGGCGCAGGCGGTGGTGCCGCCGGGCGGGTCGCGGCCGTCGGCGCCCGAGGACCCCGGCGGCGGACCGGACCCGGGCGAGGAGGAGGTGCGCCGCGTGGCGTCGGAGCGGCCGCACCAGATCGGCTGGGGCGTGCCCGCGCCCCGGGATGCGCAGCGGCCGCCCGCGCCGCGCCGGGAGGCGGGCCGCGACGCGGCCGCCCCCGCCGCCGGTCCGGCCGGGGCCGCCCCCGCCGCGGAGGGCGGTGAGGCCTGGCCCGAATACGCCGAGTACGACGACTGGCCGGAGGTCGACCAGCCGGAGGAGGCCGCCGCCGAGGCGGCGGTCCCGGACCCGGACGCGGTGCCGGTCGACGCGGCGCCCGACCACCCGGTGCCCGGCGAGCCGGCGCCGGTCGAGCCGGTGCCGGTCGAGCCGGAGCCCGCCGTGGCGCCGGCCCCGCCGGCACCCGCCGCGGCGGC
>NZ_BCRK01000128.1 GCF_001552555.1 Nocardiopsis trehalosi NBRC 14201 | reverse complement strand
TCCCGCCACAGCGCCGTGGCGATGCCCGTGCGGCGCAGGGCGGGCGGGACGTAGATCATGGTCACCTTGGCGGTGGTGTCGTCCCAGCGCATGGCGCCGACCTGGTGGCGGGCGATGTCCTCCCGGCAGTCGGAGTCGGCGACGTAGGGGCGGATCTCCCGCTCACGGGGGCCGCCTGGACGGCACGGCATGGCGACGAGTTCGCGGCTGCTGAGGAAGGCGTTGCTCGGCTTCGGGTTGTAGACGAAGAACAGCGGAATCGACATCGTGGTTGGTCCCTTCGTGGGTGGTGGCGCTGAGGCCGTATCGGGATGTCCGGCGCGGAGCCGGCCGGGCCGGGAGCGGCCCGGGCTTCAGAGGGCGGCCGGGGCGGTGGCCGGTACGGGGGCGGGGCCGCCGCGCCAGGCGCGCAGCGGGACGGTCCGGTGGTCGCGCGGCACCGCGACGGTCAGGTCCCAGATGCCGTAGGCGGGGCTGTCGCGGTCGGTCGGCGGGAACACGGCCTTGGGCATACGGCCGTCCACGGCGTAGATGCGCCGGCGGTAGAGGCGCACCGCTTGTGCCGGGGCGAGGGTGAGGACCGCGTTGGGCACCTCGAACAGGCCGGGGAAGCGGCGGATGAGGGCGCAGGCGCAGTCCCAGTGCAGGGGCGGCATGGTGTGCACCGGCATCGCCGTGACACCCAGGTAGACCGCCACCTCCTCGTCGGCCAGGCGCGCTCCGCACATCGGGCACAGGCGCTTGGCCATGAACCGGCGCTGGGCGTCGGGGCAGAACCGGGTGCTCGTCCCGCCTCCTTGGGCGGGGTCGCAGGGGCAGTGCAGGACGAGGCCGTGGCCAGGGTCGTTCCAGACCTGCGGCCGGGGAAGCACTCCCGATGCGGTCTTGCGAGTGGTGACCCGCAGGGGCGGGAATCCCCGGCGGTCGCAGGGGGCCGGGAAGCGGGGCAGCGGCAGAGCCGCAGCGATCTCGACGAAGCTGAACTCGGACACGCCAATAGCTCCCATCATGGGATGAATAAAGGTCAACTCAAGGCCAGTGGCCTCCGTGGAAGCCGGCGAAGCGATCCGCGCCATCACCGTCGAACGACAACGAAGCGGTCGCGTCTCGCCGATCGAGCACTCTGGCAGCAGTGCGGCAGGGGCCAGAAACGCCGGAGGGATGCACGGCAGTGCCGTGCATCCCTCCGCCCGCGCCGAGCGCGGCGCGACTCGACAACCCTCGGTCGTTCATGACGAATATTGGTTTATAGCAGCGCAGTCGTCAAGGCTGATATCGGCATCGGCGTGTCTGCCGTGCTGCTCACCCGCCCCCCGCGCACGTCGACGGCGGACAGGCTGGGGGCCCCGGCGTGCCGCCGGGGCCCAGTCGCGTCAGTCGCCGACGTCGACCGCCTCGTCTGCGAAGGGCTGACCCCAGTAGTGAGCCTGGAGGGCCTCGACGTAGGTCAGGGCCGCTTGGGCGAGCGCGCTGGCGGCGTTCACGTCCTGCTCGGTCACGACCTGGTGGTGGGCGGGGGACACCTGCAGGTGGAGGTTGCCCTGATCGACAGCGAGGATCGGCGTCCGGTCGTCGTAGGTGAAGCAGGCACTGCGCGGATTGGCGGCGGTGCCATCGCCTCCGGAATGGAAGGCGACGCAGGTGTACGTCACCACCGCCCCCTCGGGCATTGGGGAATGCGTGGTGTTGATCGAGGTGAAGGGCTGGGTGCTGAATTCGTGCATGTCTTCCTCTCCCGTCGGCGGAACTGCCGCCGGCGGGAGGAAGGGCCCGCCGGACACGCACCGTGACATCATCATCACGCATAATCTTGATAAGCAACTTATCCCGAGTTATATTGCTGCTGTCCGCCACCCTGAACCGAAGTGGAGACACCATGGACCACGCCTTCGCCCCGTTCACCGCCCCGCGCGCCGACCTCGTGCTCGACCGCGCCGCCGGGACGCTGCTCGCCGCCGCGTGCGGGGACGCGCTCGGGGTCCCCTACGAGTTCGCCCACACCCTCGGCGCCCACGAGACCCCGCAAATGAAGGGCGGCGGGCTCGGCCCCTACGCCCCCGGCGAGTACTCCGACGACACCCAGATGGCGGTCTGCATCGCCCAGGTGCTCGCCGACGGCGCCACCGACACCGCCGACCCGGCGGTGCTCGACCGGATCGCCGAGAACTTCCTGACCTGGATCGCCGAAGGCGCCAGCGACCGCGGCGCCCAGACCAACAAGATCCTCGGCGCGGCCGGACCCCTGCGCGGCCGACCCGGGTCCGCCGCCGCCATGGCCAAGGCGGCCCGGGCGCTGACCGACAACGGGGCGCCCAGCGCCGGCAACGGCTCGCTGATGCGCACCGGCCCCGTCGGCCTCATCGCCCTGGACGACGCCGAGGCCACCGCGCGCGCGGCGGAGGTGGTCAGCGCGCTCACCCACGCCGACCTGCTCGCCATCGAGGCGTGCGTGATCTGGTGCGAGGGCATCCGCCACGCCGTCCTGACCGGGACCTTCGACGGGGTGCGCAACGGCCTCGCCCTGATCCCCACCGAGCGGCGGGGCCAGTGGTCGGCCTGGCTGGACGAGGCCGAAGCCAACCCCCCGCACGCCTTCACCCCCAACGGGTTCGTCGTCCGCGCGCTGCAGGCGGCGTGGTCGGCCATCACCCGCACCCCCGTGCCCGCCGACGACCCGGCCCGGGGGGTGTTCGCCGCCGACCACCTGCGCCTGGCCCTGGAGGCGGCCGTGCGCGCCGGCAACGACACCGACACCGTCGCCGCGATCGCCGGGGCGCTGCTCGGCGCCCGCTGGGGCGCCTCGGCCGTGCCCTGGAACTTCCAGCGCGCCGTCCACGGCTGGCCCGGCCTGCACTCCCGCGACCTCGTCGCGCTGGGAGTGCGCATCGCCAGCGCAGGCTCGCCGGACCCCACTGGTTGGCCCACGGCCGAACGCCACCCTCGCCTGGCCGAGTCCCCCGCCCCCATGGCGGTGGTCCACCCGCACGACGACGGGGTGCTCCTGGGCAACCTGCGTCTGGCCGACCGGTGGGCCGGAGATGTCGACGCGGTGGTCTCGCTGTGCCGCACCGGAACGTGCGACTTCGCCGAGGTCGGTCGGCGCGACCACGTCCAGGTGTGGCTGGTCGACCAGTCCGGAGGCAACGCCCACCCCCACTTCGCCGTGGACCAGGCCGCCCGCGCGGTGGCCGGGCTGCGCGCGGAAGGACGCCGGGTGCTGGTGCACTGCGCGGCCGGACGCAGCCGCACCCCCGCGGTGGCCGCCCGCTACTCCACCCTCCTCGGACACAGCCCCGACCGGGCGCTCGCCGACGTCATGGGCGCCCTGGCCGCTAACCGGCCGCTGATCAACGCCGGACTCGACCGCACCGTCTTCGAACTGGCCGGGGAACCGGCGCCGCCAAGCGCTGACCTGACCGGCACCACGCGCCCGGTGCGCGAGAACCAGGGCGCCAACCCGGCCGGAAGCGCCGGGGAGTAGGCGTGGATTCCCACGACGAGCGCGTCCGGGCGGCACTGCCGCCCGGCCTCCGCCCGCACCTGGACAGCCTCACCCCCGTCCCAACCGCCGACCGCCGGCGACCCGGCGGCCGGGGAAGCGTCATCGGTGGCGGGGTTCACGGAGGCGGCGACGTCGGTACCGCAGGGCACTCGGTCGGCCGACGCGAGAACCGAACGCAACTCTCGGTTGCCCCGCCAAACGGGCAGGGCTCAGCCGACACGCAGGACCCGGATTTTCGTCCGGCCGGGAAGGCGGAGAACTCCCCAGGGACTCAGTGCACCGGGCCGACGAAGGGCTGCCCCCCGAATGCCCGACCAACCCGGAAGCAGACGAACGGGGCCCCGGACAAGGCCCCCGAGCTCGAACGGCTCCTCGACCACCTCAATGGGCGCCCCGACGCGACCGTGCGCGCCTACACCGCCGACTGGAACCGCTGGCGCACCTGGTGCATCCTGAACGACCGCTCTCCGCTGCCCGCCGACCCAGCCGACGTCGCGCTCTACCTCGCCTCGGCCGCCCTCACCGACACGCGCACCGGCCGACCCGCCAACGCACCCGCCACCATCGACCGCTGGGCCGCAGCCATCGCCGCCGTCCACCGCGCCCACACGCTGCCCAACCCCACCACCACCGAACCCGCCGCCGCGGTCCTGCGGGTCCTGCGGCGCCGCCGCCGCGCGGCCACCGCCCGCCTGGCCTCCCGCCAGCTCACCAACGCCGAGTTCCTACGCCTGCTCGACGCCCTGCCGCCCGATACCTGGCCCCACACCGTCACCCGGCGCCGCGATCGCCTCATCCTCACCCTCGGCCGCACCACCGGCCTGGGCCCCGACCCCCTCCTCGACCTCACCACCACCACGGCCCGCCTCGAACCCGGCCCGAGCGCACACCTCCTCGTCGACACCGGCGAGGAACGCCTGCGCATCGACGCCGCGCTCGACGGTCCCGCGATCGCCTGCACGGTGTGCGCCTACGCCGACTGGCGCGAACTCCTCGACATCGCCGACGCCCAGGGCGCCGATGCCTTGCGCACCCGTCCGCACCCGGACACACCCGCCACATCGGGAGGCGCCCACACCTGCCGCCGGGCGACCACAGCAACCCCCCGCACCGGACAGGCGCTTTTCCGCCGCCTGCACCGCGGAGGCACCATCGGCACCGCCCGCCCCGGCCCCGACACCGTCCGCACGCTCGTCCACACCTACGCCCACCACGCTGACCTCGCCCCCGACGCCCTCACCGCCTTCTCCCTGCGCCAGCCACCCGGGAATTGACGGCACGAACCGGCACGACGCGCGCCCTACTCCGCCTGCTCGAATGCGCCTCAACGCGACCGACACCAGCCGAGAGCCACACCTTCCGAAGCGGTTCTAAGACGCAAGCCTTCACATCGGTGCCGTGACGAGAAGGTGCCCTCATTCGCTGCCACTAAGTGATGCTGTCGCCATACTGAGTGCCGTCGGCGTTGCGATCCTCAGCGGCCGTTGCGGGCCGCTGCCACGAGTTGGACGCCACCAGCGGCAACCTGTCGCCCGCGTTGCGATCCTCAGCGGCCATTGCGGGCCGCTGCCACGCCGCATGCTGTAGGCCCTCGCGGCCTCGGTGATGTGGTTGCGACCCTCAGCGGCCGTTGCGGGCCGCTGCCACCTGCGCATCCTCCCGGACTAGCTGGTCACCGGGGTGTTGCGATCCTCAGCGGTCGTTGCGGGCCGCTGCCACAGTCCGCCGGCGATGTCGGCCCCCAGGTCGATGCTGTTGCGATCCTCAGCGGCCGTTGCCACCACACCCCAGTCGTCGCGCACCAGGTCGACCCCGGAGTTGCGATCCTCAGCGGCCGTTGCGGGCCGCTGCCACCGCCAGTCCTCCCAGGCCTCATCGAGCCAGGCGGCGTTGCGATCCTCAGCGGCCGTTGCGGGCCGCTGCCACGGGGGCCCCGGGCAGCGGCCGGGGCCGGCCACGCGGTTGCGATCCTCAGCGGCCGTTGCGGGCCGCTGCCACCGCCGCGCTCCTCACCGACCTCGCCGCCGCCCTGGAGTTGCGATCCTCAGCGGCCGTTGCGGGCCGCTGCCACCTCGGGGTGCTGTCCCAGCTCGGCACCATCGGTTCGTTGCGATCCTCAGCGGCCGTTGCGGGCCGCTGCCACGATGCGGCGGCCAGCGCCTCGGACGACCCGTTCGAGTTGCGATCCTCAGCGGCCGTTGCGGGCCGCTGCCACCAGGCCGTCCTCGGCGGTCACCACCTGGTTCAGGTAGTTGCGATCCTCAGCGGCCGTTGCGGGCCGCTGCCACCGCGACCAGCAGGTCGACCGCCGCGCGGACGCGGATGTTGCGATCCTCAGCGGCCGTTGCGGGCCGCTGCCACCCGGCGCAGATTGGCGCACTGGGCAAGATGATCAAGTTGCGATCCTCAGCGGCCGTTGCGGGCCGCTGCCACGACAGGCCGTATGGACAGTTCAGGACCATGCTCCTGTTGCGATCCTCAGCGGCCGTTGCGGGCCGCTGCCACCGCGCTACCGTCACCGCATGGACACCACCCCCTCCACGCTGCGATCCTCAGCGGCCGTTGCGGGCCGCTGCCACCGGCCGACCTCGCGGAGATCGCCCGCCTCAACGAGGTTGCGATCCTCAGCGGCCGTTGCGGGCCGCTGCCACACCTTGATCTGCTGCATCGGTCGGCCGTCCGGCCAGTTGCGATCCTCAGCGGCCGTTGCGGGCCGCTGCCACGGAAGGGAAACTTAACAACCAGGTTGGTCTGCGAAGTTGCGATCCTCAGCGGCCGTTGCGGGCCGCTGCCACCGCGGCTCAGCACATGCAGGTTGTGTTCGAGCTGGGTGTTGCGATCCTCAGCGGCCGTTGCGGGCCGCTGCCACACCCCAAGGTCGCGGGGGGTGCCACCCCGGGCATGACGTTGCGATCCTCAGCGGCCATTGCGGGCCGCTGCCACAGTCCATCATCAGCGGAAATACTTCTCGAGTACTCAGCTGGAGCACCGCAGGAAAAGGACGGACATATCGAAGTCGTGACGAACATGCCTGGGAACCCCTCCGGCTTTTCATGTCCACTCCGGGTTCCCAACTTGTTCGGCGCGTTTCTTACCCGAGTATCCCACCACGATGTTCACCCGCCCACACCGCTTCTCCGCGTACGCCGTCGAACGGTGGCCGCTGTGTCTGGTCCGCGGTATTTCAGCTCGGCGGGCGGGTGTCGATTGGGCTGCTTCGCAGCGCACGGCGCCAAGGGGCGAGTCGATCAGTTACAGCGCGCCGCCCCGCTGGGCGAAGTTCGGCTCACGCTCGGGGACACGTCGGCCGAGGAGGTGTTCGGCTCGGGCGCGCAGAGGCGACGCCAGGGCGAAGTTGTCCCCGCGGGTGGTGGTGTGCAGGAGTTCGGTGATGGCGACCAATTCGGCGAAGCGTCCGGTGTCTGTTTCCAGTTCGTCGGTGAAGACCTGGCGGATGCGGGCGGCCAGTGGTGGCGTGAGCAGGCTGTGGGCGTAGAAGGTGGCGGCATCGTAGCCGACCGGCGCTCGGCCCCACCCCTCCCAGTCGAGAAGGCAGAGCGCGGGGCCCGCCAGGTTGGCGGCGTGCAGGTCGCCGTGAGCGGTCGTCCACGCCTGGACGGTCGTGCCGATGGGTTCGCCGAGGAAGTGGGGCATGGCACGGTCGAGGTAGGACTGGCGGATCGTGATTCGATCGGTGGCGACGCGGCCGAGGATGCCTAGCGTGGAGCGCAGGTCCGCCCACCACCTGGGGTCGGGGCGGAAGGCGAAGGCCGTCTGCACGCCGGGCACGGACGACGCCGCGAGAGCAGAGGGCGCACGGGCCGAGAGCTCGGCGCGGTAGGACCAGGCGGGGTCGGTCCAATCGTGGACGGCGTGCAGGTGCGGCCGGGGTATACCAGCTGTTAGGGCGGCCTGCGCTTCGCGGGCACCGCTCCAGAACACGCCACCGTCTGCCCCCTTGGGAGCGCAGGCGACGCGCAGCCAGAGCGGTCTCCCCCTGTCGATGACGGGGCCGCTGACGGTGCGTCCGCGCCAGCCCCAGGACAGGCCGGGGCCGTCTGCCTGGAGCGCGAGTGCGGTGCGTGCGGCGCGGTGGGCGTGCCGCATCCGTTCGAGGGTGGACCGGTCGACGGAGGCGCCGGCCGTCACGCCTCGCCCCGGCGTTCAGGTGCGGCGGGGACGGGTGTTGGTCCCATGACGGCTTCGCGTGCCGCGCGGGCCAGAGCGGCCTGGGTGCCGGCGCCCAGGCCGAGCCGGTTGAAGTGGAAGATGAGGTGGTGGGCGCAGACCGCGCGCAGCCCGCGGTCCAGCCGGCCGTTGCCGGCGGCGTCCGCGAGATCGCGGCCGGCCTGGTCGAAGGCGGCCGCCCAGGGGGCCGCAGAAGACAGGAGCCCGCCGGGGCCCATCAGGGAGCCGCGGGGTCCGGTGCCGGCGTTCATCAGCACGCGCACGTCGGCGGTCAGCCGGTGCCACCGCCCCTTCGGGATGGCGGCAGAGGGGCGCATTTGCTCGACGCGGTGCCACACATCGCCCTGCTCGTACCAGTCCAGGCCGGCGGCGCGCAGCAGGGTGCCGGCCAGCAGAACGGCGAGTTCGCGGCGCCGGAGCGGAGCACGTGCGGTGGCGGTTCGCAGGTGGTCGAGGATGGCGCTGCTGTCGGCGTGGAAGAGCTCGTGTGCGGCGGCCATGCCTGCGGGGCCGCCGAAGGCGAGGGTTTCGGGTTCGTAGATGCCGGTGCGCCATCCGGTGGCCGCCGCGCTGGAGGTGAGGTCGTCGAGCAGTTCGCGGAGGAGCGGGTGGACGGATTGCGACTCGACGTGGGGTGCGGGGCGGTAGCGCAGTCGCCAGGAAGGGGCCTTGCGGATGTACCACCAGTCGCGGATGTCGTCGGTGGTCCTCAGCAGTGGGGCGATCCGGGTGGCCGCGAGGTGTTCTGCGGTGGCCGGGTCGGTGAAGTCGATGCTGACCTGACGCCATATGTACGGGTGCGGTCGGCTGGCGGCGGTGCCCTGGAGGAGCGTCTTCGGTGCCCCGACCGTGACGGGGTGGTGCGGCTCGGTGTGTTCGCGGGTGCGGTGCTGTGGGGTGGAGGCCTGCGTCGGGGCGTGGGCGGGGCGGGGCCGGGTGGGCATGGCGGGTTCCGTTCGTGGTGCCGGTCAGTCGATCAGCAGGACGGCGTCCCACGTCGATGGGGGCAGGGCGGGTCGCGCGGCGCTGCTGAGAGCCAGAGCGGCCCCGGCCGCTCCGTCCAGGAGCCCTGGGCCGTCGGGGACCGCAGTGGTGAGGGCGTCGGTGAGGTGGTCGAGGGAGGCGGTGCGCATCGCGCCGGTGGCCTCCGCGTGGGCGCGTCGAGCGGTCTGCAGCAGGCCGGCGCGCCCGTGGCAGAGCCCGGCCCCGGTGAGTGCGGTGGTCAATTGCGGATCGGCGAGGCAGGCGGCGAGGGCGCTCTCCGCAGCGGTTGACCGGTGGGCGTCTCCCAAGGCCAGCCCTGCGACCTGCTGGGCGCGTGCGATCCCGGGGGTGCCGTAGCACCAGCTCGGCCGCACCGGGCCCGCTGGCCGGGGGCGGCCGGCGAAAATTTCGTCGCGGCTGATCCACTGCGGCCACCCGTGGCCGTGTTCGCCGCCGTGCCGCCAGTCGTCCAGCCAGGTGCAGACGGTGTGGATGGCGGCGTCGAGTCCGTCGACCGTGGCGCCGCGGCGGCGAGCGCGGGACAGCAGGGCCAGCGGTCCGGTGATGCCGTGGGCCATGCCCAAGTTGGCGTGCCCGCCCGCGGGGTGGGCGGCCGCGTTGCGGGTGGGCGGGCCGTCGACCCACCACCCGGGCAGGGTGCCGTCCGGGGTGAGCAGTGGCCGGGTGAGGCGGACCAGGTAGTCCAGGATGCGCCCGAGGACGCCGCTCCGGGGGTTGCGGTGCAGCAGGTAGGCGCCGATGCCGGTGAGGCCGTGGAAGAGGTCGTACTCGGCGAAGGAGGCGCAGGGGACCCCCCGGTCGATGCGGGAGTGTGCCTGGTCGAGGCGGCGGTGGGTCAGCGCGTTGACGTGGGTGTCGAGGCGGTCGAGTGCGTCGGTGTAGCGGTGGCGGCCGTCAGCGTGGGCCGCGTTGAGGACGAAGGCGAGGGCGGGCGCGCCGGTCAGCAGGCAGGCGTCGTCGGCGGCGCTGACGGGCGCTCGGGTGGCGGCCCGAACCCAGGCGTGGGCGGTCTCCCAGGTGCCGGCTCCGGTGAGGGCGTTGTCGATGTGGAGCAGGGCGATCCCGGCGGCGCCGCGTGCCAGGGACGACACGGCGGGGGTGTCGTCTGTCGGTGTGCCGGGGTGTCGCACCTGTTCGGTCAGGGCGTGCGCCGCGGTTCGGGCGCGGGACGCGGCGCTCACGGCGGCGGACTTCCGGTGGCGGGGCGTGGGCGCAGGCGCACTGCGGCCGCGCGGGCGAGGCGGAGGGCGAGGCCGTCGTCGTCGCCCACGCATCGTCCGTGGTGGGCGCGCAGCAGGGAGCGGGTGGCGGTGTCGGGGTCGGCGTGCGCCGTGGTGTGGCCGGCGTTGTCGGTCAGGGCGCGGCGGCGGTGCCGCCAGGCGGCCGCCACCTCGGCCGCCACTGCCGACGGGTGGGCGGAGGCGTCGAGGTCCGTATGGGCGAGGAGGTGGAGCGTCGCGTCGATCAGCTCTGCTTCCACGGCTTCGCCGGGGCGCGGCTCGTTGTGGATCAGCCAGTCGGGGCCGCGCAGGGTGGCGGCGATGTCGACCAGGCTCGCGGCGGTAAGGGCGTGGATCGGGGTGGAGCCGGCTTCGGACATGTGGAGCTGGGCCAGGGCGGCGCGGGAGTCGGCGGTGAAGACCGCTTCGGCGGCGTGCAGCGCGCCGTCGTGGCCGTAGCGCCCTTCTTGGGGGTGGTGGGTCGTGAGTTCGAGGTCGCCGGCGAGACCGTGGTCGCGGAGTCCGGCGGCCCAGGAGCCCAGGTGTGCGGCGGCTGGCCCGAACTGCGCGGGGGTTGTGAGGCCCGCGTGGATCGCGAGGTGGGGCGGAGCTGTGGCGGCGTGGTGGTGGCGGGTGAACCACCAGACGGCGGGTGTGCCCAGGGCGGCGAGGAGGCGGGGCAGGTGGTCGGTGATGATCTCGGCCTGGCGGAGCGGGTGGGCGTGGAGGCGGGCGCTGATCCAGGCGGCGTGGCCGGGGAGGCGGCCGCTGCCGGGTGCCTCCGGTCGGCCGGCGCGCCTGCGCGTCGGCCGGTCGGCGCGGCGGTCCGGGGCCGTGCGCAGGACGAGCAGGAACTCGTGCGGGCGCCCGGCCCAGCCGAACGCGGCCGGGTCGGGGGCCTCACGCAGTTCCAGTCGGCCCGCCGTGTTCAGGCGGGCGCGCAGCAGGTCGCGGTGCGCGGGCTCGGCCACGTCCAGTGGTAGGCGCTGCTCGCCGTGGCACATCACCACCCGGCGCGGTGCGCCGGTGCGGGCGCGCCATTGTGCGAAGGAGGCGCTCCAAGCGGTCGCGGCGGCCTGCCGGGGGGCGACGTCGTCCGCGTCGATGCGCCAGCGGGCGGCGGAGATCACGGTCCGGCCGTAGCGCACGCGCGACAGGAACGGCAGGGTACCGGCCGCTCCCCAGTCGAAGGCGCCGTAGACGGCATCGCGCGCGGTGGCGACCTCGGAGAGGAACCGGGCCAGCGGCGGGGTCAGCCGGCCGGCCTCGGCTGCGTGGGGGACGAACGGGTACACCCGCCGCCCCGTGGACATCTGCACCAGGTGGAGCCGTCGCTCGTCGCCGGTGACGCCGAGGTCGGCCACCTCGATGACCGTGTCTCCGGTGGGCCGGTGCTCCGACAGGGGGAGCATGGTGTCAGCGAGCCGCGGTGTGCGGGTGACGTTGCGGGCGTGGGTGCGGCGCGGGGAGAACGACAGTTGTGCGGCGATCGCATCGCCGTCGGACGGGGCGTAGGTGGCGGCCAAGTCGGCGCGTAGCGGGGCGGGCAGCAGTTC
The DNA here is from genome assembly GCF_001552555.1 of Nocardiopsis trehalosi NBRC 14201. GTDB lineage: Bacteria > Actinomycetota > Actinomycetes > Streptosporangiales > Streptosporangiaceae > Nocardiopsis_B > Nocardiopsis_B trehalosi. The sequence goes on along the minus strand of NZ_BCRK01000128.1, from coordinate 6,430 downwards.
GGCGAAGCGTCCGGCCAGGCCGGCCTGCGGGCGCGGGGCGACGGCGACCAGGAGGCGGTAGTCGCCCCGGCCCAGGGCATCGGCTGACGCGGCGTGCACCTGGACGGCCAGCTCCACCCGGTGCGGCGCGGTGGCCGCGTCCTGCCCGCCGGCGTCGAGGCGGTCGATCAGGGGTGCGGTGAGGACGATCTCGGTCCGGCGGTCGAGTGCGGCCTGCTGGGCGAGGCCGAGCAGCGCTTCGTCGCGCGCGGTGAGTACCCGGGGAGGGAACGGGGTGGCGGCGTCCGCGTACCCGGCGGGCAGGCCCAGGCCGGAGTCGGACAGCAGGTCGCGCACGCCCACCAGGGCGCCGGGCCCGTAGCGCTGCCGGAACCGGGCGTGGAAGTCCCGCCAGTACGGGTGGCCGTAAGGGTGCGGGCTCAGCCGCACGAGGACGGCGGCCGCCGCTTCGGCCTCGGCGATGACGGCCGGCGGCAGCGCGGCGTCGACGTCCAGGCCGGCGGTGAGGACGATCCCCGCTTCGGTGGCAGGTGCCGCCTCGGCCATGCGCCGCCGGATGCGGGCGCGCAGGGACGGGGCGTTCTCGTTCGGCGTGTGCCGGTGCTGCAGCAGGTCGGCGTGGACGGCTCCCAGCCGTTCGGTCTGCTCGCCGAGGCCGCCGTTGCTCCCGGCGGCGCGCAGCCGGTGCACGAGGTGCCCGAGGGCGTCGGGCGTGGTCATGGGGGCGCGCAGGTCGGTGACCAGCACGTTGTGGGCGATGAGGTCGGCCACGAGGGCGCGCACGCGGTCTTCCGGAGCCGTCGGATGGGCGCCGCGCACCCGGCCGACCAGGTCGCCGACCTGGATGGGTGTGCGGGCGGCGTCGAGGACGGTGCGCACCGGTCCGGTGCGGCGCAGGGACGCCTCGACGGGCGCCCATGCCCCGGCGGGCTCGGTCGGGGCCCGGCCGGGGGCCACCAGGCGTCCTCCGCGGGGAAAGGCGGTGGGGTTGGCGACGACGTGCCACCGGTCGAGCAGTGGGCCGTGCGACTCTAGGCCGGTGACCACGTGCTCCAGCCAGGTCTCGTCGGCCCGAGCCCAGACCTGCGGTTCCCGCCCCCAGCGCATGCGGGGCGTGTCGGAGATGCGGGCCGGGGCCACCCCGGCGAGCAGTCCGAACGGGGTGGCCCGGTGCTGCCAGCGCAGTTGGTAGGACAGCAGCGACCGCACCAGGCGGCGCAGCCGCCGCTCGGCGGAGTGGGCGCCGGCGAGGTCGGCCTCGATCCGGGACGCCAGGACGGGACTGGCCTCCGCCACGGCCGAACGCAGCCGGTGGTCGGCCCATGCGTCGCGCAGCCATCGCCGCAGCCGTTCCGGTCCGGCCTCGGGGTCGGGCGGCGCGGCGAGGGCGGGCCCGGTGAAGGTCGTGGCGCGCAGGAGGGGGGCCGCCGCGCAGCGGTAGCGGATGCGCTCGGACGTCGCCATGGCGGCCTCATTCCGTGGGGTGCGCGTACCGGGCCGGTGCGGGCCCGGTACGCCGGGCGGGACGGGGGTCAGACCGGGTCGCCGGTGTAGGAGATGCAGGCGGTGCCGGTGCAGGTGCTTCCGCAGTTGTCGCTGGTGCTCTGCTGCAGGGCGGCGATGGGTTCGGCGGCTTCGACCACGCGCAGGTCCAGCGCGAAGTCGGCGTCGTCGGTGAGGCCGCTGACGCGGGCCGTGGTGGTGGGCGACATGGTGGAACTCCTCAGGATGTGGGTGTTGCGGCGGGTGGCACCGGTCGGAGAGACCAGGTCAGGGCCAGGTCAGGACGATGCGGGCGTGCCGCTTGGCGAGGACGCGCCCGGGCGGCGGCGGTACGGGGACGGCAGCGTCGGCCGGGAAGGCGGTGATCCGCGGGCCGGGGCCGCCGCGGTACTCGCGGTCCCACCGGCGCACCAGGTCGGCGACCCGGTGCGCCAGTTCGCGGCCCTGCGGGCCGAAGGCGTGCGCGCCGAACTCGAACTCGGCCGGATCGTCGGACACGCGGCGCACGGCCAGGTAGGCGAGCGAGGCTTCGTCGACCACCGCGGGGCATGCCTTGGTGTTCAGCGGGGCAACCGGTCCCGGGTCGCCTTCGGGGTCGACCGAGAGCAGGCCGAAGCCGTCCAGTGCGGTGGCCAGCCACAGCTGGAGGGTGTCGAAGGGGACGGCCGAGCCGATGCGCACGCCCGTCCACGCCTCGACGCGCTCGCCGTCCAGCACCCCCTGCAGGCGGTCGGCGTCGGGGAACCAGTGCTCGTCGAAGCGGAGGGCGACGTGGGTGCCGCGAAGCTGCAGCAGCCGCTCGGGGTGCGCCCCGGCTCCCTGCATCGGGACGAACCCGCACACCTTGACCGACCGCGCGGCCAGGTGGCCGTCCACGCGTTCGAAGGCCACCGACCGCGTCAACCCGTTCAGGCGCAGGGGGACGGTCAGCGTCCCGCCTGCGGTCAGCTGCTCCGTCCACGCCGGGGGCAGGTCCCAGGCCCCGACGGTGACGATGACGGCGTCGTAGGGAGCGGATGGGGCGTAGCCGTTCTCGGCGTCCGCCTGCTCCACGCGGACGGCGGTGTAGCCGGTGCGGGCCAGCAGCCCGCGGGCGCGGGCCACGACGTCGGCGTCGATGTCGACCGAGGTGACGTGTCCGGACGCCCCGGTGACCTCGGCCATCAGCGCGGCGTTGTAGCCGCCGGACCCGATCTCCAGCGCGCGCATCCCCTCGGCCAGCCCGGACTGCTCCAGCATCATGGCCTGGATGTGGGCGGCCGACACCGAGCTGAGGGCGACACCGTGCTCATCGCGCTTGGTGACCACGGCGTTGCGGGCGTCGTATGCCTCCTCCAGTGCGGCTTCGGGGGCGAACAGGTGCCGGGGGACGGCGCGCAGCGCGGTCTCGACCCCCTTGGAGACGATCGTCCCCTCGTCCACGAGTCCGTCGACGAGTTGCCGGCGCAGTTCCTCGGCACGAGGCGGATCGGCGGCCAGGTCGGTCACGGGCACTCCCCCAGGGTTCGGTTCGTCGGTCATCGAGGTCGAATGCGACCTCTCGGGCCCCGGCGCCGCAGCGGCGCGGGGACGATTCCCAATTTGGTGGCGCGGCGGCCCCGAAGTCGAGAGGGTGATTCAGACAGCCCCCGCCGTCTGAAACCCTCCGGAGGTGAAGCGGTGCCCCGCCCCCCGAAACCGCTGGCCCCCGACCGCAGCCCCGCCACGTGGTTCGGCGCGGAGGTGCGCCACTGGCGCCGGCACCGCGCCTACTCCCAGCGCGAACTGGGCGAGCTGGTCCACGTCCACGCCGACACCATCGCGAAAATCGAGAAGGCCCAGCGCGGTTGCAGCCGTGAACTCGCGGCCGCCCTCGACCGGACGCTCGCCACCGGCGGGGTGCTGGAGCGGGCCTGGCCACTGGTCGACACCCACCGCACGGCACCGCCGCCCCGGCCGGCACCGGCCGCCCCCTCCGCCGGCCTCCTCCCGCACCGGCCCGCCGAACCGCCGCGCGAGGTCCACCCGGCCGACATCGCGCAGATCCGCGAAGCCGCCCGCACCTTCGCGAGCTGGGACCACAGCTACGGCGGGTCCGTGGCACGCATCGCCCTCACCGCCCACCTGGAATGGTCCGGTCGGCTCCTGCACGCCCGCATCCCCGCCTCGCTGCGCCGCGACGCCTTCACCGCGGTCGCCCACCTGGCCTGCGTCGGCGGCTTCACCGCCTTCGACGCCTACGCCCACGACGACGCCCGCCGCATGTTCGCCTTCGCCCTGGAGACCGCCGAAGAGGCCGGCGACTGGCACCTGCGCGCCAAGGTGCTGTCCAACCGGGCCCGCCAGGCGGTGTGGTGCGCCCGACCCGACGAAGGACTGACCTGGGCCGAACTGGGCCTGGTACGTGCCGAACGGCTCTCCCCTCCCGAACAGGCGATGCTGCACACCGCCCGGGCCCGTGCCCACGCCCGCATGGGCGACCGCGCCCAGGCCCTGGCCGCCGTGGACGCCGCCGACCGGGCGTTCTCCTCCCCCGCCGATCGGCCCGCCCCCGCGTGGATGGATTACTACGACGCCGCCCAGCACGCCGGCGACACCGGTCACGCCCTGTGGGACCTCGCCGTGGCCGGCACCCACCCTCCCGGCGAGGCGCTGCGCCGCCTGCAGACCGCGACGGAGGGCCACACCGGGGCCTACGCCCGCTCCCGGGCGATCTCCGGCATCAAACTGGCCTCCCTGCAGATGCGCGCCACCGACCCCCAGCAGGCGGTGGAGACCGCCATGCGGGCGTTGGACGACGCCGGACGCGTCCGCTCCCGCAGGGCCGAGGACGACCTGCGCGAGCTGTACCGTACGGCCGCACACCACCGCCGGTGTGGATCGGTAACCGATCTCCGCGACCGCATCATCGACCTGGTGGGAGACCCGTGAGCACCGACTACCCGAACGTCCTCGCCACCGCCGTCCGCGCAGCCCGGATCGCGGCCGACCCCGAACGCGCCGAACCCGTCCGCATCGGCGAGAACGCCGTCTTCCGCCTGCCCGACGGCCTCATCGTCCGCATCGCCCGCACCGGCCAGGAGAACGCGGCACGCCGAGAGGTCCGCATCGCCCGGTGGCTCGCCGACCACGGCGTCCCCGCCGTGCGCCCGCGCGCAGCCGAGCAGCCGGTGCTCGTCGACGGCCACGCCGTCACCTTCTGGGACGACATCGGCGACCACACGACCGGCACCGCCGCCGACGTCGCCCACCTCATCCGCGCCCTGCACGACCTCCCGCTCCCCCCGGAACGCTCCTGGCTCGGCCGGCTCGACCCCTTCGTCCGCCTCGACCAGCGCATCGACGACGCCGCGACCCTGCCGCAGCGCGACCGGGACTGGCTGCGGGACCACCTGGCCGGGCTGCGGCAGGCGTGGCTGGACCTGCCCCCGGGCCTGGGAGAACGCCTCGTGCACGGCGACGCGTGGGTCGGCAACGTCGCCCGCCCGCACGGCGGCCCCCCGCTCCTGCTGGACCTGGAGCGCTGCTCCCTGGGACGCCCCGAATGGGACCTGGTCTCCACGGCGATCAAGCTGACCTCGTTCGCCTGGCTCCCCGGGTCGGACTACGCCGAGTTCGTCACGGTCTACGGCCACGACGTCACCGACTGGTCAGGGTTCGCGGTCATGCGCGACGTCCGCGAACTGCGCATGGCCCTGTACTTCGCCCAGCACGCCGCCACCAGCCCCCGCATGCACGACGAGGCGGTCCTCCGCCTGCGCTGCCTCCAAGGCCACGAGGGCCCCCGCCCCTGGCCCTGGACCCCTGCTGCCTGACCCCGCCATGAATACGGTCTCTGCCGCCATCACGAGGTCCACGTCTGCCCATGTCTATGGCCACTGCGATCCTCGGTGACCGCTGCCGCGCGCTGATCCACACCTCGCGCCCGCTGCGGTCCTCAGCGACCGCGGCCAACCGCTGCCACAGCGGGGCTTTGCCATCAGCACATGCATGACTTCGTTGCGATCCTCAGCGGCCGTTGCCGACCGCTGCCACCCAGCACGACGCCGACCGTCGTCGCGTAGTGACTGGTTGCGATCCTCAGCGACCGTTGCGGGCCGCTGCCACATGGGCAACTACCCCGCCATCCGCGGGGTCGTGAAGTTGCGATCCTCAACGGCCGTTGCGGGCCGCTGCCACTCTGCGCTGCGCCGGGACGCCCCGCACTCGTGGTGTGGTTGCGATCCTCAGCGGCCGTTGCCAGCCGCTGCCACGAGGACACCATCATGGACCAGGAACCCATCCTCGTGGTTGCGATCCTCAGCGGCCGTTGCGGGCCGCTGCCACGAGTCGGCAGTGGGCGATCTCTACCGGGTTCTCGTAGTTGCGATCCTCAGCGGCCGTTGCGGGCCGCTGCCACTTGCGCGTCGACGGGTTCTGGGCCGCCCACGTGCGGTTGCGATCCTCAGCGGCCGTTGCGGGCCGCTGCCACCCCATGGCCGCGCGGAACCGCTCCGACAGGGTGAGGTTGCGATCCTCAGCGGCCGTTGCGGGCCGCTGCCACGCGGGCGATGACCGCGCACGAGGTCCACGGGGCGTCGTTGCGATCCTCAGCGGCCGTTGCGGGCCGCTGCCACGGTCACCAGGTAGGGGGCCGTCTTCTCCTGGAAGACGTTGCGATCCTCAGCGGCCGTTGCGGGCCGCTGCCACCTCCACGGCACCGATCTACCGCGCTTCACCATCCTGTTGCGATCCTCAGCGGCCGTTGCGGGCCGCTGCCACGCCACCTCCCCGTGCAGCAGCCCCGCCACGAGCCGTTGCGATCCTCAGCGGCCGTTGCGGGCCGCTGCCACATGTCCTCACGGAGCATGGGCGCCACGAGGGTCATGGTTGCGATCCTCAGCGGCCGTTGCGGGCCGCTGCCACCCGTGCCGCCGCGCACCCGCGCCCAGGCCGCCGAGGTTGCGAT
>NZ_BCRK01000127.1 GCF_001552555.1 Nocardiopsis trehalosi NBRC 14201 | reverse complement strand
CCGCGCCCGCCCCCTATGCCGGGGGCGGGCGCGGCGGCGGGCGCGGGGGTGCGTGCGGCGGGGGCGCGGCGGGGGCGCCCGTCCGGTGTGTCGGGGAAGATCCGGTCCGGGCCGCGTGTCCGCGATGCGGGGAAGGCCGTCGTGGCGGCGTTTGTCGCCCGGGCACGGTATACCTACGGCATCGAAGATCGCCGGTGCCCGGCGGCCGCCTCTGCGCCGCTGTGCGCACCACCCCCCGGAGGTGATGCGTGGACAACGAAGTCGTGGACATCGGAGGGCGGAGCGTGGTGGGCGTCCTGCCCCCCGCCCGCTCCCGCAAACTGGCGAAGGTGCCCTTCGTCGAACTCGCCGACGGGCGCCTCCAGGGCGTCGTGTCCAGCGGGTCCGACCCGGCGCGCGTGTACGTCTCCACGGTGGCGGCCAAGACCCACGCCCTGACGTGCGCCACCAACAACAACCGGCCGTGCGGCGGCCTGGGCGGCTACCCCTGCAAGCACCTCCAGTCGCTGATGGACGAGGCGGTGCTGCAGTACGGCATCGAGCGCGTCGCCCGCTACCTGCGCGTCACCGTCCCCCCGGAGGCCGCAAAGGGCTCCGACCTGCGGTCGTACATGGAGTTCACGCGCGGCTCCGCCCCGACCAGCGTCGTGTTCAGCCGGTTCCTGCGCTACCTCGCGTACCTGGAGCTGCCGGCCGCCGCCGATCCGGTGCCCGAGATGCACTGGTTCCCGGCCACGGGGGCGGGCCGCTGATGCTCCCCGCCCAGGCCCAGGACCTGCTCTCCGCCGACCCGCCCGGCGCCGCCGACGCCCTCGGCGCCGTCACGGCGTTCGACGCCGCCCTCGTCAACGGGCTGGCCCGGCCCGACGCCGCCTGCGCCGACGCCCTCGCCGGGCTGGCCGGCGCGGTCGCCGGCACCCCGCTCGCCGCGCCGGTCGCCGACGCCGTCGCCAAGGTGACCGCTGGCGTCCTCGCCGACGCCCACCTCGCGGCGCTCGCGGGGGCGCGCACCGCCCTGCTCGGCGCGGTGCACGACGCCCTGCTCGACGCCGCCGACACCGCCCTCGGCCGCACCCGCGCCGTCCCGGCGGACGCCCCGGCTCCCGATCCCGCGCCGTCGGGGGCGCTGGTCGGCGCCCGCTCCTGGCTCACCGAACTCGCCGTCACCGGGTGGTTCGGCGTCGACCACGACGTCGCCTCCGGCGCCGACACCGCCATCGAGTCCCTGCTGGCCGACCCCGCGCGCCGCCGGCTCGCCGTCCTGCTCGACGGCCTGGCCGCCGAACTGCGGGCGTCCAGCCCCGTCGGCACCATGGGCGCGGTACCCGCCCGCCGCTGGGCCGACCTGTGGACGCGCGCCGTGCTGCTGTCCCAGGACGCCGCCCCGGCCGGCGCGTCCGGTGCCGCGACCGAGGCCACCGGGCGGCTGCTGCTCCTCGGGGCCGACGTCCACGAGCACGCCACGGCCGTCCAGGTGCAGGTGCACGGCGTCCTCGAACCCGCCGACGGCTCCGCGCCGCGGTGCGTGCGCGCCGCCGTCGGCGCCCCCAAGGTCGACGCCGTCACCGGCCCGTCGGTGTGGCGGCTGCTGACCGCCCACCCCGTGCTGCTGGCCGCGCTGGCCGAGCACCGGGCGGTCGACCTCACCGCCATGCCGCTGCTCGACAGCGGCGACCTGGTGTGGGACGACTCCCGCGCCCGCGCGGGCGACCCGGCCGACCCGTTCGCCACCGCCCGGCTGCACCTGGACGGCGCCGCCGTCCCCGCGGTGCCGCCGCTCGACCGCCACCCGGTGCGCATCGCCGAGCCCGTGCTGGTCGAGGGCTACAAGGTCGACCGCGCCGCCGAGGAGCTGCGGCTGGGCGACACCCGCCTGCCCCTGGACACCGGGCGGCTGCCCGCCGCCGGCCCGCTCACCGCCAAGCTCGCCCTCGCCTCGTCCGCCTGCATCGGGCTGCTGCGGTGGGAGGCCGGCCGGTGGTCGCTGCAGCCCCTGGCGGTGCAGGCCAAGGTGAAGGGCGCCGTGACCGCCGTGCACGTCGGCGACTGGGCGAAGGGCCCCACCGACCCCAAGGCGGCCAAGGCCGAGGAGCGCAACGACGCCATCGGCGTGCTGCGCGAGCGGGCGGGACGGTTGCTGAGGCGATGACCGACACCGACACCAGCACCGACACCAGCGCCGGCGCCGCCCCCGAGGGAAGCGCCGCCGACCGCAACCGCCGCCAGGCCCTGTACTGGCGGCTGCTCGCCCGGCTCTTCAGCGGCGACGAGCAGCCCGCCCTGGAGTCCGCCGCGGTCGCCGTGGTCGAGGACATCGGGCTGCCCACCGCCCTGCTCGACCCGCGCACCACGGTCGACACCGTCGTGCAGCGGTTCCCCGAGCTCGCCGCGGAGCTCGACGGCGTCATGGCGCCCGAGGGCGCCGACGCGCCGGCCGGCGCGGAGACCGCCGTGGGCGCCGCCGAGGTGCGGCGGGCCGCCCTGGTCTCCAAGATCCTGCTCAACGTGTTCTCCACCGGCGCCGGCGACGTCGAGGCCACGCAGCTCGCCGACTGGCAGTCCGACGCCGCGTGGCTGGAGCGCGCCATGGGCGCCGACCCCGGGGGCCTGCGCGACCGCCCCGGCGGCGCGGAGGTGGCGGGGGTGCTCGGCGACCTGGAGGGCGACCTGGTGAGCCGCATGCGGCTGCGCGAGGTGCTGGCCGACCCGGCGCTCGCCGCCCGGCTCACCCCCAGCATGTCGCTGGTCGAGCAGCTGCTGCGCGACAAGGCGAACCTGTCGGGCGTCGCCCTGGCCAACGCCAAGGCGCTGATCCGCCGGTTCGTCGACGAGGTCGCCGAGGTGCTGCGCACCCAGGTGGCGCAGTCCAGCGCGGGCGCCGTCGACCGGTCGGTGCCGCCCAAGCGGACCTTCCGCAACCTCGACCTGGACCGCACCATCTGGAAGAACCTGCCGAACTGGAGCCCCGAGGACCAGCGGCTCTACGTCGACCGGCTCTACTACCGGCAGACCGCCAAGCGCACCACGCCCGCGCGGCTGATCGTGGTGGTGGACCAGTCGGGGTCGATGGTCGACTCCATGGTCAACTGCACCATCCTGGCGTCGATCTTCGCCGGGCTGCCCAAGGTCGACGTGCACCTCATCGCGTTCGACACGCGGGCGATCGACCTCACCCCGTGGGTGCACGACCCGTTCGAGACGCTGCTGCGCACCAAGCTCGGCGGCGGAAACGACGGCCCGGTGGCCATGGCCATGGCCCGGCCCAAGATCACCAGCCCGCACGACACCGCGATGGTGTGGATCTCGGACTTCTACGAGTTCGGGCAGTCCCAGCCGCTGTTCACCGCGATCGAGGCGGTGCACCGCTCCGGGGTGAAGTTCATCCCCGTGGGGTCGGTGACCAGCGGCGGCCGGCAGAACGTCAACCCGTGGTTCCGGCAGCGCTTCAAGGACCTCGGCACCCCCGTCATCTCGGGGCACATCAGCAAGCTCGTGTTCGAACTCAAGAACTTCCTGGCTTAGGAGAGACCACCCCCATGACCGACCAGATGCTCCGCGCCCCCGCCGAGGTCAAGTACGCCGAGGAGCTGGACTGGCTGGAGTCGATCGACGACGGCCCCAAGCCCTTCTCGTGGCGGCTCAGCCCGCGCATGGTGCGCCTGTTCGTGCTCGGCTCCGAGCCCTCCGACGGCCTCGACCGCGAGGTCGCACAGAAGTGGTTCGGCGACCGGAGCTTCGTCGAGCGCAGCATCGTCACCCTGGCCTCCGACCGCGGGCTGCTCCTCCTGGGCGACCCCGGCACGGGCAAGAGCTGGCTCGCCGAGCTGCTGTCGGCCGCGATCTCCCGCAACTCCACCCTCGTCGTGCAGGGCACCGCGGGCACCACCGAGGACCACATCAAGTACTCGTGGAACGTGTCCATGGTGATCGCCAAGGGGCAGTCGCGCGAGGCCATGATCCCCTCGCCGATCATGACCGCCATGGAGACCGGCGCGATCGGGCGGTTCGAGGAGCTGACCCGCTCGACCAGCGACGTGCAGGACGCGCTCATCTCGATCCTGTCCGAGAAGTACGTGTCGATCCCCGAGCTGGACGACGACAACACCGTCTTCGCGCAGCCCGGGTTCTCCATCATCGCGACCGCCAACAGCCGCGACAAGGGCGTCAACGACCTGTCCTCCGCGCTGAAGCGGCGGTTCAACTTCGTCCGCATCCCGGTCGTCACCAGCAAGCGCAGCGAGTCCGAGATCGTCCGGTTCCGCACCACCGAGCTGCTGCGCCGCCACGACATCGAACTCGACGTGCCCCCCACCCTGCTCGACGTCCTGCTGCAGAGCTTCACCGACCTGCGCGCCGCCGCCGCGTCGGCCACCAGCGACGACGAGAAGCTGGAGTCGGCGCTGTCCACCGCCGAGCAGATCGGCGTCCTGGAGGACGCCATCCTGCACAGCCACTTCTTCGGCGACCGCACCCTGCGCGCGCAGACCCTGGCCGGGTCGCTCGTGGGGTCGCTGGCCCGGCGCAGCCCCGAGGACCTGAGCATCCTCAACAAGTTCTGGCACGGGGTCGTCGAACCGCGCAGCCGCAAGGACGGCGGGGAGTGGGCCGGCTTCCTGGAGGGCGGCAAGCAGGCGATCGACACGCTGTCATGACCGCGCCCGACCGCTTCGGCGCCCTGCGCGACCAGCTGCGCGAGGCCGCCGCCGCGTTCGCCGACGCGCCCGACGGGGTGTCCGGCATCCTGTCGGACATGGTCGACGACGTCGACCACGCGCTCAGCGAACCGCTGGAGATCTTCCCCGTCTGCCACCACTCCCCCTCCTCGGCCCTGGCCATGGCGCGCCGACTCCGCGAGAAGCGGCCCGACGTCGTCTACCTGGAGCTGTGCGAGGACATGGCGCCGCTCCTGACCGAGCTGCGCAACTGCCGGCTCCCGGTGGCGCTCCAGGCGTTCGCCGGGAAGATGGCCGAGGGCGGCCCGGGCGGGGCGGGCCCGTACAGCGTGGTCGCCCCGATCACCGAGGCGTCCGCCGAGTACCAGGCCATCGCCTACGCGCTCGACACCCCCGGTGTGGAACTCGTGCTGGTGGACCGGCCCGTCGACACCGTCTTCACCTCGGAGGTGCCGGCCGCCGGCGCCTCCGGCGGTGAGGCCGCCGACGGCGGCTCCGGGGCCGGACCCGCCGCCGCGACCGCCGCCCCGGAGGCCGGCGGGACCGAGGAGGACGCCGCCCTGCACGGCGACGCCGTCGGCGTCGAGATCGGCGACCTGCGGCCCCGCTTCGCCGAACTGGAGGCCCACCTGCTGCACCACGGCAAGGTGCGGCACTGGTCGGAGTGGTGGGACCAGTACGTCGAGCAGCCGCTGGCCGACGCCGACTACGCCACCTACCGCCAGGTGATGGTGCTGATCGGCAGCCTGTTCCGCCGCCTGCAGCCCGCCGACGCGGCGCGGGTGGCGCGCGACGAGGACCGCGAGCGCCACATGTGGACCCGCATCCGCGAGCACCTGGGCGCCACCGGGACCGACCCCGAGCGCGCGGTGTACGTGTGCGGCGCCTTCCACGCGGCCAGCCGGGTCGCCGAGGTCGGCACCGCCGCCCCCGACACCGGGTTCGAGGTGCGGCCCCGCACGGAGACGGAGTGGCTCTACGGGCTGATCCCCTCCAGCCACTCCGCGATCGAGGCCCAGTTCGGGCTCGCCCCGGGGTCGGTGTCGATCGCGTCGGCCACCTGGGAGAAGCGGGTCTCGGCAGGCGGCGCCGTGCCCTTCCGCCTCAAGGGGCAGAAGGGCGGGCGCGGCCGCTCCGGGGGCGCCCGCGGGAAGGCCGCCCCGGCGGCGGGTTCCCCGGTGCCCGACAAGCTGTCGGGGTTCCTCGCCCAGCCGCCCGCTCGGGGCGTGCTGGACGAGGAGGAGCTGCTCGGCTGGTGCGTCGACATCGTCCGGCTGGCCCGCCGCAACGGGTACGCGGCGAGTACGGCCGACGCGATCGCGGTCTATGAGACGTCGGTGCTGCTGGCGGGGATGCGCGACCGGTCCCGGCCCACGCCCTACGACTTCCAGGACGCGGCGGTCACCTGCATCGAGAAGGACACCGTGCCCGGCCGGCGCGACGTGCGGCGGCTGTGCGAGATCCTGCTCGGCGGCGACCGGGTCGGCGAGGTCGGCTACGACGCGATGCCGCCCCTGGCGCGCGACGTGTTCGACCGCCTGGCCCCGCTCGGCATCTCGCCGAGCAAGCGCGGCGTGCAGCGGGTCCTCATCGACCTGCGGGCGGACCCGCACCTGGAGCCGTGCTCGCGGCTGCTGTGGCGGTTGCGCCGGCTGCTGCCCGGCGGCACGGTGCGCCCCATCATGGGCGCCCTGGAGCTGGGCGAGCGGTCGACCCAGGAGAGCTGGGACGTCTCCCTCGGCCGCGACCAGCGCGGGGTCATCGAGCTGGGCTACGAGGGCGTCAGCGTCGAGCAGGTGCTGGAGCTGCGGCTGCGGCGCGCGGTGGCCGATCCGCGGGCCACGGCCGCGACGGCCCTGGCCGCCGTCGAGGACTCCCTGCTCTACCTGGACGCGCCGCGGCTCACCGAGGAGCTGGGGGCGCGCGCCGTCGAGCTGCTCGCCGCCGAACGCACGGTGGACGACGCCCCCGAGGTCCTGCGCCGGTTCCGCCGGCTGCTCGCCCACTACCGGGCGGTGCGGCCGGAGCTGCCGCGCTGGTGCGCGTCGTTCGTCACCGAGGGCTACGCGCACTACTGCACGCTGCTGCCGACCGCGTTCACCGACGAGGACGCGGGCATCCGCCAGGTCGCGGCCATGCTGGGGTTCCTGTTCACCCTGGAGAACGTGGCGCTGTCGCTGGGCTGCGACCGCACCCAGCTCGAACTCGCGGTCAAGCAGGCGCACCCGCGCGACCCTGCCAAGGTGGCGCTGGGGTGGGCGGCGCGCACCCAGCTCGGCCTCATGCCGAGGGCGGAGCTGCGGGCGCGCAGCGCGGAGCTGCTGGACAACCCGCTGGTGGTGCCGGCGTTCCCGAAGTACCTGAGCGGGTTCGTCCAGGCGCTGTCGCCGATCCCGTCGCTGGCGCCGTTCGTGGTGGAGGTGATGTCGGACGCGTTCGCCCGGCTGCCCGACCCGGTGCTGCTGCCGTGGCTGCCCACGCTGATCACGGCGCTGCGGGAGCACGCGGCCGAACTGGTCCCGGTCCTGGTCCGCGAGGCCGGCCGCACCTTCCCGGGCACCCTCCCGGCCCTGGACGCCTGGGTCCCCCCATGGACGTCCGCCGCCGGCGCCGGTGTCGGTGCCGGGGCCGGTGTCGGTACCTCCGGCCTCGGCACGGCCCTGGGCATCGACGGCGGGACACCGGGCCTGGACGGCGGGGCGTTCGCGGGCGGCCCGGTGGCCGACCTGCTCGCGGCCCACCCGGCGGCCACCGACGGCGTCGCCGCCCTGCTGGGCGTCGAGGGCACCTGGGCCGTCCCCGGCCCCCCGCCCCCGGGCACCGCAGCGGCCGCCCTGGTCACCCGCCACCCGGAGGCCGCCACCGCAGCCGCCACCCTCCTCCCCTGACCCCTGGGGGGCCGGACCCCGGTCCGGCCCCCCAGGGCACCCGCCGGGCTCCGGGGCACCGGGCCTTCCCCGGCCACGGCGCTTCCGGCGGTCCGCCTGTTCCGCGGGCTCGGGCGGGTGGGGGTGGCTCAGGTGGTGGGGGCGCCGACGAGGAGGGCGAGGTCGACGAGGCGGTTGGAGTAGCCCCACTCGTTGTCGTACCAGCCGACGACCTTGACCTGGGTGCCGAGGACGCGGGTGAGTTCGGCGTCGAAGATGCACGAGGCCGGGTCGTTGACGATGTCGGTGCTGACGATGGGCGCCTCGGTGTAGGACAGCAGGCCCCGGTAGGCGCCCGCGGCGGCCTGCGCGTACGCCTCCTTGACCTCCTCCACGGTGGTGCGGCGGCTGGTGGTGACGGTCAGGTCGGTGACCGAGCCGGTGGGGACGGGCACGCGCAGGGCGAACGCGTCGAGGCGGCCGTCCAGTTCGGGCAGGACCAGGCCGATGGCCTTGGCCGCGCCGCTGGAGGTGGGCGTGATGTTGAGGGCCGCGGCGCGGGCGCGGCGCAGGTCCGAGTGCGGGGCGTCCTGGAGGTTCTGGTCCTGGGTGTAGGCGTGGACGGTGGTCATCATCCCGGAGTCGATGCCGACGGCGTCGTGCAGGACCTTGGCCAGGACGCCGAGGCAGTTGGTGGTGCACGAGGCGTTGGAGATGATCGCGTGCCGCTCGGGGTCGTAGGCGTCCTGGTTGACGCCGAGCACGATGGTGACGTCCTCCCCGCTGGCGGGGGCCGCGATGATGACCTTGCGGGCGCCGCCGTCGAGGTGCGCGCGGGCCTTGGCGGCCTTGGTGAAGACGCCGGTGGACTCGATGACGACGTCCACGCCCAGGTCGCCCCAGGGCAGGTCGGCGGGGTCGCGTTCGGCCAGGACGGTGACGGCGGTGCCGTCGACCCGGATCGCGCCGGGCTCCGCGGTGACCTCGCCGGGGAAGCGGCCGAGGACGGAGTCGTAGGCCAGCAGGTGGGCCATCGTCGGCACGTCGCCGAGGTCGTTGACGGCGACGATCTCCAGGTCCGCGTCCCGGGCGGCCACCGCACGGAAGACGTTGCGGCCGATCCGGCCGAATCCGTTGATGCCGACACGGACGGTCATGGTGGTTCCTCTCCTTGCGCCAATGGGTGCGGGCGCGCGGCCGCACGCGGAGCGCGGTTCCGGGTGCCGCGGCGCGCCGACCAACAGCATAAGCAGTTTATATAAGCATGGGATATAGTTTTGGCTGTGGCCCACCCCTCTGACGACCGCCCCGACGAACTGGACGCGGACGCCTTCACCGCCGCGATCGAGGACTTCAACCGGTTCTACATCCGCCTCCCGCTGCTGGAGAAGCTGCCGTTCACGACGCTGTCGGTGCTGGACACCCTCGCGAGCGCAGGCCCGATGCGGCTCACCGAGCTGGCCCGGACCGAGCAGGTCAGCCAGCCCGGCGTCACCCAGCTCGTCACCCGCCTCGAACGGGACGGCCTGGTGGAGCGCCGGCCCGATCCGGACGACGGGCGCGCCGTGCTCGTCCACATCACCGAGGCCGGCCGGCGGATCGGCCGGTCCCGGCACGCCGACCGCACCCGCCACCTGACGCCGCTCCTCGCCCGGTTGACCGCCGAGCAGCGGCGGGCGATCGCGGACGCGCTGCCCGCGCTGACCCGGCTCGCCGAACTCGGGCGCGCCCGCCCGCAGGACCGCCCCTGACGGCACGGGGCTCGGAACCGCCGGCACGGAGACCGACCGGCACGGCGAAGGGGGCCGACCGGGTGTCCGGTCGGCCCCCTTCGTGAGGCGTGCTGCGCGCGGGTCGCTACAGGTACTGGCCGGTGTTGGCGACGGTGTCGATGGAGCGGCCGGAGTCGGCGCCCTTCTTGCCGGAGACCAGGGTCCGGATGTAGACGATGCGCTCGCCCTTCTTACCGGAGATGCGCGCCCAGTCGTCGGGGTTGGTGGTGTTGGGCAGGTCCTCGTTCTCGCTGAACTCGTCGACGCACGCCTGCATCAGGTGCGAGACGCGGATACCGCGCGACTTGTGGTCGATGAAGTCCTTGATCGCCATCTTCTTCGCGCGGTCGACGATGTTCTGGATCATCGCCCCGGAGTTGAAGTCCTTGAAGTACAGGACCTCCTTGTCACCGTTGGCGTAGGTGACCTCCAGGAACCGGTTCTCCTCGGACTCGGTGTACATGCGCTCCACGACCCGCTGGATCATGGCGTCCACCGTGGCCTGGGTCGACCCCCCGTGCTCGGCGAGGTCGTCGCCGTGCAGCGGCAGGTCGGTGGTGATGTACTTGGCGAAGATGTCGCGCGCGGCCTCGGCGTCGGGGCGCTCGATCTTGATCTTGACGTCGAGCCGGCCCGGGCGCAGGATCGCGGGGTCGATCATGTCCTCGCGGTTGGACGCGCCGATGACGATGACGTTCTCCAGGCCCTCGACGCCGTCGATCTCGCTGAGGAGCTGGGGCACGATGGTGTTCTCGACGTCGCTGGACACGCCCGACCCGCGGGTGCGGAAGATGGAGTCCATCTCGTCGAAGAACACGATCACCGGGGTGCCGTCGCCGGCCTTCTCGCGCGCCCGCTGGAAGACCAGGCGGATGTGGCGCTCGGTCTCGCCGACGTACTTGTTGAGCAGCTCCGGCCCCTTGATGTTGAGGAAGAAGCTCTTGCCGACGTCGCGGCCGGTGCGCTCGGCCACCTGCTTGGCCAGCGAGTTGGCGACGGCCTTGGCGATGAGGGTCTTGCCGCAGCCGGGCGGGCCGTAGAGCAGCACGCCCTTGGGCGGGCGCAGCCGGTGCTCGTAGAACAGGTCCTTGTGCAGGTAGGGCAGCTCGACCGCGTCGCGGATCATCTCGATCTGCCCGCCGAGGCCGCCGATGTCGGTGTAGGCGATGTCGGGGACCTCTTCGAGGATGAGCTCCTCGACCTCCGACTTGGGGATGCGCTCGTAGACGTAGCCGGAGCGGGGCTCCAGCAGGAGGGAGTCGCCCGGGCGCACCGGCTGGTCGCGCAGCGGCTCGGCGAGCCGGACGATCTTCTCCTCGTCGTGGTTGGAGATGACGAGGGCGCGGTCGCCGTCCTCAAGGAACTCCTTGAGCATGACGACCTCGCCGACGGTCTCGAAGGACTGCGCCTCGACGACGTTGAACGCCTCGTTGAGCATGACCTCCTGGCCGGGGCGCAGGTCCTCGATCGTCACCGACGGGCTGACGTTGACCCGCATCTTGCGCCCGTTGGTGAAGATCTCGACGGTCTCGTCGTCGCGCGCCTCCAGGAAGACGCCGAAGCCGGACGGCGGCTGCGCCAGCCGGTCGACCTCCTCCTTGAGCGCGACGATCTGGTCGCGCGCCTCCTTCAACGTCGCCACCAGGCGCTCGTTCTGGCCGTTGGTGGCGGCCAGGCTGGCCTGGGCCTCCCGCAACCGGTCCTCGAGCAGCCGCACATGGCGGGGGGAATCGGCGAGCTTGCGCCGGACTACGCTGAGTTCCTTTTCCAAGTAGGAGACCTGAGCGGTGAGTTCTGCGACCTCACGGTCGCGCTCCGCCTGACGCTCGTCGTCGCGATCGGCCACGTCCGCCACCTCCCTATAAGAGGACGACTACTCGGAACCCTACCTACCCATGGACTATTCCTAACCTCCCGGGCCCGGCGAGTGTCGAAGGACTCACTTCCCGATCTTGCGTCGACCCAGGTCACCCTGATAGTGCACGGCCCCGCGTAATCGGAACGTAACGTCGCCCCCTCAGTCGCGTGCGTCCCCGCCCCCACCAGCGGCCCCGTCCGGCGCGGGCGCCTCGGCCGCACCGCCGCCGCGGGCCTCCTGCGCCTTCTGCCAGTCCTCGCCGTAGGCGCCCTTGGACGGGCGGCGGCGGCGCTCGGGGGCCTCGGCGCCGTCGGCGAGCCGGCGCGCGGTGACGAGGAACCCGGTGTGGCCGATCATCCGGTGGTCGGGGCGCACGGCCAGCCCCTCGACGTGCCAGTTGCGCATCATGGTCTCCCAGGCGTGCGGCTCGTAGAACGAGCCGTGGTCGCGCAGCTCCTCCACGATGCGCGACACCTGGGTGGTGGTGGCGACGTAGGCGCACAGCAGGCCGCCCGGCACCAGCGCCTCGGCCACCGCCTCGACGCACTCCCACGGGGCGAGCATGTCCAGGATGACCCGGTCGACGTCGGTGTCGGTGATGTCGGCGGCGAGGTCGCCGACGGTGAGCCGCCACGCCGGGTGCGGCCGGCCGAAGTAGCGCTCGACGTTGGTCCGGGCGATCTCGGCGAAGTCGGCGCGGCGCTCGTAGGACGACACCAGGCCCTCCTCGCCCACGGCCCGCAGCAGCCAGCACGACAGCGACCCCGAGCCGGCGCCGGCCTCGACCACGCGCGCGCCGGGGAAGATGTCGGCCTGGGCGACGATCTGCGCCGCGTCCTTGGGGTAGACGATGGTGGCGCCGCGCTTCATCGACAGGGTGAAGTCGGCGAGCAGCGGACGCAGGGCGACGTAGGCGGTGCCCGAGGTGGCGCGGACCACGCTGCCCTCGGGGCGGCCGATGAGGTCGTCGTGGTCGAGTCGGCCGCGGTGGGTGTGGAACGCCGTGCCGGCGCGCAGGGTGATGGTGTGCATCCGGCCCTTGGGGTCGGTGAGCTGCACGATGTCGCCGTCGTCGAAGGGTCCGCGGCGGCCGTGGATGCCGGTCACTGGTGCTCGTCTCTCGGTTCTGGGGTCGGGGCTGGGGCGGTCGCCCAGGCTACCGGTCCGGACCTGCGGCGGCGTAATCGGCGGCGCGGGGTGCGGCGGGGCCGGAACGGGGCGGCGCGGGGGCGCGCCGGGGCGACCCGGCGGGCGCGGGCGGTGCCCGGATGCGGGGAGAATTCGGTGGGGGTCCGCGGCGCGGCCGCGGCCCCGTCGAGCCGAGCGGAAGAGGGGAAGACGATGGCGGGCGAAGCGCCGAAGATCGGTTTGGGGATCGACATCGGCGGGAGCGGCATCAAGGGCGCCCCGGTCGACCTGGCGACCGGGGAGTTCGTGGTGGACCGGGTGAAGATCCCGACCCCGCACCCGTCGACCCCGCGGGCGGTGGCGGCCGTCGTCGCCCAGATCGCCGCGGCGTTCCCCGAGCACGTCGACCCGGCGACCCCGCTGGGGGCGACCTTCCCGGCGGTCATCCAGCACGGCGTGGCGCGCAGCGCCGCCAACGTCGACCCGTCCTGGATCGGCACCGACGTCGAGCGGCTGCTGGCCGACGCGACGGGCCGGCGGGTGTACGTGCTCAACGACGCCGACGCCGCCGCGGTCGCCGAGGACCGCTACGGCGCCGCCAAGGACGCCACGGGCGTGGTGCTGATGACGACGCTGGGCACCGGCATCGGGACCGCGCTGCTGGTCGACGGCACCCTGGTGCCCAACACCGAGTTCGGCCACCTGGAGATCGACGGCCACGACGCCGAGACCCGGGCCGCCTCCAGCGCCAAGGAGCGCGAGGACCTGTCGTACGAGCGGTGGGCGCGCGAGCGGCTGCAGCGCTACTACGAGGTGGTCGAGATGCTGCTGTCTCCGGACCTGATCGTGGTGGGCGGCGGGGTGAGCCGCAAGGCCGAGAAGTTCCTGCCGCTGCTGCGGCTCAACGCCCCGATCGTGCCGGCGGAGCTGCGCAACACGGCCGGGATCGTGGGGGCCGCCGTGCTGGCGGTGGAGCGGTTCGGCGGCTGACCCGCCGCGCGCGGCCGGTCGCCGGCTCCCCTCGGGCCGGCGGCACGGCCGCGTGCCGGCTCCGTCAGCCCTCGGTCCGGGCGGGCCCCAGGACGCCCATGATGCGCCGCGCGGCGGCGGCGGGGTCGGCCGCGGGGGTCAGCGGCGCGCGGTGGGGGGCGGTGGTGGCGGGGTCGCCGGTCCAGCGCAGCCACCACCACAGCCGGCCGCGGTGCGGCCGGAGCACGGCGCGCTCGGTGCGCCGGGCCGGCCCGTAGGCGGTGGCGTCGACGGCGCCGATGACGCCGTCCATGCGCGCCTCCAGCCCGCAGGAGCGGAGTTCGCTGGTCAGGTCGGTGAGAGCGCGCAGCCAGGCGGTGTCGGCGCCGGGGCTGTCAAGCCGCCGACCGGAAGCGGCCAGGCTGGGGGTGCCGGAAGGGGGGGTCTCGACCGTCATCCTACTCCTCAGTTCTCCGGAGAACTCCCAGCGTCATGGGGACTTTCGGCCCTTGACCGCGCGTGCGGGCCGCCCTCCGGGGACGCACGTATGCGCACTACGCATCGCGTCACTTCTTTCACTCATAGCCACGGATACCAGGTGGCAACCCTAACCTAGGCTCATGCCCGAACGTGACGGCGGTCTGCCGCCGGAGTTGTGGTCGCGGCCCGCCATGGCCGCCGCTCTCGCCACGTGCGACATGCCGACCGTGGTCGAGGGTGTACGGCTGGCGCGCGGGTGGTCCCAGGGGGAGCTCGCCCGCGCCGTCGGCTACTCGCAGAGCTGGGTCTCACGCGTGGTGAACGGGCAGCAGTCGCTCACCGTCGACCAGGTCCGCGACCTCACGGGGCGCCTCGGCATCCCCGTCCACCTGCTCCGGTTCGGCCGGCCCGCCGCCGGGAGGGGGAAGGGGGCGGATCCCACGCGACGCAGGGATTTCGGACGGGTGGTGGCCGCGGCCGCACTGGCGCTGCCGGCGGCGCCGCGCACCGACGTCGACGAGGCCACGGCGCCCGTGCTGCGGGCGGTCACCGGGGGGCAGCGGCGGCTCGACGCCGTCTCGCCCTCGCGCGACCTCGCCCGGGGCGCGGTGGCGCACGTGGAGCTGACCGGCCGCATGCTGGCCCGCGCCCGGCACACGCCGTTCGCGGCCGACATCGCGGCCGCCGCGAGCGAGGCCGCGGGGTTCGCGGCCTGGCTGCACGCCGACATGGGCGACACCGGGTCGTCGCGCGCCCACTACCGCACGGCGGTGCGGCGCGCCCGCCAGTCGGGGCACGGGCTGCTCGACGCCTACATGCTGGGCAGCCTGGCCTCGTTCGAGACCGACGCCGACGACCCCGCCCTGGGGCTGACCCTGGCCCAGGAGGCGGGGCGGTGGCTGGGCGCCGACGCCCACCCCACCGCCGCCGCGTGGCTGGCGTGCGTGCGCGCGCTGGCGCAGGCGGGCATGGGCCGCGCCGACGAGGCCGCCGCCGAGCTGCGCGCCGCCGAGGCCGAGGTCGACCGGCCCGAGAACGCCACCCCGCCGTGGCCGTGGGTGTTCGCGTTCGACCACGCCAAGGTGGCCGGGTGCCGGGCGCTCGCGGGGGTGCGGCTGCGCCGCCCGCACGAGGCCCGCGCGGCGTTCGCCGAGGCGTTCGGCGGCGCCCGCCCCGGCGGCAAGCAGGGGGCGCTGCTGATGGTGGAATTCGCGTCGGCGCACGCCGACGCCGGCGACGTCGACGAGGCGTTCCGGCTCGCCGCGGCGGCGCTGCGGGCGGGCGCGGTCTGCGGGTCCGAGCGCGTGGTGGCGCGGGTGCGCCGGTTCCGGCGCGCCTACCAGGGGCCGGCCGCGCGGTGCGTACGCGACCTGGACGACGAACTCGCCGCCCTGCTGGTCCGATGAGGGGGGCCCACCCGGAGGGAGGCGGGGCCGTGCGGCGCATCGCCGTGACCGGTCACCGGGGGCTGCCCGCCGACGTGGAGCGGACGGTCGACACCGCGCTGCGCGGCCTGCTGACCCCCATGGGCGCCGGCCTGGTCGGCCTGTCGTGCCTGGCCGACGGCGCCGACACCCTGTTCGCGCGGGCGGTGCTCGCCGCAGGGGGCGCGATCGAGGCGGTCGTCCCGGCCGCCGGCTACCGCGACGCGCTGCCCGCCGCGCACCGGCCGGTCTACGACGCGCTGCTCGCGGCGGCGGCGCGGGTGCACCGGCTGCCGCACCCGGCGTCGACGTCCGACGCCCACCTCGACGCCGGCCGGTTCCTGGTCGAGCACTGCGACGAACTGGTGGCGGTGTGGGACGGCGCGCCGGCGCGCGGCAGGGGCGGGACGGCCGACATCGTGGCCGACGCCCGCCGCCGGGGGCGCCCGGTGGCGGTGGTGTGGCCCGACGGCGCCCGGCGGTAGGCCCGGCCGGCTCCCGGCCGGGCGGGGCTCAGGTCCCGGCGAACACCGCGTTGACGTCGGCGGCGCGCAGCACCCCGAACACCGCGCCCTCGCCGTCGACCACCAGGTACTCGGGTACGGGTGCGGCGCGCAGCGCGTCGAGCAGGTCCTCGCCCTCAAGGTCGGCCGCGACCACGGCGCCGGCCGTGATGGCGCGCGCCGCGCTGGACGACGGCACCCAGGGGCGCCGGTGCTCGGGCACCGCCCCGGCCGCGGCGGCGTTGACGATCGACACCGGGGTGCCGCCGGCGTCGGCGATGACCACGGCCCCGGCGTCGGCGTCGGCCATGCGGCGCAGGGCCTCGGCGAGCGGGGTGTCGGCGGCCACGGTGACGGCGCGGCGGGCCAGGGTGCGGGCGCGCAGCCGCGGGATGCGCTCGCGGATCTTCGCGGCGCGCAGGGCGGCGCCCGCGCCCATCCAGATGAACGAGCCGAGCAGCACCCCCCACAGCACGGCGAACACGCTGGGCGTGAACCCCTGCGCCAGCGCGTACAGCGGCGGGCCCAGCACCACCGCCGCGGCGAGGACCCGCCCGCCCCAGGCGGCCACGACGGTGCCGGCGCGGGGGCGCCGGGTGATCTTCCAGACCGCCGCGCGTACCAGCCGGCCGCCGTCGAGCGGCAGCCCCGGCAGCAGGTTGAACACGCCGACGAGCAGGTTGGCCACCCACAGCTGCCAGACCAGGACGCCCGCCACGGTGAGCGGGTCGACCAGGAAGTACGCGGCGAAGCCGAGCCCGGCCAGCACCAGCGACAGCAGGGGGCCGGAGAACGCGATCCAGAACTCGCGGCCGGGGGTGGGGGCCTCGCGGCGGATCTCGGACACCCCGCCGAGCATGTAGAGGGTGATCCGGTCGACCGGCAACCCGTACCAGCGGGCCACCACCGAGTGCGCGAGCTCGTGCACGAGCACCGACACGTAGAGCAGCACCGCGAAGGCGAACGCCACCAGGTAGGAGGCGGCGCCGAGGTTCAGGGTGCGGTCGACCACCGGCTGGTAGAGCACGGTGATGATGGCGGCGATGACGAGCCACGACGGGGTGACGTAGACGGGGATGCCGAACGGCCGCCCCATGAGCAGCCCCGACCGCCGTCCGCCGCGCCGGGGCGCGGGCTCGGGGGCGGGTGCGGGCCGGTGCGCGGGGGTGCCGCCGTCATCGCTCACCCTGCCAGGCTACGCGGTCCGGGCGGGTCCCGGCCCGCCGCGCGCCGTCGTACTGTGTGGTCATGACCTCCCCGCACGCCGCTCCCCTCGTGCCTGCGCTGTCCCCCTCGCGGGCGTCCGACTTCCTCCAGTGCCCCCTGCTCTTCCGGTTCCGGGTCGTCGACCGGCTGCCCGAGAAGCCGAGCGCGGCGGCGCTGCGCGGGACCCTGGTGCACGCGGTGCTGGAGCGCCTGTTCGAGCTGCCCGCCGAGACCCGCACCCCGCGGACCGCGCTGTCGCTGCTGGAGCCGCAGTGGGAGCGGCTGCGGACCGCCCGCCCCGAGTCCGCCGAGCTGTTCGCCGACGACGCGGAGCTGGCGGCGTGGCTGCAGGAGGCGCGCACGCTGCTGGGCCGCTACTTCGAGATGGAGCAGCCCCAGCACCTGGAGCCGCGCGACCGCGAGCTGCGGCTGGAGGTGGCGCTGGAGTCGGGGCTGCGGCTGCGCGGCTACGTCGACCGGATCGACGTCGCCCCCACGGGCCGCATCCGGGTGGTCGACTACAAGACCGGCAAGTCGCCGCACCCGCGCTTCGAGGACAAGGCGAAGTTCCAGATCTTCTTCTACGCCGTGATGCTGTGGCGGGAGCTGGGCGAGGTCCCCGCCCGGCTGCAGCTGATGTACCTGGGCGACGGCGGGGTGCGCTGGTACGAGCCCGATGAGGCGGAGCTGCGCGCCGCCGAGGCCGAGATCCTGGCCATCTGGCGCGACATCGACGCGACGGCCCGCTCCGGCGTGTGGCCGACCCGGCGCAGCAAGCTGTGCGGCTGGTGCGACCACCAGGCGCTGTGCCCGGAGTTCGGCGGCACCCCGCCGCCGCTGCCCGCCACCGTCCGGGTGTACTGACCGCCCGCCTCGCGGGGGCCGCCCCGCCGACGTGAGCCGCCGGGCGGGGCGGCTCGCGTTCCTCCTGGCGTAGGAGCCGATATCCCCCTGGGGAAGGGCGGCGGGCGGGGCGCGGCGAACTAGCGTGGAGGGGTGACACCTTCTTCCGCGGCGCCCGTGCGCGCACCCGCGGGCCGCCCGGCGGGCGGGCCCGCGTCCGGCGGGCGGCCCGCCCGA
>NZ_BCRK01000126.1 GCF_001552555.1 Nocardiopsis trehalosi NBRC 14201 | reverse complement strand
CCGCCGGGGCGTCCCCGGCGGCCCGACCGCGTCGGCCGGTCCGCGTCAGCGGTCCGGGGTCATCAGCAGCTGCTCGAAGAGCGTCCGGTACCCGCGCATGGCCTGGCGCAGCGACTCGGTGTCGGCCTCGCCACCGGAGGACCACTGCGCCTCCAGGGTGCGCTTGTGCTCGGCGAACCGGGTGGTGAGCGCGGTCAGCACCTCGTCGACCAGCGCGTCGGCGGTGCCGACCGCGATCCGCGGGTCGTCCACGAAGGCGCCCTGGGCGTCGCGCCACATGCCGCGGAACCGCTCGGCGTCCTGGGCGTCGAACAGGACGGTGGGCGCCGGGGCACCGGGGGCCGGGGTGCCGGCGGGGGCGGAGTGGTGGCCCTCGCTGCGGGCGTCGCCGCGGGAGGCGCCGTGCGTGTCGTGGTGGCCGTCACGGTGGCCGTCGCGGTGGCCGTCATGGTGGGCGCGGTGCCCGCCGGCGTCGGTGCCGGGCGCGTGGTCGCCGTCGCCCGGGGCGGCGTAGCGGTCGCCGTCGGCGGGCGGCGGGGCGGCGTCCTCGGCCGGCCGGCCGCGGTGGCCGCCGGATTGCGGCGCCGGCGCCCCGGTGCCGTCGGCCCGGTCGCGCGGGGCCGGGACGGCGTGCGGCCCGGTGGCGCGGCCGTCCTCGGCGGCGTGCGGCGCGCTGTCGGCACCGCCCGCGTACTCGCCCGTCGGGGCGCCGGTCTCGCCGGGGGCGTGGCCGGTCCGGCCGTCGTCGCGGGGCCGCACTCGGGCGGGGCCGGTGGTGGTCCCCGGGGTGGTGGAGCCGGGATGGCGGGGTGTACGTCGGATCATGGGAAACGTGCTCCCTTCGCTCGCGGCGCGTCAGCGGACGCGCGTCCGGTGGGGGTCAGTGCGCTGCGGGGCCGCCGCGGTGGTGGGCGGCGCCGCGGTGCGTGGTCTCCCGGTGGTCGGCGGGGGTGCCGGGGGCGGCGGGGGTGCGGGGGTCGGCGGCACGGGTGCCGCCGGTCCGCCCGTCGTGCCGGCCGGCGGCGGAGGCGCCGTCCTCCAGCAGTTCGGCGAACAGGGCGCGGTAGTGCACCATGGCGTTGCGCAGGTCCTCGGTCGACGCCTCGCCGCGGGCGCCGCGCTCGCTGATGTCGCGGGCGCTGCGGTAGCGGTCGATGGTGCCGGCGTGCTCCACGGAGAGGTCGGCGATGCGCTGCTCGGTGCCCTCGGTGGGGTAGCCGCGCTCGATCATCAGGCGGGTGAGCAGTTCGTCGGCGTCGCGCACCGCCTCGGCGGGCGCGTCGACGAAGCGCTCCTGGGCGCGGGCCCACCCGGTGGCGTACTCCTCGCGCGACCGGTCGGAGAGCGGGCGCAGGTGCAGCCGGGCGTGGCGCTTCTCGCGGCGCGCGAGTTCCTTTTCGGCGGCGCGGCGGTCGCCGCGGGCCTCCAGGGCGCGGTCGTACTCGGGGCCGAAGCGCTCCCGCAGGCGGCGGCTGCGCCGGCGCGGGAGGACGACGGCGACCGCGACCACGACGGCGACGATCAGCACGGCGACCACGGCGAGGGTGATGGCCAGGCCGGTGTCCATTTCTGTCTCCTCGTTCCTCTCGGAATTCCGCGTCCGGCGGATTCACATCGGTTGAGGCTTCGCCACGTCCGCTACCCGCCGGTCGGGCGGCAAACAGCGGGCACGCGCGAGGGCCCGGTCGCGGCGGCGGTGCCGCCGGGACCGGGCCCGGGTACGAGGAGGGGTGGAGCGGCGGGTCAGGGGCTGCCGCAGCCGCCGACGGCGGCGGGCAGCGGCGCGGGGACGCCGACCGCGGGCATGCCCAGGAGGACGCCCGGCGCGCGTTCGGCGCGGCCGTTGCGGGCGGCCCAGGCGTCGCCGGCGCGGGTGCGCCGCACGGCGCGGACCCCGGTGTCGGCGATGAGGTGGTGCGGCGCGGCACCGGTGACGCCGACGGTGACCATGTCGCCGGGCCGGGGCGGCTCAACGGGCGCGGCGCCGTCGGCGGGCGCGGTGGCGAAGTGGACGAGCCGGTTGTCGGGCGCGCGGCCGGACAGCCGACTGCGCTCGCCGTCCTTGCGGCCCTCGCCCTCGGCGACGAGGACCTCGACCTCGCGGCCGACGAGCCGCTGGTTCTCCTCCCAGGAGATCGCCTCCTGGAGTTCGACCAGCCGCTCGTAGCGCTCCTGGACGACCTCCTTGGGGATCTGGCCGTCCATCTCGGCGGCCGGGGTCCCGGGGCGCTTGGAGTACTGGAAGGTGAACGCCGCTGCGAAGCGGGCCTCGCGCACGACGTGCAGGGTCTCTTGGAAGTCCTCCTCGGTCTCGCCGGGGAAGCCCACGATGATGTCGGTGGTCAGGGCGGCCTCGGGCATGGCCGCGCGCACCTTCTCGACGATGCCGAGGAAGCGCTCCTGGCGGTAGGAGCGGCGCATGGCCCGCAGCAGGCGGCTCGACCCGGACTGCAGCGGCATGTGCAGCTGCGGCATGACGTTGGGGGTCTCGGCCATGGCCTCGATGACGTCGTCGGTGAAGTCGCGCGGGTGCGGCGAGGTGAAGCGGACGCGTTCGAGCCCCTCGACCGAGCCGCAGGCGCGCAGCAGCTTGGAGAACGCCTGCCGGTCGCCGAACTCGCTGCCGTAGGCGTTGACGTTCTGCCCGAGCAGCGTGACCTCGACGGCGCCCTCGGCGACGAGGGCGCGGATCTCGGCGAGGATGTCGCCGGGCCGGCGGTCCTTCTCGCGGCCGCGCAGCGCGGGGACGATGCAGAAGGTGCAGGTGTTGTTGCAGCCGACGGAGATGGCCACCCACGCCGCGTAGGCGGACTCGCGCCGGGTGGGCAGGGTGGAGGGGAACGCGCGCAGCGACTCCTCGATCTCCACCTGGGCCTCGCGCTGGACGCGGCTGCGCTCCAGCAGCGCCGGCAGCGACCCGATGTTGTGGGTGCCGAACACGACGTCGACCCAGGGGGCGCGGCGGACGATCTCGCCGCGGTCCTTCTGGGCCAGGCAGCCGCCGACGGCGATCTGCATGCCGGGATGGGCGTCCTTGACGGGGCGCAGGTGCCCGAGGTTGCCGTAGAGGCGGTTGTCGGCGTTCTCGCGGACGGCGCAGGTGTTGAACACGACGACGTCGGCGGTGCTGCCCTCGGCTGCGCGCTCGTAGCCCGCGTCCTCCAGCAGGCCGGACAGGCGCTCGGAGTCGTGGACGTTCATCTGGCAGCCGTAGGTCCGCACGTGGTAGGTACGACTCTGGCTCACCCTCCCAGGCTAGTCGCTCGCCGGGGCGCGCCGACCGGCGGCGGGACCGGCCGGAGATGGGATGACCGGGCGTCCGACATCGGCCCTTTATCGGATCCCGGTCACGCGATATGTCCGGCGCATTACCGTCGCGCTACGTCCGGACACCCTGCGGGACAGGCCGTTCACCCATCCGGGAATTCGCCGGATAACGCCCTATAACAAATCAACTACTACCAGGACCGATGGCCGGGACCGTGGTGACAAACACACGCCGCTGGGGCTAGGTTCCGCCCATGACCGCAACATCTCTCGTCGCGTTGGAGAACGTCAACAAGCACTTCGGCGACCTCCATGTCCTGCGCGACATCAACGTCACCGTGGAGCGCGGTGAGGTGGTCGTGGTGATCGGCCCGTCCGGCTCCGGGAAGTCGACGCTCTGCCGGACCATCAACCGGCTGGAGACCATCGACTCCGGCGTGATCACCATCGACGGGCAGCCCCTCCCCTCGGAGGGGCGCGGACTGGCCCGCCTGCGCAGCGACGTGGGCATGGTCTTCCAGTCGTTCAACCTCTTCGCGCACAAGACGGTGCTGGAGAACGTGACACTCGGACCCGTGAAGGTCCGCAAGAAGAGCAAGGAGGAGGCGCACAAGCGCGCGATGGAGCTGCTCGACCGGGTCGGCATCGCCAGCCAGGCCGAGAAGTACCCCGCGCAACTCTCGGGCGGTCAGCAGCAGCGCGTGGCGATCGCCCGCGCGCTGGCGATGGACCCGAAGGTCCTCATGTTCGACGAGCCCACCTCGGCGCTGGACCCCGAGATGGTGCAGGAGGTCCTCGACGTCATGACCTCGCTGGCCAAGGACGGCATGACGATGGTCGTCGTGACCCACGAGATGGGTTTCGCGCGCCGCGCCGCCAACCGGGTCATCTTCATGGCCGACGGCGAGATCGTCGAGCAGAACACCCCGGACGAGTTCTTCACCAGCCCGAGCAGCGCGCGGGCCAAGGACTTCCTGTCCAAGATCCTCACCCACTGACCGGAGGGGTCCACGCCCTCCGCATCCCCTTCCCCGCCCGACGGCGCGGAGCACATCACAAGAAGAGGTAGCACTGCAGATGAGAGCACGCACCCTGAGCACGACGGTGGCCGGTGCGGCCGCCCTGGCGCTCGCCCTGACCGCCTGCGGCGGCGGTGGCGGCGGCGACCAGGCCGACGACGGCACCATCACCATCGGTGTGAAGTACGACCAGCCCGGGCTCGGCCTTGAAGAGGGTTCCGGTCAACCTGCCGGTTTTGACGTTGATGTCGCCACCTATATCGCCGGAGAGCTCGGCTACGAGCCCGACCAGATCGAATGGACCGAGGCCGCTTCGGCCAACCGCGAGACGTTCCTCCAGCAGGGCACGGTCGACATGGTCGTCGCGACCTACTCGATCACCGACGAGCGCAAGCAGCTCGTCGACTTCGCGGGCCCGTACTACGTCGCCCAGCAGGACATCCTGGTCCAGGCCGAGAACGAGGACGTGGCCGCGGCCGAGGACCTCGAGGGCCGCACCCTGTGCTCCGCCTCCGGCTCGCGTTCGGCCGAGACGATTACCGAGACCATGGGCATCGGTGCCGAACTGCGCGAGACGCAGAACTACTCGGAGTGCCTCCAGCTGCTGACGGACGGCCAGGTCGACGCCGTCACCACGGACAACACCATCCTGGCCGGCTACGCCGCGCAGCAGGCGGGCGAGTTCAAGCTCCTCGGCCTGGAGATGCAGGAGGAGCGCTACGGCGTCGGCCTGCCCAAGGGCTCGACCGAGCGCTGCGAAGAGGTCAACGCCGCCATCGCGCAGATGTACGAGGACGGCTCCGCGGAGGAGTTCCTCAACGCCAACTTCGGCGAGGCCGAGTTCGAGTACAGCACGGAGCAGCCCGAAGCCGACGGCTGCGCCTGATCCCCACCCGCTCGTGGCCGCCCGGAACCCGCCAGGGTCCCGGGCGGCCATCTTGACCGGCTTGGACCCATGGAAGCCTTTCTCGCCAACTTCAATGTCGTCATCGACGGCTTCTCCTGGACGATACGGCTGACCGCGATCAGCGCGGTGTTCTCGTTCGCCCTGGGTATCGTCCTGACCGCGATGCGGGTGTCCCCCGTGCCGCTCCTGCGGCTCATGGCCTCGGTGTACGTCGAGGCCGTCCGCAACACCCCCCTGACCCTCGTCCTGCTCTTCTGCGGCCTCGGCCTCAACAGCGCACTCGGCCTCAGCTTCGCGGAGAGCGTCGAGTGGAACGTCTACTGGCTCGCCGTCCTGGGGCTGTCCGCCTACACCGCCTGCTTCGTCTCCGAGGCGCTGCGGTCGGGCGTCAACACCATCCCGTTCGGCCAGATCGAGGCGGCGCGGTCCCTCGGCCTCACCTTCATGCAGAACATGCGGCTGATCGTGCTGCCGCAGGCCCTGCGCTCGGTGATCGGTCCGCTGGGCAGCGTCCTGATCGCACTGACCAAGAACACCACCGTCGCGTCCGTGGCGGGTCTGGGCGTCCAGGAGGCGTCCCGGGAGATGAAGCTCATGTTCGACCAGGGCGTTGTCCCGGTCCTGCCGACCTTCATCGGGTTCGCCATCGGATTCCTCGTGCTGTGCCTGCCCATGGGCTGGATCTTCGGCACGCTGAGCAAGCGCATGGCGGTGGCCCGGTGAGCGTTCTCAAGACCAAGGAGCCCAGTCGGCTCTTCGACGCACCCGGCCCCAAGGCCGCGGCGCGGCAGCGCGTCTACAGCGTCTTCGCGGCGCTGGCGGCGGCGGTCCTGCTCGCCTGGGTCTACCTGGGCTTCAACCGCACCTGGGAGGTCGTCCGGGCCGACCCGGGCGCGCTGCTCGGCGGCGACGTCTGGCGGCCCGCCGAGGACGGCCAGTGGACGGCCGACAAGTGGGAGCCGTTCCTCGACCCGACGCTGTGGACCGGCATGGTGCTGCCCGGCATGGTGCAGACCCTCACCGCGGCCGGCATCTCGATCGTGCTCGCGATCGTGTTCGGCCTGGTGTTCGGCATCGGCCGGCTCTCCGACCACGCGTGGATCCGCTGGGTGTGCGGGACGGTCGTGGAGTTCTTCCGCGGCATCCCGCTGCTGATGCTGATCTTCTTCACGCTGGCCGCCCCGCTGGCGGCCAACCAGCTGTTCGGGGTGCCGTTCGGCACGTTCCTGGTCACCCCGCTCACCGCGGTCGTCGTCGGCCTGACCCTGTACAACGGGTCGGTGCTGGCCGAGGTGTTCCGCGCGGGCATCAACTCGGTGCCCAAGGGGCAGTCCGAGGCCGCGTACTCGCTGGGGATGGGCAAGACCCAGGTCATGGGGCTCATCCTGGTGCCCCAGGCCATCTCCAGCATGATGCCGGCGATCGTGGCCCAGCTCGTGGTCCTGCTCAAGGACTCCGCGCTCGGCTACATCGTGGCGTTCCCCGAGATGCTGCGCAGCTTCTCGCTGATCGGCACCCGGTTCCAGAACGTCATCCCCGCCGCCATCATCTGCGCGCTCATCTACATCGTCATCAACGTGTCGCTGAGCCGCCTGGCCATCTGGCTGGAGCGCCGCAACGCGCGGCGCGGCAAGGTGTCGGCGAAGGCGACCGTGGCGCCCGGCGTCCCGGGCGTCGCGCCGACCGACGTGGTGGCCGACACCACCGCCACCCCGGAGGACCCGCCCAAGGGCTGATCCGCCCGACCGACGTCCCCGTCGCCGCCCGGCGCCGGGGACGTCGGCGTATCCTCACCCGGACGGGCGCCCCGCGCTCCCGTCCGCGGCGGTGCGGTCACGGGCCGCATCGGAGACCCCCGACCACTAAGGTCGACATGTCATTTCATAACGCCCACCGAGTGCAGAGTTGCGATATGACCGACCGTGTGACGGCCCCGTACGGCGCCTGGCCATCGCCGATCGCTGCGAGTGACGTCGCCCGAGGGGAGCGCCGGATGGGGTTCCCCGTCGTGGCGGGCGACGCGATCTGGTGGGAGGAGTCCCGCCCCGAGGAGAACGGGCGCACCACCGTGATGCGCCGCGACGCCGACGGCACGGTGACGGAACTCCTGCCCGCCCCCTGGAGCGCCCGGACCCGCGTGCACGAGTACGGCGGCCGCTCCTACCTGCCGGTCCCCCGCCGCGACGACCGGGCCATCACCCGCTACGGCGTGGTCTTCGCCGACCACACCGACCAGCGGCTCCACCTGCTGGCCCCCGGCGCCCGCGAGCCGGTCCCCCTCACCCCCGCCCCCGCCGAGCCCGGCGCGCTGCGCTATGCCGACATGGTGCTCTCCCCCGACGGCCGCCGCGTCATCTGCGTCCGCGAGGACCACCGCGGCGGCGGCCGGCCGGTGCGCGCGATCGTGTCGCTGCCGCTGTCGGGCCGCGCCGCCGAGGACCCCGCCGCGGTGACCGAGCTGGTCACCGGCGCCGACTTCTACGCCGCCCCCGCGGTCGCCCCCGACGGCCGCCACCTGGCATGGGTGTCGTGGAACCACCCGCGCATGCCCTGGGACGGCACCGAACTGCGCGTGGGCACCCTCGACGGCGACACCGTCACCCGCCCCTACACCCTCAAGGGCGGTGTCGGGGAGTCCGTCCTGTACCCGGTGTGGCGCGACGACGCCCACCTCTACTTCGTCTCCGACTGGCCGGGGTGGTGGAACCTCTACGAGATCGGGCTGACCGGGCAGGCCATCGCCCTGTACCCGGCCGAGGAGGAGTTCGCCGGCGGGTTCCGGCTGGGCTCCTTCCCCTACCAGCGGCTGGCCGACGGCCGGCTCGTGGTCCTGCACGGCGGCCCCGACCTGCGGCCGGGCGTCTACGATCCGCGCACCGCCGACCTCGACCCGATCGCCACCGACCTCACCACCTGGGAGGCCGTGGCCACCGACGGCCGGACGGTGGTCGGGCTGGCGGCCGGCCCGCGCACCCCGCAGACCCTGGTCCGGATCGACCCCGGCGCCGGGCGGGTCGAGCCGCTGCGCACCTCGCGCGCGGACCTGCCCGACCCCGCCTACCTGCCCGAACCGGTCCCCACCGAGCTGAGCGGCCGCTACGGGCGGACCGTGCACGCCAACGTCTACCCGCCCACCCACCCCGAGGCGCGGGGCGAGGGCCCGGCCCCCTACGTGGTGTGGGTGCACGGCGGCCCCATCTCGCGCGCCACCGCGGAGTGCGACCTGGCCAAGGCGTACTTCACCAGCCGCGGCATCGGCGTCGTCGACGTCAACCACGGCGGGTCCATCGGGTTCGGCCGGACCTACCGGGAGCGGCTGAACGGCCAGTGGGGCGTGCTCGACGTCGAGGACGCCACCGCCGCCGCCCGGGAGCTGGTGGAGGACGGCGCCGCCGACCCCGCGCGGCTGGCCATCCGCGGCGGCAGCGCGGGCGGGTTCACCACGCTCCTCGCGCTGACCGGCGACACGTTCGCCTGCGGCGCGTCGGAGTGCGGGGTGACCGACCTGCTCCGGCTGGCCGAGGCCACCCACGACTACGAGTCGCGGCTGCTGGACACGCTGGTCGGTCCGCTGCCGGGCTACGCCGCCACCTACCGGGAGCGCTCCCCGCTGGCGCGGGTGGGCGAGGTGGACGTGCCGGTGCTGCTCCTCCAGGGCTCCGACGACGTGGTGGTGCCCCGCGACCAGGCCACCGCGTACGCGCGGGCGCTGGCCGACCGGGGGGTGCGGCACGCCTACGTGGAGTTCGCGGGCGAGGGGCACGGGTTCCGGGCCGCCGAGGCCCGCGAGCGCGCCCTGGAGGCGGAGCTGGCGTTCTACGGCGAGGTGTTCGGGTTCGCGCCGCCGGGGGTGCCCGCCATCGAGCTGGTGACGGAGTTCCGCGAGCCCGAGACGGAACCGGACCTGGTGGCCGAGCCGCTGCCGCCGCTGGAGGGCGAGCCGGCCGCGCCGCCCCGGGCCGACACCGCGTGACGCGGCCGGCCCCGGGGCCGCGCTAGTCGAGTTCGGGGTCGGGGAGGTCGATGTCGGCCCCCTCGGCCTCCAGCTCCTCGCGGACCAGGCGGTAGCACAGGCCCGGCGGGTAGCCCTTGCGGGCGAGCATGCCGAGGAGGCGCCGGGTGCGGACCTCGGTGTCGAGCCGGCGGGTGGCCTGGAGGCGGCGCCGGACGAGCGCGCGGGCGGTGGCCTCCTCGCGGTCGGGCGTGAGGTCGTCGACGGCGTCGCGGACGGTGTCCTCGGCGACGCCGCGGCGGCGCAGCTCGGCGGCGAGGGCGCGGCGGCCCAGGCCGCGCCCGGCGTGCCGGGAGTCGACCCAGGCGCCGGCGAACGCGGCGTCGTCGATCAGCCCGGCCTCGGTCAGGCGGTCGAGCACGGCGGCGGCGACGGTGTCGTCGACGTCGCGGCGGCGCAGCGCCTGTTCGAGCTGGGCCCGGGTGCGCGGCGCCCCGGTGAGCAGGCGCAGACAGATCTCGCGCGCCCGCGCCGCGGGGTCGTCCTCCGGCCGGGCGGACCCGGCCGGAGGGGCGGCGCGACGGGGGTGCAGCGGATCAGGCATCCGTCGCCGGGGCCGCGGGCACCGTGGTGGCGGCGGGCGCCGCCGCGGGGGCGGCGGGGGGCGCGGACGCCGCCGCCTTGGCCCGGGTGGTGCGCTTGGCGGGCGCGGCGGCGGGCTCGCGGGTGGTGGCGGCCTTGGCCGGGCCCGCGCTGTCGTCGCCGGGCATCGGGATGCCGAGCTTCTCCTTGATCCGCTTCTCGATCTCGTGGGCCATGTCGCCGTTCTCGCGCAGGAAGTTCCGCGCGTTCTCCTTGCCCTGGCCCAGCTGGGTGCCCTCGTAGGTGTACCAGGCACCGGACTTGCGGACGATGCCCTGCTCGACGCCGAGGTCGATCAGACCGCCCTCGCGCGAGACGCCGACACCGTAGAGGATGTCGAACTCGGCCTGCTTGAACGGCGGCGCGACCTTGTTCTTGACGACCTTGACGCGGGTGCGGTTGCCGACCGCGTCGGTGCCGTCCTTCAGGGTCTCGATGCGGCGCACGTCGAGCCGCACGGAGGCGTAGAACTTCAGCGCCTTGCCACCGGTGGTGGTCTCGGGCGAGCCGAACATGACGCCGACCTTCTCGCGGAGCTGGTTGATGAAGATGGCGGTGGTACCGGTCTGGTGCAGCGCGCCCGCGATCTTGCGCAGCGCCTGCGACATCAGCCGGGCCTGGAGGCCGACGTGGCTGTCGCCCATCTCGCCCTCGATCTCGGCGCGCGGGACGAGCGCCGCGACGGAGTCGATGACGAGGATCGACACCGCGCCGGAGCGGATCAGCATGTCCGCGATCTCCAGCGCCTGCTCACCGGTGTCGGGCTGGGAGAGCAGGAGTTCCTCGGTGTCGACGCCGATCTTCTTCGCGTACTCGGGGTCGAGGGCGTGCTCGGCGTCGATGAACGCCGCGATGCCCCCGGCCCGCTGCGCGCTGGCGACCGCGTGCAGCGCCACGGTGGTCTTGCCGGAGGACTCGGGGCCGTAGATCTCGACGATCCGGCCGCGCGGGATCCCCCCGATGCCGAGCGCGACGTCCAGGGCGATCGCGCCGGTGGGAATGGACTCGATCGGCGGGCGTTCGTCATCGCCGAGGCGCATGACGGAGCCCTTGCCGAACTGGCGCTCGATCTGCGCGAGCGCGGTTTCGAGAGCCTTGTCTCGGTCGGTAGCTGCCACGGGGAACCCCTGTTGGGTCGGTGTCTTCTTCTTCATCTCGCAGATGACGCTACGCGGTCGCGGGGACATTCCACGACGGCTTCGGCCACCCTGTGGACGACCGCGCTCGGGCGGTCGGTCATCGGGGTCCGGCGGGCCCGGCCCGGCGGGCGGCCGCACCGGGGAACGAACGCCGCGTCGGCGGCCCCGGGTCCTCCCCCACCCTACCCGAACTTCTGTTCGAGGGTTCGAAGGCCCGTTCGATTCGGCGCCCCGGACCTCGGGCGCCGGATCAGCGCACGGCCGCCGGAAGGTCGAACGTGTCGCACACGGCGCGCCACACCTCCTTGGGCGGGGTCCCGTCGGCGAGGGCCTGGTGGACCGTCCGCGAACCCAGCCCCTCGATCACGTAGTCCTGGGCCAGGCTCTCGGCGTAGGACTCGCCGAACTGGTCGTACATCCGGGTCCACAACTGGGAGATTCTCATCCCCACCAGTATCGGCGCCCGGCGGCGCGGATGTCACCCCGGCCGCCCCGGCACCCGGGGCCGCCGGGCGGGCTCCCCGCCCCTGTCGGTGCCCCGGTGCAGACTGGGGGGATGACCACCGACCCCGCTCCCGGGGATGGCCGCGCCGCCCTGGACCGCTTCTCCCCCGCCACGCGCGCCTGGTTCGACCGCGCCTTCCCGCAGGGCCCCACCCCCGCGCAGGAGGGGGCGTGGGCGGCCATCGCCGAGGGCGGGAACGCGCTGGTGGTGGCGCCCACCGGATCGGGCAAGACGCTGTCGGCGTTCCTGTGGGCGCTCGACCGGCTGGCGGCCGGGCCGCCGCCCGCCGACCGGACGCGCCGGTGCCGGGTGCTGTACGTCTCCCCGCTGAAGGCGCTGGCGGCCGACATCGAACGCAACCTGCGCGCCCCGCTCTCGGGCATCCGCCGCGAGGCCGAACGCGCCGGGGACGCCCCGCCGGCGGCCACGGTGGGGGTCCGCACCGGCGACACCCCGGCCGACCAGCGCCGGACGCTGGCCACCGCGCCGCCCGACATCCTCATCACCACCCCCGAGTCGCTGTTCCTCGTGCTCACCTCGCGGGCCCGCGCCGGGCTGGCCGGGGTCGAGACGGTCATCGTGGACGAGGTGCACGCGCTGGCCGGGACCAAGCGCGGCGCGCACCTGGCGCTGACGCTGGAGCGGCTGGACGCCCTGCTGGACCGGCCGGCCCAGCGGATCGGGCTGTCCGCCACGGTGCGGCCCGCCGAGGAGGTGGCGGCGTTCCTCGGCGGGGCCCGGCCGGCGGCGGTCGTGGCGCCGCCGAGCGCCCCGCGGCTGGACCTGCGCATCGCCGTCCCGGTGGCCGACATGACGGAGCTGGAGGCGTCGGTGGCGGCGGCCCGCACCGACGACCGCGCGGCCAAGGCGCGCACCTCCATCTGGCCGCACGTCGAGGAGCGGGTGCTGGACCTGGTCGAGCGGCACCACTCCTCGATCGTGTTCACCAACTCGCGGCGGGTGGCCGAGCGGCTGTGCGCGCGGCTGAACGAGCTGGCCGCCGAACGGGGCCTCCCGGGCGCCGCCCCGGGCCCCGACGCCGTCCCCGCCGAGGTCCCCGCCCAGTCGGGGCAGGCGCGTACGGCGGACGGCACCCCCGTGGTGGCGCGGGCGCACCACGGGTCGGTGTCCAAGAGCGAGCGGGCCGCCATCGAGGCCGACCTCAAGGCGGGCCGGCTGCCGTGCGTGGTGGCCACCTCCAGCCTGGAGCTGGGCATCGACATGGGCGCGGTCGACCTGGTCGTGCAGGTGGAGTCGCCGCCGTCGGTGGCCAGCGGGCTGCAGCGGGTCGGCCGGGCCGGGCACGGGGTCGGCGAGGTGTCGCGCGGCGTGCTGTTCCCCAAGTACCGCGGCGACCTGCTGGCCGCGACCGTGGTCGCCGAGCGGATGCGCGCCGGGGCGATCGAGGAGCTGCACATGCCGCGCAACCCGCTCGACGTGCTCGCCCAGCAGGTCGTCGCCATGGCCGCGATGGACGACTGGGCGGTGGCCGACCTGGCGGCGCTGGTGCGGCGGGCCGCCCCGTTCGCGGCGCTGCCCGACTCCGCGCTGGCGGGCGTGCTCGACATGCTGTCGGGCCGCTACCCCTCCGACGAGTTCGCCGAGCTGCGCCCGCGCGTGGTGTGGGACCGCGACGCCGCCGGCGGCGGCACCGTGCGCGGTCGGCCGGGGGCGCAGCGGCTCGCGGTCACCAGCGGGGGCACGATCCCCGACCGGGGCACCTACGCGGTGCACCTGGCGGGAACGGGGGGCGCCCCGGACGGCGGCGGGCGCGGCGGCCGGGCGCCCACCCGGGTCGGCGAGCTGGACGAGGAGATGGTGTACGAGTCGCGGGTGGGCGACGTGTTCGTCCTCGGTGCGAGCGCCTGGCGGATCGAGGGCATCACCGCCGACCGGGTCCTCGTGTCCCCCGCTCCGGGGCGGCCGGGCCGGCTGCCGTTCTGGAAGGCGGACGCGGTGGGGCGCCCGCTGGAGCTGGGCCGGGCGATCGGCGCCCTGACCCGCGAACTGGCGGACCTGGACGGCGCCGACGCGGCCCGGCGGGCGGCGGACGCCGGGCTCGACGCGTGGGCGGCGGACAACCTCGTCGGCTACCTGGCGGAGCAGCGGGAGGCCACCGGGCACGTCCCCGACGACCGCACGATCGTGGTCGAGCGGTTCCGCGACGAGCTGGGCGACTGGCGGGCGGTGGTGCACTCCCCGCTGGGGGCGCGGGTACACGCGCCGTGGGCGCTGCTGATCGGCGCCCGGCTGCGCGCCCGGTACGGGGTCGACGCCCAGGTGGTGCACGGGGACGACGGCATCGTGGTGCGGCTGCCCGACGTCGAGGACGGCGGGCGGGCCGCCCGCGCCGGCGCGCTGGCGGACGTGCTGTCGATGGCGCCGGAGGAGGTGGAGGACGCGGTCGCCGCCGAGATCGGCGGTTCGGCGCTGTTCGCGGCCCGGTTCCGGGAGTGCGCGGCGCGGGCGCTGCTGCTGCCCCGGCGGCGGCCGGGGCGGCGGATGCCGTTGTGGCAGCAGCGGCAGCGCTCGGCGCAGCTGCTGTCGGTGGCCGCGCGGTACGGGTCGTTCCCCATCGTGCTGGAGGCGGTGCGCGAGTGCCTGCGCGACGTGTTCGACGTCGCGGGGCTGGCCGAGCTGATGGGCGACCTCGCGGCGCGGCGGGTGCGGGTGGTGGAGGTGGAGACCCCGCACGCCTCCCCGTTCGCGCAGTCGCTGCTCATCGGCTACACGGCGGCGTTCCTCTACGAGGGCGACGCCCCGCTGGCGGAGCTGAAGGCGCAGGCGCTCACCCTGGACGCGTCGCTGCTGTCCGATCTCCTGGGCCAGGCCGACCTGCGCGAGCTGCTCGACGCCGCCGTGGTGGCCGAGGAGGACGCCCGCCTGCAGCGCCTCGCCCCGGGCACCGGTGTCGCCGCCCGCGCCCGCGTCCCCGGGGTCCCGGACGGGCGGGGCGGCGCCCGCCCCGACGGCGGGCCGGAGGCGCCGGAGGGCGAGGGGGCGGCCGGAGGGGCGGACACGGCCCCGCGGGACACCGCCCCGCCGGACACGGCGGACCCCCGGGCGCGGGAGCGGGCGGTGGAGGGCACCGCCGACCTGCTGCGCGAACTGGGGCCGCTGAGCACCGGCGAGGCCGCCGCGCGCGGGGTGGCACCGGCCTGGCTGGCCGACCTGGAGGCCGCGCGGCGTGCCGTGCGGGTCCGCGTGGCGGGCGCGCCCCGGTGGGCGGCGGTGGAGGACGCGGCCCGGCTCCGCGACGCCCTGGGCACCGTCCTGCCCGACTGGCTCTCCTCCCCCGAGGCCGGCGCCCCTCGGCCCCCCGCCCCCGGGCCCGGAACCGGGGCGGACGGCGCGGCCGGTGCGGCGGGCGCCGAGGACACCGGGGCCCGCACCCGGCCGCCCGGAGAGCGGGCGGACGGCGAGTGGGCGGACGCGCACCCCTTCGCGGGGACGGCGGCGGCGTTCACCGCGCCCGTGGCCGACCCGGTGGGCGACCTGGTGTCGCGGTACGCGCGCACGCACGGGCCCTTCACGGTCGGCGACGCGGCGGCCCGGTTCGGCCTCGGCCCGGCGGTGGTCCACGACGCGCTGCGGCGGCTGGCGGGCGCGGGCCGCGTGGTCGAGGGCGGTTTCCGGCCCGGCGGCACCGGAACGGAGTGGTGCGACGCCGACGTGCTGCGGCGGCTGCGCCGCCGGTCGGTGGCCCGCCTGCGCCGCGAGGTCGAGCCGGTGGCGCAGCGGGCGCTGGCCCGGTTCGTCCCCGCCTGGCAGGGCGTCACCCCGCCGGCCGCCGCGCCGGCCCCGGGCGCGCGGGGCCTGCCGCCGCGCCCGGCCGACCCCGACGCGGTGTTCGCGGCGGTGGAGGCGCTGCGCGGGGCGCCGGTCCCGGCGTCGGCGCTGGAGTCGCTGGTGCTGCCCGCACGGGTGCCGGGTTACTCCCCTGCTCTGCTCGACGCGCTCACCCTCGCCGGTGAGGTCGTGTGGGCGGGGGCCGGTCCGCTGTCGGGCGGCGACGGGTGGGTCTGCCTGGTGCCCGCCGACGAGGCCGCCCTGCTGCTGCCCGACCCGGGCCCGCCGCCCGAGGGGGCGGTCGCGGCGGCGGTGCTCACCGCGCTGGAGGAGGGCGGGGCGCTGTTCTTCCGCGACCTGGCCGACCGGGTGACGCGCGCCGAGGGCGTCGCCGCCGTCTCCGACGCCGGGCTGGTGGCGGCGCTGTGGGACCTGATCTGGGCGGGCCGGGTCGGCAACGACTCGCTCACCCCGCTGCGGGCGCTGCTCGGGGCGGGCGGGACCGCGCACCGGTCGCGCTCGCGCCGCGCGGCCATGCCCACGCGCACGGGGCCGCCGACGGCGGCGGGCCGGTGGTCGCCGGCGCCCGCCCTCGACACCGACCCCACCCGGCGCGGACACGCCGGGGCGGCGGCCCTGCTGGACCGGCACGGGGTGGTGACGCGCGGCGCGGTGGTGGCCGAGCAGGACCGGCGCCCCGGGGGCGCGGGCGGCGGGTTCAGCGCCGTCTACCCGGTGCTGCGGGCGTTCGAGGAGGCGGGCCGGGCCCGCCGGGGCTACTTCGTGGAGGGCCTGGGCGCGGCGCAGTTCGCCCTCCCGGGCGCGGTCGACCGCCTGCGGGGCATGGCGGCCCCCGACCGCGACGGCGGCACCGGCGGGCCGTCCGCCGGGCCGGGGGACGGGGCGGACGCGGCGCCCCTCGTGCTGGCGGCGGCGGACCCGGCGAACGCCTACGGCGCGGCCCTGCCGTGGCCGGAGCCGCCGGAGGGCGGCGGCCGCCCCGGCCGCAAGGCGGGGGCGCTGGTCGTGCTGGACGACGGCGCCCTCGTGCTCTACCTGGAGCGGGGTGGACGCTCGGCGCTGACGTTCGGCGCCGAGGGCGCCGCGCTGGACCGGGCGGCGGCGGCCGTCGCCGACGCGGTGCGCGCGGGCCGCGTCGCCGGTCTGACGGTCGAACGCTGCGACGGCCTCCCGGTGTTCGACACCCCTCTGGACGCCGCTCTCACCCGCGCCGGCTTCCACCCCGTCCCCAAGGGCCTCCGCCTGCGCACCTGACCGGCGGGGCTTCCCGGTTTCCCCTGATCCGGCGGTTCGGCGCCGTTACGCTGGGCGATCATCACCCGAGACGCGATCCAAGGGCCCGATGGCGCACCGACACCCCATGAAGCTGAACGCCGAGCACGTCACCCACCCGGCGGCCCGCCGGCTGCTGCGCGCCGAGACGGCCAGATGCGCGGACTGCCGTGCGGAGGCCGACGCGGCCGCCCTCGACGACATCGCGCCGGACGGGGTCTTCGCGTCGCTGCTGCGCGGGTTCGCGCTCGTGCGGGCGGAGCAGTGGCGCAACCGCCACACCCGGTACCCGATCAACGTCTACGACCTGGCGCCGCCCGACGAGGGCCGGCGCATGGCCATCCCCACCCGCGAGGTCGCCCGCCTGTGCGTGGTCGAGGGCCGCGCGGGCAGCAACGTCACCATCCAGGACGCCCTGGTCGAGTTCTCGCTCCTGGGCGACGCCGACCAGGCGCGCGTCCTGGACGACGTCGTCGACGCGATCCTCGAAGAGGAGGGGTGACCCCCGCCCCGCCGCCCCCACCCCCGCCGCTGTGCCACCCTGGGCGGATGGGCGACACCTATGACCCCCTCCTCGCCGTCTACGACGAAGCGTGCGCGGCGACGTGCCGGTACTGCCCCTGCCCGCTCCCGCCGGAGACCGTGCGGTGCCGCCTCTGCGGTCGGCTCCAGGACGTCCCCGACGACGACACCGGGGACGACACCGGGGACGGCTCGCGCGACAGGGACTGAACCCCGCCGGTGGGAGCGGTTCCGGGCATGCGGAGGTGCCCCTGGCGGCGACGGCGACGCGACCATGGTGCTGGGGGGAACCCCTGCTTCAAGCCGACCGCACCGAGGGGGCCCGTGCCACCGGAACCACGCGCCTGTGGACGAACCGCGCGGACGGAAGCCCGTGGAGCGGCGGGCGATATCGCGTCGACGCGGCGCGGATGGTCGGGCACGATGGGCGGCGTTGCGATCCCCACCCGACCGGAGGTGCCATGCCGCCCGAGGAGTCCACCGCCGGAGCCCGGCGCCCGCCGTCCGGGCGGGCCCACCCGCCCGCATCCCGTGGCGGGCCGCCGCCCGTCCGGCCGATGGCGGCCGGCGACGTGCCGTCGGCGGTCGCGGCGAGTCTGGCCGCCGACACCGTGTTCGCCGCCGCCGGGGTGGTGCTGCCGCCCGACGACCCGCGTCCGCTGCTGGAGCACGCCGACGCGGTGCTGGTGACCGGGTCGCCGGTGCGGGGGCTGGCGGCGCTCATCGCCCTGGACGGGGCGGCGCACCTGGAGCAGCTCGCGGTCGACCCCGCGTACGGGCGGCGCGGCCTCGGGTCGGCGCTGCTGGAGGCGGCCTGCGCGCACGCCCGCTCCCGGGGGTACGCCGCGATGACCCTGACGACCTTCCGCGACCTGCCGTGGAACGGACCCTGGTACGCGGCGCGCGGGTTCGCCGTGCTGCCCGAGGACCGCTGGGGCCCGGGCCTGCGCGCCCAGTGGCGCGCCGAGGAGGAGGCGGGGATCGCCGTGCTCCCCCGCATCGCCATGCGGCGCCCGCTGGCCGGCTAGGTCGTGTTTTTTGCATCATTCCGGGCTCGCGTCCACCAGAACGACGCTCGCTGCGCCGATCGGCTCGGACGGCACAACCCAGGCCGAACCTCGCAGATCGGCTTGCGAGCG
>NZ_BCRK01000125.1 GCF_001552555.1 Nocardiopsis trehalosi NBRC 14201 | reverse complement strand
CCCGGCCCCGGCGCGCGCCCGCGGCGCCGGGGCCCGCTCACCTCCCGGCGGACCGGGCGGCGAGCGCGGCGGTGGCCCCGACCCCCAGGGTGACGGCGGCCGCCAGCCCGGCCGCCGCGGCGAGGGTGGCCGCGTCCGGCTGGAGCAGCGGCTGCCCGCGCAGCGCCTGCCAGGCCAGCAGCGCCACCGCTCCCGTGTAGCTGGCCCCGGCCACCGCCACCAGCGCGGTGCGCGTCCCCTCGCCGCGCAGCAGGCGGACCCGCGGCGCCGCGGCGCCCAACCCGAGGGCGAGCAGCGGCAGCGCCTGAAGCCCGTGCAGGCCGACGAAGTGGGCGATCCGCAGGTCCCCGCCCTCGGTGCTCCACGAGGTCACCGGCAGGCCCGGCCCGCCGTCGGGGGCGTCCACGGTGTGCGCGCCGACGGTGTGGGCCTCGGCGCCGGTCTCCAGCACGGCCTCCTGGTCGGGGGTGGGCTGGGTCATCAGCGGGCCGATCGCCATGCCCGCCACCGAGACGAGGACGCCGATCCGGATCGCCCAGGACATGGGCCGGTCCACGCGCCGCTGCCAGACCAGCAGGGCGCCGATGGCGAGGGTGCCCAGCAGCAGCACGACGGCGCCCATGCCCATCAGCTCCTGGAGCTGCGCGTCCATCGGGGTGGTGTAGTTGAAGTGGCTCCGCTGGCCGCGGGCCGCCTGGTAGGTGATGATCACCGTCTCCAGGACGCAGGCGGCGGTGACCGCGGTGCCGAGCGTCCACAGGGTGCGCCGCCAGCGGGGGAACAGCGCGAACATCCAGGCCAGGGTGGCCGTGTAGAGGCCGAAGGAGACGGCGAACTTCAGCGGCTTGAGCCACACGGGCTCGCCCAGGACGGTGCGGCCGTCCACCACCAGCCCGACGCAGAACAGGACCGCGAGGACGCCCGCGGCGGCGGCGAAGAGCGTGAGCGGCCGGTGCCACTCGCGCAGCGGGCGCATCGCGGGCGGCGCGGCCGCTGGCGCGCCGCCGCTGGGCGCGGCGGACGGCGGGGGGACGTGCGGCGGCGTGCCGATCATCAGGGCTCCTCGGGGTGACCTGCGGGGACGCCATTGATTCTGCGGGGATTCGGCCGCCGCGTCGGTAGTGCGGGCGGGCACTTCGGCCCCGTCCAGCACCTCGGTTCCGGGTGGTGGCCGCACCACCGCCGTCGGCGCCCGCGCCCCGCCGCGTCGCTCCGCGATCATCCGGCGACCCCGCGTGGCCGCTTCCGGCCAGTCCGGCCCCGGCGGTTAGACGGAGCCACCTGCGGGTTGCCGGAAATCGCAGCGCACAACCCCCGAAACGGTGTCAATCCGTCATGTTGACACCACCCTCCGCACACCCCCTGAATTGGTGCAGCGCGCCCCTCCCACTCCCCCACAGGAGGCACTGTGCAACGACGCGGCCTGCTCGCCGTCCTCTCCCTCGTCCCCCTCCTCCTCGCCACCCTCTCCGCCGAGAGCGCGTCCGCCGAGGACGCCCCCGC
Source organism: Nocardiopsis trehalosi NBRC 14201 (assembly GCF_001552555.1). Taxonomy (GTDB): domain Bacteria; phylum Actinomycetota; class Actinomycetes; order Streptosporangiales; family Streptosporangiaceae; genus Nocardiopsis_B; species Nocardiopsis_B trehalosi. The sequence goes on along the minus strand of NZ_BCRK01000125.1, from coordinate 16,830 downwards.
CTACCGCCAGTACGAGGTGCGCGGGCCGTCCACCCCGCAGGAGCGCACCGAGGTCGCCGCGACCGGCGTCGCCATCGACGGGGTGGACGACGGCTCCGTGGTGGTCACCGCCGCCCCCGGCGACATCGGCGCCGTCGAGGACCTCGGCTACGAGGTCACCGAACTCGCCCCGCCCGGCTCCGGCGGCCCCCGCGCCCTGGACTTCCCGCCGGCCGACGCGCGGTACCACAACTACGCCGAGCTGACCGACGTGGTCGCCGACGTGGTCGCCGACCACCCGGCCATCGCCCGCCGGGTCGACATCGGCGACTCCCACGGCGGCCGCGACCTGTTCGCGGTCAAGATCAGCGACAACGCCGGCACCGACGAGGACGAGCCGGAGGTGCTGTTCACCCACTCCCAGCACGCCCGCGAGCACCTGACCGTCGAGATGGCGGTGTACCTGCTCAACGCGTTCACCGACGGCTACGGCACGGACTCCCGGATCACCGACCTGGTCGACGGCCGCGAGATCTGGATCCTGCCGAACGTCAACCCCGATGGCAGCGAGTACGACATCGCCACCGGCTCCTACCGCAGCTGGCGCAAGAACCGCCAGCCCAACCCGGGCAGCACGGCGGTGGGCACCGACCTCAACCGCAACTGGGGCTACCGGTGGGGCTGCTGCGGCGGCTCCTCGGGCAGCCCGTCGAGCCTGACCTACCGCGGGTCGGCGCCGGAGTCGGCGACCGAGGTGCGCCGGGTGGCCGACTTCGTGCGCAGCCGGGTGGTCGGCGGCGAGCAGCAGATCTCCGTCGGGATCGACTTCCACACCTACGGCGAGCTGGTGCTGTGGCCCTACGGCTACACCTACGGCGACGTCGCCCCCGGCATGACCCGCGACGACTACGACACCCACGCGGAGCTGGGCCGGCTCATGGCGTCGTCCAACGGCTACACGCCCCAGCAGTCCAGCGACCTCTACATCACGGACGGGTCGATCAACGACTGGCTCTGGGCGGACCAGGGCATCTTCTCGTTCACCTTCGAGATGTACCCGACCGGGACCGGCGGCGGCGGGTTCTACCCGCCCGACGAGGTCATCTCGCGCGAGACCGCGCGCAACCGCGAGGCGGTGCTCGACCTGCTCGACTACGCCGACTGCCCGCAGCGGGTGATCGGCGCCGAGGCCGAGTACTGCGGCGCCGCCTGACCGGCGCGGCCCGACCGGGCGGGCGCCGCCGCGTGTGCGGCGGCGCCCGCGCTCACCCCTCGTTCCGGGCGAGCAGCCGCCCGTGCGGCGCGTCCGGGTCGACCTCGGTGCCGCGCAGCAGGGTCCGGCGCACCTGCCCGCGCAGCTCGCGGCCGTGGTAGGCGCTGACCGGGTTGCGGTGCCGCAGGGCGGCGGCGTCGACGCGCACGGCCGCGTCGGGCGCGACGACGGCGAGGTCGGCGTCGCGCCCGACCGCGATCGCGCCCTTGGCGGCCAGCCCGGCGATCTCGGCCGGGCGGCGGGCCATCCACCGGACCACGTCCGCCAGGCCGTGGCCGCGCGCGGCCGCCTCGGTCCACATCGCCGCGAAGCCCACCTGCAGGCCGGACACCCCGCCCCACGCGGCGCCGAAGTCGCCGGTGTCCAGCCGCTTGAGGTCGACGGTGCTGGGCGAGTGGTCGCTGACGACGCAGTCGATCACGCCGTCCGCCAGGGCCGCCCACAGCAGGTCGCGGTTGGCCGCGCCGCGGATGGGCGGGCAGCACTTGAACTGGGTGGCGCCCTCGGGCACCTCCTCGGCGGCGATGGTCAGGTAGTGCGGGCAGGTCTCGACGGTGAGCGGCACCCCTTCGGCGCGGGCCTGGGCGATGAGCGGCAGGGCGGTGGCCGAGGACAGGTGCAGGATGTGCGCGCGGGTGCCGGTGGCGCGCGCGGTCGCGATGACCAGCGCGATCGCGGCGTGCTCGGCGGTGTCGGGCCGGGAGGCGAGGAACGACGCGTAGTCGCGGCCGGTGGCGGGCGGGGCCTGGGCGAGCACCCGCGGGTCCTCGGCGTGCACGATGAGCAGCCCGCCGAACTCCCCGATGGCGGCCGCCGCGGCGCGGAACCGGTCGGGGTCGAGGTGGCCGAACTCCTCGACGCCCGAGGGCGACAGGAACGCCTTGAACCCGTACACCCCCGCCTCGTGCAGTTCGCGCAGCACGCCGGTGGCCCCGGGGCCGGTGTTCTCCGGGACGGCGCCGCCCCAGAACCCGACGTCGACCGCCGTCTGGCCGTGCGCCGCCGCGCGCTTGGCGGCCAGGCCGGCGGCGGTGGTCGTGGGCGGCACGCTGTTCAGCGGCATGTCCACGAGGGTGGTCACCCCGCCGGCCGCGGCCGCGCGGGTGGCCGTGGCGAACCCCTCCCATTCGGTCCGGCCGGGCTCGTTGACGTGCACGTGGGTGTCGACGAGGCCGGGCAGCAGCACCTCGTCGTCGGCGAGGTCGAGGGTGCGGGCGGCGGACGCGGGCGCGCCGCGGTCGAGCACCGCCGCGATCCGGCCGCCGCGCACGGCGACGGCGGCGGGCCGCTCCCCCTCGGGGGTGACGGCGCGCCGCGCCCGCACCACCAGGTCGTAGTCGTGTTCTGCCATGTCTCCCGTCTCCCTGCTCGTCGCGCTCGCGGTCGTGGCCGCGGTCAGCCGACCCGGCGGTGGGCGAGGCCGGTCAGCGCGGCGGTGTCGACCCCCGTCGCCGCCTCGACCTCATCGGCCGTGAGGGCGCCGCAGCCCAGCCCGCGCACGAGGGCCGCGGCGAGCGCCTGCGCGGTGGCGGGCTCGTCCAGCACCCCGCCGTCGACCGCACCCAGGTAGTCGCGCAGCCGGGCGGCCGCGGGGGCGAACGCCTCCCGGTGGAAGGCGAAGGCGGCCAGGTAGCGGGTGGGCAGCTGGTGCGGGTGCAGGTCCCACCCCTGGTAGAAGGCGCGCTCCAGGGACCGCCGGACGAGGCCGGCGTGCAGCCGCCAGGCGGCGTGCACCCGCGCGGTCGTGCCCACGGGCAGCACGTTGGTCGATCCGTCCGAGAGCCACACCCCGGTGCCGGCGGCGGCGACCTGCATCACGGCCTTGGCGTGGTCGGCGGCCGGGTGCGCCATGCTCTGGTGGGCGGCGGTCACCCCGCACGCCGCGCTGTAGTCGTAGGTGCCGTAGTGCAGGGCGGTCACCCGGCCCTCGCCGCGGTGGATCATCCGGGCGACGGCGGCGGCGCCGTCGGGGCCGAGGACCGACTGCGGGGTCTCGATCTGCAGCTCGAACCCGAGGCGGCCGGCCGGCAGCCCGAGCAGGTCCTCGACCTGCCCGCAGGTCCAGGCCATGGCCTCGACCTGCTCCACCGAGGTGATCTTGGGCAGGGTGAGCAGGAGCCCGTCGGGCAGCCCGCCCGCCTCCTCCAGCAGGGTCCGCAGGAAGAGCAGCAGGCTGCGCACGCCGCGGCGGCGCCCGGCGGCCTCCATCCCCTTCGGTCGCAGGCCGAGGTAGGGGGGCGCGGTCCCGGCCGCCAGGTCGGCGGCGAGCGCGCGGGCGGCGGCGACGGTGTGCGCGTCCTCCTCGTCGTCGGAGCGGGCGCCGTAGCCGTCCTCCAGGTCGACGCGCAGGTCCTCCACGGGTTCGGCGGCCAGCTTGGCGCGGACGCGGGGCAGCGCGTCGGCGACCGCGTCCTCGGGCACGCCGGTGGCGGCGGCCAGGGCGGCGGCGTCGGGGGCGTGCGCATCCAGGGCCGCGAGGGCCTGCTCGCCCCAGGCGGCGGCCAGGCCGGGGCCGACCCGGTCGGCGGGCACGTAGACGGTGTGCACGGGCTGGCGCAGCGGCCGTTCGCCGGGGTAGTCGCGCAGCAGCCGCGCGTCGGCGTCGGCCAGCCGCGCGTCGAGCGCCGCGCAGATGGCGCCGAGGCCGGTTCCGGCCACGCCCGCGCTGTCCCCGGTCGAGTCGTGCTCACCCACGCTGTTCGTCCCTTCGTCGGCGGTACCGGCGGGGCGGCGCAGGAAAACCCCGCCCCGAGAACTTCTATATCGCGGACAATAACTTCTACAATTCGGAACAACAAGAGGGTGCGGTCCCCCCATCCGCCTCCGGCCCGCGCCGCCACGCGCCGCCGGCGGACACCGCCCCACGACCGGCGGCGCGCAGGCCACGTGATCGCGAAAGGGGTTACCGGCGAGCGCTTCCGTATCGCAGAATGGAAACTTCGAGGAAGAGTGGCCACCGGCCCGCGGGCCGCGCCCCGGGCGGCCACGCGATGGGAGCATGAGACCTTTGGCCACGCCACAGACCGCGACCGGTGCCGACACCGGCGACACCGCCGTCCCCGCCGCCGACCCCGGGGCCCGGCCCCGCTCGGGCGGCGTGCAGTCGCTCGACCGCGCCTTCGCCCTGCTGGAGATCATGGCCGACGCCGGCGGGGAGATCTCCCTCAGCCAGCTCGCCGAGTCCTCCGGCCTGCCCCTGCCCACCATCCACCGCATCATCCGCACGCTCCTCGGCAACGGCTACGTGCGCCAGCTCCCCTCCCGCCGCTACGCCCTCGGGCCGCGGCTGATCGGCCTCGGCGAGAGCGCGTCGCGGATGCTCGGCACCTGGGCCCGCCCGCACCTGGCCGAACTCGTCGAGGAACTCGGCGAGACCGCCAACCTCGCCATGCTCGACGGCGACAAGGTCGTCTACGTCGCGCAGGTCCCCTCACCGCACGCCATGCGGATGTTCACCGAGGTGGGCCGGCGGGTGCTGCCGCACTCGGCCGGGGTGGGCAAGGCGCTGCTCGCCCAGCTCCCCGAGCACGAGGCGCTGGCGACCGTGGGCCGCACCGGCATGCCCGCCGCCACCGACCGCACCATCACCACCCCCGAGGAGTTCGCCAAGGAGCTGGCGCGCATCCGCGAGCAGGGCTACGCCATCGACGACGGCGAGCAGGAGATCGGCGTCCGCTGCCTGGCGGTGCCGGTGGTCGGCGGACCGGCCATGATGGCGGTCTCCATCTCGGGCCCCGAGGCCCGGGTGGGCTGGGGGTTCGTCGAACGCGCCGCGCCCATCGTGCGGCGCGCGGCCGAGCACCTCGCCGACGACCTCAACCACCAGGTCTGACCCGCCGGATCAGACCTGCTGGTCGAAGCCCAGCTTGCGCAGCTGCTTGGGGTCGCGCTGCCAGTCCTTGGCGACGCGGACGCGCAGGTCGAGGTAGATCCGGGTGCCCAGGAGCGCCTCGATCTGCGCCCGCGCCGCCGACCCCACGTCGCGCAGCCGCGCGCCCTTGGTGCCGATCACGATGGCCTTCTGGCTGGGACGCTCGACGTACAGCGACGCGTAGACGTCGACCAGCTCGCGCCGGGAGTTCTCGCGGGCCTTCATCTCCTCGACCACCACCGCGATCGAGTGCGGCAGCTCGTCGCGCACCCCCTCCAGGGCGGCCTCGCGGATCAGCTCCGCGACGAGCATCTCGTCGGGCTCGTCGGTGAGGTCGCCGTCGGGGTACAGCGGGGGCCCGTCGGGCAGGTGCGAGCAGAGCACGTCGGTCGCGGTGTCGAGCTGGAACCCGGCGTCGGCCGAGACGGGGACGATGTCGGCCCACGTGCCCAGGCGCTCGACGGCCAGCAACTGCTCGCGGACCTGCTCGCGGCCGACCTTGTCGGTCTTGGTGACGATCGCCACCACGGGGGTGTCGCGCTGGCCCGCGAGTTCGCGGGCGATGTAGGTGTCGCCGCGGCCGATCGGCTCGTCGGCGGGCACGCAGAACCCGATGACGTCCACCTCGACCAGCGTGGAGCGCACCAGGCTGTCCAGCCGCTCGCCCAGCAGCGTGCGCGGCTTGTGCAGCCCCGGGGTGTCCACGATGATCAGCTGCGCGTCCGGGCGGTGGACGATGCCGCGCACGGTGCGCCGGGTGGTCTGCGGCCGGTTGCTGGTGATCGCCACCTTCTGGCCGACGAGGGCGTTCATCAGCGTCGACTTGCCCACGTTGGGCCGGCCGACGAAACACGCGAAGCCGCTGCGGAAGCCCTCGACGTACGAGGGCATCGGCATCGGAGCCCGCAGGTTGGGGTCGAGGTCGTCCATGGCTCCAGTCTCGCCTGCGTCCGGGGGCGGGCGGAACCGCCCCCGGAGGATCGGGCCGCGCCCGGTGCGGGCGCGGCGGCGCCGCACGGCCCCGAGGGGCGCGTGCGGCGGTGCGGTGCGCGGGCCCGTCAGGGTCGCACGACGCGCACGGGGGTGCCGTCGGGCGCGGCGAGCACCACGAGCGCGGCCGCCAGGTCGGCGGCCACCGCGAGGTCGGCGGCGGCCGGTTCGGCGGCCTCCGACACCACGACCGCGGCCTCCAGGGCCCCGGCCTCGCTGGACACGGCCGCCGCCACCGCGCCCTGCAGCGCGGTCAGCCGCAGCGACGGCAGCTCGACGGTCACCGCGGCGTAGGTGCGCCCGGTCTCGTCGCGCACGGCGGCGCCCTCGGCGGCGCCGGTGCGGGCGCGCGAGGCGCGGGCCAGCGTGATGAGCTTCTCGTCCTCGGGGCCGATGTCCCCGGCGGCGGTGTCGGTCAAGGTCCACCTCTCGTCGGCAGCGCGGTCGCCGGCGGCGGGCGCGGGGCGCCCGCTCACAAGCGCTCCACCAGCACCGTCGCCGTCTGGTTGCGGCGTCCCGCCGGGTCCTCGGCGGTCAGCCTGAGCCCAGCGTATTCGGCCTGGGAACCCGTGATGGGCACCCGCCCCAGCGCGTAGGCGAGCAGGCCGCCCACGGTCTCGACGTCGGGGGCGTCCACCTCGGTGCCGAACACCTCGACCAGCTCGCCCAGCGGCAGCCGGGCGGTGACCCGCGCGCGGCCCTCGCCGAGCCGTTCGACGGGCGGGACCTCGTCGTCGTACTCGTCGGTGATCTCGCCGACGATCTCCTCCACGATGTCCTCGATGGTCACCAGGCCGGCCGTGCCGCCGTACTCGTCGATGACCACGGCGACGTGGATGCGCTGGCGCTGCATGTCGCGCAGCAGCTCGTCGATGGGCTTGGAGTCGGGGACGTAGGTGGCCGCGCGCATGGCGTCGCGGGCGGTGCCGAGGTGGCCCGCGCCGCCGCCGTCGCGCTCGGCCCAGACGTCGCGCATGCGGGCGACGACGTCCTTGAGGTAGAGGATGCCGACGACGTCGTCGAGGTCGGCGCCGACGACCGGGATGCGGGAGAACCCGCTGCGCAGCGCCAGGGTGAGGCAGTCGTCCAGCACGGCGTCGCCCTCGACCGACACGATGTCGGTGCGCGGCACCATGACCTCGCGCACCATGGTGTCGTCCAGTTTGAACACCGAGTGGATCATCTCGCGCTCCTCGGCGTCGATGACGTGCCCGCGCTCGGCCAGGTCGACCAGCCGGCGCAGCTCGCCCTCGCTGCTGAACGGGCCCTCGCGCTCGCCCTTGCCGCGCGGGGTCAGCGCGCGGCCGATCCGCACCAGCAGTTCGGCGACCGGCCCCAGTACCGGGCGGACCGGAACGAGCACGGTGACCGCGGCCCCGGCCAGCGGGGCGGCGAACTGGCGGCCCAGGATGCGCGGGGTGACCCCGATCAGCATGAAGTCGACCACGATCATCAGCGCGCCCGCGCCCACCAGGGTGGGCCAGCCCGCGCCGAACCAGCCGATCGCGCCCGCCACCAGCGCCAGCGCCGCCAGCACCTCGGCGGAGACCCGCAGCAGTAGGAGCAGGTTGAGGTGCGCGGCGGGGTCGGCGGCGACCGCGGCCAGGCGCCGGCCCGCCGCTGATCCGGCCGGGCCGTCCTCGCCCATGCCGGCGGTCCGGGTGAGCGCGACCTCGGCGGCGACGAAGAACGCGGCCAGGACGGCGAGCAGCGCCGCGGCCGCGAAGGCGTACAGCGGCAGCCAGCCGGCCGCCGCCGCGCCGGGGGCGGGCGCCGCCAGCAGCGCGGCGGCCGCGCCGGTATGACCGGGGGTCATCGGGCCGGTTCCTCGCCCGCGGAGTCGCGGCGGGCGTCCTCGTCGAGGTGCCGCCGCCAGCTCGCGAGGATGTCGCCCTGGAGGCCGAACATCTCCTTGTGCTCCTCGGGCTCGGCGTGGTCGTAGCCCAGCAGGTGCAGGATGCCGTGCGTGCACAGCAGGTCGATCTCGTCCTGCGTGCCGTGCCCGGCCTTCTCTGCCTGGCGGGCGGCCACCTGCGGGCAGATGATCACATCGCCCAGGACCCCCGGCTCGGACGGCTTGTCCTGCCCGCCCGGACGCAGCTCGTCCATGGGGAAGGAGAGCACGTCGGTGGGGCCGGGCTCGTCCATCCAGCGGACGTGCAGCTCGGCCATGGGCTCCTCGTCGATGAGGACCACGGACAGCTCGGCCAGCGGGTGAACCCGCATGGCGTCGAGGACGAAACGGGCCAGCCGCGACAGCCGGGTCTCGTCGGCGGGGACGCCGGACTCGTTCGCGACGTCGATACTCATTGCTCAGGCGCCTATCTGGTCGGACGTGGTGAAGGCGCTCCGGCGGGGCGTGCCCCGCCGGAGCGGCCGGTGCGGTCGCGTGCGGGGCGGCGCCCCGCGGAGGTCAGCCCCCGGTGCCGTTGCCGCGGGCGGACGCGGAGGCGGAACGCCCCCGCTGGCCCTGCGGCCGCTGCTCGACGTCGTAGCGGCCGTAGGCGTCCACGATGGCGCTGACCAGCTTGTGGCGCACGACGTCCTTGCTGGTGAGCCGGCAGAACCCGATGTCGTCGATGCCGTCGAGGATGGACTCGATGGTCCCCAGGCCGCTGGACTGCCCCCGGGGCAGGTCGACCTGGGTGACGTCGCCGGTGACCACGATCTTGGAGCCGAATCCCAGCCGGGTCAGGAACATCTTCATCTGCTCCGGCGAGGTGTTCTGCGCCTCGTCCAGGATGATGAAGGAGTCGTTCAGCGTGCGGCCGCGCATGTAGGCGAGCGGCGCGACCTCGATGGTTCCCGCCGCCATCAGCTTGGGGATGGAGTCGGGGTCGAGCATGTCGTGCAGCGCGTCGTAGAGCGGGCGCAGGTAGGGGTCGATCTTCTCGTACAGGGTGCCGGGCAGGAAGCCCAGGCGCTCGCCGGCCTCGACCGCGGGGCGGGTCAGGATGATCCGGTTGACCTGCTTGTTCTGCAGCGCCTTGACCGCCTTGGCCATGGCCAGGTAGGTCTTGCCGGTGCCCGCCGGGCCGATGCCGAACACGATCGTGTGCCGGTCGATGGCGTCGACGTAGCGCTTCTGGTTGAGGGTCTTGGGCCGGATGGTGCGGCCGCGCGCCGACAGGATGTTCATCGTCAGCACGTCGGCGGGGCGTTCGCCGTCGGCCCCGGGCGTGCGCAGCATCCCGAGGGTGCGCTCGATGGCGTCGGGTGTGATGTGGGCGCCGTTGCGGACGAGTTCCAGCAGCTCCTCGATCAGCCGGACCGCGAGCGCGGTCTCCTCGGGGCTGCCGCTGATGGTGATCTCGTTGCCGCGGACGTGGATGTCGCTGTCGAAGGAGCGCTCCACGGCCCGCAGGAGCTCGTCGCCGGACCCGAGCAGGTTGACCATCGTGTGCTCCTCGGGCACCACGATCTTCACCTGCGTGCGTGAATGAGTTGACTCGACCATGGTGTGGCCTCGCGGCCGTCTGCCCCTGCCTCTCGATCGTCGCCGGCGTCCGCCGCGCGGACCGGCCGGCCGGTCACCGTGGTCGCGGTGCGCCCGGCCGGCCTCAGTCGTCACAGCGATTCTACCAACGCCGCCATTCCCGGCCCGAGGGCTTTTCTCCTACCCGGGCGGCCACTGGAGGCCGCGTCCGCCCAGCACGTGGCCGTGGACGTGGAACACGGTCTGGCCGGCGCCCGCTCCGGTGTTGAACACCAGCCGGTAGCCGGAGGCGGCGATCCCCTCGGCGGCGGCCACCTCATGGGCGTCGCGGGCGACGGCGTCCATGACGCCGGCGCCGGCCCGCGCGGCCTCGCCCGCGTCGGCGTAGTGGTCGCGCGGGATGACCAGCACGTGCGTGGGCGCCTGCGGGTTGATGTCGCGGAAGGCGACGGTGTCGTCGGTCGCGCGGACGACGTCGGCGGGGACCTCGCCCGCCACGATCTTGCAGAACAGGCAGTCGGGCCGGCTCGTCGCCACCTGGACCCCTTCCCTCGGGTGCGTCGTCGGTGCCGCGGGCGCGCGCCCGCGGCCTGGGACCCATGATGCCGCAGGGGGCGCCCGGGGCGCGCGGTGCGCCGGGCACCACGGGCCGGGCGGCGCGGCCGCGTCCGGTGCGCCGGGGGCGGCTGCGCCGGGCGTCCGGATCCTCTACCGTGGCCCGGGAGGCGCCCCCGCACGCGGGCTCCGGCACCGGGCCGCGCGGCGTCCGCGGGATTCCCCGAACGCCCCCTCCCTCCGTGGAGCGCGGGCTATTCTGGTGCTTCGCGTGGCTTCATCCGGGCCGTCACGTTCGCCCGGCGGGCTCCCGCCCGCCCCGCGGGCCGGCGGCGGCGCACCTGTTGTAAGGACCCTGATCCGCGGAACGGTCAGGTCACACCGCAGACCCCCGATCTGGAGCGAGAACACAGGTATGCCCTTTCGTAAACCCGGCGACAAGGGCGCGCGTCCTACAGACGTGACGGAAACATTGGTCGCGGGGGCCTCCGCGGCAACAGTGACGGCCGAGTGGGACGCCGACCAGGCCGTGACCCAGCTCTACAGCGCGCACTACCGCCCCCTGGTCCGCCTCGCCACCCTCCTCGTCCGCGACCACGCCACCGCCGAGGAGGTCGTCCAGGACGCGTTCGTCGCCATGCACGGGGCCTGGCGGCGGCTGCGCGACCCCAACAAGGCGCTGTCCTACCTGCGCCAGTCGGTCGTGAACCGCGCCCGCTCGGTGCTGCGGCACCGGGCCGTGGTCGAGAAGCACGCGCCCAAGGCGCTGCCCGACGCCCCCAGCGCCGAACACGGCGCCCTGGGCGAACTGGAGCGCGCGGCCGTCATCGCGGCTATCCGCCGACTGCCCACCCGGCAGCGCGAGGCCATCGTGCTGCGCTACTACGGCGACCTCTCCGAGGCGCAGATCGCCGACGCCATGGGCATCAGCCGCGGCGCGGTCAAGAGCCACACGGCCCGCGGCATCGCGGCCCTCCGCTCGGTTCTGGAGCAGACGACATGACCGACCCCATCGACGACGCCTTCGAGGACCGGCTGCGCGCGGCGCTGCGCACCGAGGCCGAGGCCGTCACCCCGTCGGCCGAGGGCCTGTCCGCCATCCGCACGCGGACCGAACGCGGGCGCTTCGGCTCCTGGGCCCACCTGCCGTGGCTGCGCCCCGCTCTGGCGGCCGGCGCGGCGGCCGTGATCGCCGGCTCGGTGCTGTTCGGCAGCCCGCAGATCCGCGACCAGCTCCTGCCGTCGGCGCTGACCTCCGCGCCCGGTGACGGCGCCGGGGCCGACCGCCCCGACGGCGCCGGCCACGCCCACGACGACACCCGCGGCGCCGACCGCCCCGACGGCGGCGGCGCGGCCACCCCCGGGACCGACCCCTCGGCCGACCCCGCCGACCCGCGCTCCGGCACCCCCGACGGCGACCCGGGGGTGGCCATGCTGTGCACCCCGGGCGCGCCCGCCGAACCCACCGCCACGGGCGCCCCCACCGCCGACGCCGCGCCGCCGGCGCCCGGTTCGGACGCCCCGGCCACCGGTGGCGACCCCTGCGCCCCCTCCCCCGACCCGGCCGACCCCACGGGCGGCCCCGGCACCGACCCGGGGCCGGGGACCGACCCCGGGCCCGCGCCCGGCGGGGACGACGGCGACGGCGAGGCCGGCGCCACGCCGAGCCCGCCCGGCCCCGGCTCCGACCCCGTCGAGAACGGCACCCTGGCCCAGTAAGGAAGCGCCCCGCCGCCGCCCGCCGACCTCGGCGCGGCGGTCGTCCGTGTCGCGGGGCGCGTGCGGCGCCCGCCCGGAGCGGGCGGGCGGCGCCGGTCTACCAGCGGCCGCAGCGGGCCTGGAGGACCGCCAGGGCGGCGACCCCGGCGGTCGAGGTGCGCAGCACCGTGGGCCCCAGCAGGACCCGCGCCGCCCCGGCGGCGGAGAACGCCGCGAGTTCGGCGTCGGTGAACCCGCCCTCGGGGCCGACCACGACCACGATGCCGGGCGGCGGCGCGTCCGGGTCGCCCGGCCCCGGCAGGGGCAGTTCGGCCAGCCGGTCGCCGGTGCCCTCGTGCAGCACCACGCCGCACGCGGCGCCGGCGAGCAGGTCGGCGACGTCGCGGGTGGCGGCGGGCCCGGTGACCTCGGGCACCCGGCTGCGGCGCGCCTGCTTGGCGGCCTCGCGGGCGGTGGAGCGCCACTTGGCCAGCGCCTTGGCGGCGCGGTCGCCGCGCCAGCGGGTGACGCACCGCTCGGCGGCCCACGGCACGATCGCGTCGACCCCGGCCTCGGTCATGACCTCGACGGCGAGTTCGCCGCGGTCGCCCTTCGGCAGCGCCTGGACGACGGTGATGCGGGGCCGGGGCTCGGGGTCGGTGCCCCGCTCCTCGACCCGGCAGACGACGGTGTCGCGGCCGGTCTCGGTGACCGTGCAGCGGGCGCGGGTGCCGGCCCCGTCGACCAGGTGCAGGGTCTCGCCGGGGGTGATGCGCCGCACCGCGGCGGCGTGCCGGCCCTCGGGGCCGGCGAGGACCACCCGGTCGCGGTCGAGCTGCCCGGCCTCGGCCAGGAAGACCGGTGGTGTCACGGTGAACTCCGGTGGAGACGGCGCCGCCCCCGGCCGCACGGGGCCGGGGGCGGCGGAACGGCGTTGCTAGCGCGCGCCGAAGGCGTCGCGCAGGCGGGAGAACAGGCCGCCGTGGCCGGGGCTGAACTTGCCGGGCGGGTGGTCCTCGCCGCGCAGCTCGGCGAACTTGCGCAGCAGGTTCTCCTGCTCCTCGTCGAGGCGGCCGGGGGTCTCGACGTCGACCTGGATCATCAGGTCGCCGCGCCCGCTGCCGTCGAGGTGCCGGGTGCCGCGCCCGCCGAGGGTGATGACGTGCCCGGAGTTGGTGCCCGGGCGCAGGTCGATCTCCTCGGTGCCGTCGAGGGTCTCGAAGGTGAACGAGGCGCCCAGCGCGGCGGCGGTCATGGGGACGGTGATGGTGCAGTGGAGGTCGTCGCCGCGCCGCTCGAAGATGGGGTGCGGGCGCTGCACGATCTCCAGGAAGATGTCGCCGCGCGGCCCGCCGTTGGGGCCGACCTCACCCTCGCCGGCGAGCTGGATCTGGGTGCCGTCCTCGACGCCGGCGGGGATCTGCACCTTGCGGGTGACCTTCTCGCGCACCCGGCCCTCGCCCGCGCAGTCCGCGCAGGGGTCGGTGATCACGCTGCCCTGCCCGGCGCACTGCGGGCACGGGCGGGTGGTCATGACCTGGCCGAGGAAGGAGCGGGTGACCTGCGACACCTCGCCGCGGCCCTGGCACATGTCGCAGGTGCGGCGGTGCGTGCCCTTGGCCGTGCCCTCGCCCTGGCAGGTGGCGCAGAGCACCGCCGTGGGGAAGGTGACGTCCTTGGTCACGCCGAACGCGGTCTCGGCGAGGTCGAGTTCGATCCGGACCTTGATGCTGCGCCCCCGGCGCACCCGGTCGCGCGGGCCGCGCCCGCCGCCCGGCTGGCCGCCGCCGAAGAACGCGTTCATGATGTCGTCGAAGGGGAACCCCGCGGCCCCGAAGCCGCCCGCTCCGCCACCGCCGCCGGAGGGGGCGAACGGGTCGTGGCCCATGTCGAACATGCGCCGCTTGTTCTCGTCGGAGAGGACCTCGTACGCCTGGGTCACTTCCTTGAAGCGCTCCTGCGTGGTGGGGTCGGGGTTGACGTCGGGGTGGAGCTCGCGGGCGAGCCGCCGGTAGGCCTTCTTGATCTCGTCCTTGGTCGCGTCGCGACGCACGCCGAGAATCTCGTAATAGTCCCTGGCTGCCACTTACTGTCCCGCCAAAATCGTGCCGACATACCGAGCCACAGCGCGTACCGCTCCCATCGTTCCTGGATAGTCCATGCGGGTCGGACCGACCACCCCGAGTTTGGCCAGCGACTGGTCGCCGAACCCGTAGCCCGCGGAGACGATCGAGGTGGATCTCAGGCCCTCGTGGGAGTTCTCCGCACCGATGCGGACCGTGAGCATGGAGGGGTTGCCCGCCTCTCCGAGCAAACGGATGAGGACCATGTTCTCTTCCAGCGCCTCCAGTACGTCCCGAAGGCTAGCGGAGAAATCGACCGCGGCGAGATTCGCGGTGCCCGCGAGCACGATCTTCTCCTCGTGCCGCTCGACCAGGCTCTCCAGCAGCACCGACAGCACCGACGCCACCAGCGGGCGGTCGGCGGCGGGGACCTGGGCGGGCAGGTCCTCCACCTGCGCGGGCACATCGGTGAGCCACCGGCCCACCAGCGCCCGGTTGAGCATCTGCCGCAGGTTCTCGACCGCGTCCTCCGACACCCGGTCGAGGTTGTCGATGACCCGCTGCTCGACCCGGCCGGTGTTGGTGATCAACACCATCATCACGCGCTGGGCGCCGAGCGGCACCAGCTCGACGTGCTGCACCGAGGACCGGGTCAGCGACGGGTACTGGACGATGGCGACCTGCCGGGTGAGCTGCGCGAGCAGCCGGACGGTTCGCGCCACGATCTCGTCGAGGTCGATCGCCCCGCCGAGGAAGGTCTCGATGGCGCGGCGCTCGGCCGACGACAGCGGTTTGACGGTGGACAGCCGGTCCACGAACAGGCGGTACCCCTTGTCGGTGGGCACCCGGCCGGCGCTGGTGTGGGGTTGGGCGATGTAGCCCTCCTCCTCCAGCGCGACCATGTCGTTGCGGATCGTGGCGGGCGAGACGCCGAGGCTGTGCCGGTCGGCCAGCGCCTTCGACCCCACGGGCTCGTTCGTGGACACGTAGTCCTCGACGATGGCACGCAGCACCGCGAGCTTCCGGTCGTCGAGCACGCGCTCACCTCCTGGCACTCCGTGGTTCCAAGTGCTAATTCTATGCCGCCGCGCAAGAGCGGACCTGACCCCGGCACCCCCATCGGGCCCCGGATCGCCGCTGGAGGCGGCGCCGCGGCGTCTGCCAGGATGGGCCGATGGCCCCTCCGCCGCGGGTACCCGCCGTCGATCCCGCCGAACTCCGCCCGTCGCGCCGCTGGTACTGGATCGGCGGCGCCCTCATCGTCGCGGGCATGCTCTGCGGCATGGCCGGGTTCGCCGCCTCCCTGGCCCGGTCGGTCGCCCTGCCGCCGTTCAGCGCCGAGGCGGCCGGCGGCGCCGAGGCCGTGGTGGAGGTCGGCGCCGACCAGCGCAACGAGGGCGACTCCTCCTGGCTCGTCTACACCGACACCCCCGGGGTCCGCGCCGAGGAGGCGTGCACCGCCGCCGGCCCCGACGGCCCGGTGGCCTTCCACGCCGCCCACGAGCACAACGCGGGCGGCTGGTCGCTGGCCGGTGTGCCGGAGTTCACCGGCCCCGGCTCCTACACCGTCACCTGCGCGGGCGTCGGCGCGTTCGCGGTCGCCTACGGCGACAGCACGAGCGGCCTGGTGTGGTCGATCGTGGGCGTGCTCGCCTGGGCGTTCGTGCCGCCCGCGGTCGGCCTGGCGGCCGGCGGCGCCGCCATCCTGACCGCCTGGGCGCGCCGCGCGGCGCACAAGCGCCGGCTCATCGGCGAGCGCGCCGGGCCGCCGCCCTTCCCCCACGGCCGCGGCGCGCCGCCCGCGGGCTGAATCCCGGCCCCGCCCCGGGGCGGCCACTACAATCCCGGGCCGTGCGCACTCCATCGGGCAACTCGGGCAGAAGGTACGGCGGCGACGTCCTGGCGGGCGACTGGCGGCGGCCCCGCAAGGGGGCCGTGCCGGAGGTCGCCGCCGAGGACGGCCTGGTGGTGGAGTCCGCCGACGAGGGGTTCTGCGGCGCCGTCGTCGGCGTCGACAAGACCGGGGTCACCCTGGAGGACCGCCACGGGCGGCGCCGGGTGTTCGACCTCGTCCCCGCCGGGTTCCTGGTCGACGGCCGCCCGGTGACCCTGGTGCGCCCGGCGGCCCCGGCCGCGTCCGGCCGGCTCCGCAGCGCCTCGGGGTCGGTGGCCGTGCGCGGCGCGCGGTCCCGGGTGGCGCGCGAGAGCCGCATCTACGTCGAGGGCGTGCACGACGCCGAGCTGGTCGAGCGCATCTGGGGGCACGACCTTCGGGTCGAGGGCGTGGTGGTGGAGTTCCTGGAGGGCGTCGACCACCTGCCCGAGGTGGTGCGCGCGTTCGATCCGGGGCCGGAGCGCCGCCTGGGCGTGCTGGTCGACCACCTGGTGCCGGGGTCCAAGGAGAGCCGGATCGCCGAGCGGGTGGCGTCGCCGCACGTGCTGGTCGTGGGCCACCCGTTCGTGGACGTGTGGCAGGCGGTCAAGCCGTCGGTCCTCGGGTTCGGCGCCTGGCCCGAGGTGCCGCGGGGCGTCCCCTGGAAGGAGGGGGTGCTGGCGGCCCTGGGCTGGTCGGAGGAGCCGGGCGAGGCGTGGCGGCGCATCCTCGGCCGGATCCGGACGTTCGCCGACCTGGAACCGGAGCTGCTCGGCCGCGTCGAAGAACTGATCGACTTCGTCACCGCACCCCACACGGTGCGAGACTAGAGGCGCCCGCGGCGTCCCGCGGTGACGACGTGCGGCGGCCCCCCGGTGCGCCGGACGGCATAATCTGCACCACGCAAATCGCCACAGCCAAGGGACATGATGAGCGAGACCCCGCCGAACCCACCTCAGTCGCCGGACCCCGCCTCCGGGGGTCGACCGAACCCCGGCGCCCCCGGCGGCCGGCCCGGCCACGGGCAGTCCGGCGGGCAGCCGGGGTACGCCCACCCCACCGGCGGCCAGCCCGGCTACGCGCCGCAGGGCA
>NZ_BCRK01000124.1 GCF_001552555.1 Nocardiopsis trehalosi NBRC 14201 | reverse complement strand
GGTGGGCGGTCTGCCGGGTGCCGGGGCGGGGGCGGCCCGCCGGGACGCGTCACCGATACCGCGTCCCGGCGGACCTGGTCCGCCGCCCGTGCGGCCGGCCCCGGCGCGGGCGCGCTCCGGTGGTGCCGGGCGGCTGCGGTCGGGCGGCCTCGGGCGGGAAGCGGCGGCCGCAAGGGGAAGGGTACGGCCGCCGCGAGGCGGGGGCCCGATCCGAGCGCGGGACCGAGCGGAGGGGTGCGGCCGGGAGAGACCGTGAGGTTCGGTGGAAGCGGGCACCGGGGGCGCCGTTGCGCTGCTGCGGCGCCGCCCGGTGCCCGCTGGTCGATGGCCGTCGACCTGGCGGGGGCGGGGTCCCGGGCTCCGCCGAACCCAGGACCCCTTGCGGTCACCGCCCGACGATCGGCGGGCGGCTCCGCGGCGGATGGTCGGTGAGGAGCGGCCCATGGTGCGCGGGCCGCACAGCGGACGGGAGGGCGGGCGGTGGCGCCGCGCGGGGGCCGCCGGTGTCGGCGGGCGGGCGCGCGCCGGCGGTCGAGCGGGTGGGGTGGTCGGGGACCGGTGTCCGAGCGCGGGGGGCGAAGACCACGGGCCACCTCCTGTCGTCGTCGCGCGTCGAGCGGTCGGGGCCGGGGCGACCCTCGCCCGCTCGCGCTCGCGGCCGTCCTCCGCGGACCCGGACCGACCGGCGCCCGCCGATCCGTCGCCGACGCGGTACCCGATCGGTCTCGGGGTTGAGGACATGGTCTCCTCTGGAAGAGCCGGACACATCCCGGAAACCATGTACATCGTGCGAGAACGCGCTGCTCGCGGCGCGGGCGGGGCGCCGGACGGCGGCGGGGAGCGGCGGCCGGGCTGCCCGAGCACTCCCATGGCGCGGCGGTCGGGCGGACGAGGGTCCGCCCATGGCGCGGCGACCCGCTCACGGCGGGTCGCCTGCGCCCCCACTGCCCGAGGACGGCAGCGATGAACGTACCGCGCCCGCCCGACTTCCGGTCCCTCCCGCGCCGGTGCGGGCGGACATCCGTATCGCGGCGGTCGAGCGGGAACCGCCGGGGCGAGCACCATCCGTGCCCCCCCCCGGTCGCCCAGTGGCGTTCCGGGCCGTACGCCCCCGATCCCGACTCCGCACGAGGACGCCGGCATCGGGCCGGTGGCCCACAGCACGGCACCCGTGCCGACGGCGGACGCCCGCCGCCGGCAGGCCGTGGCGGCCAGCCGTACGGGGCCAGGACGCCGGTCGGCCCGCTACGGGACCGAAGGTCCCGCCGCACCGGTCGGCCACTCCGGCCGCACCCACATCCCCTCCGCCGCGGCAGAGGACACCGCCGTGCCCACTACCGGGGGCGCCGACGGACCGGCCGCCACTCGGGGCGTCCCCCTCCCCAGGCCCCGCCGGGGCCGAGCACGCCTTGTGTCCCGCTGGAGGCGCGGTTGGACGGGTCGACCGGTCCGGTGCGCCTCCTCCCGGCCGCTGGAATCAAGGACGCGGTTGTGGTTCGTCGGTGGGGGAGGCGACCTTTCCGGTCGGCCTCGCGCCTTGTCCGGCCGTCGTCGTGGCCGCTCGGCGGCACCGCCGGGCCGGCCGGATGTTCCGGCTGCTCCATCCCATGACGGCCGAACCCGAGGCGCCGTTGTGGCCGGCCGCCGGTGGCGCGGCTGGAAACGGTTCGTCGTTCCGGTCGCCCCTCCCGGACGGAGGCCGTCGGTGTGGCCCATTGCCGGAGGTGCCGCTGGGCCGGCCGGATGTTCCGGGCGCCCCCTCCTCATGCTCGGCGGAACCGAGGGCGTCATCGCGGCGGACCGTTGGAGTGCCGCCGGGCCGGTGGTCTGGCGGTCCCCACCGCGTGCCTATCGGAGGACGTGGTCGGGGCTCGTCGCCGGCGGTGCCGTCCGGCGCCGTGCCGTGTTCGGTGGGCTCTCGTCGACCAGCGGACCGCCTCCAACGTCATGGCCGGGCACGGACGGTGGCGTGCCGCGAGGGTGGGCCGGGTGGCGGTCAGGAATGAGGGCCGTACAGGCGGGCGGCCAGGGCGGCGCGGGAGGGGACGCCCAGCTTGGCGTAGACCCGGGACAGGTGGGTCTCGACCGTGTGCTCGCTGATGACCAGCGCCTTCGCGATGGCGCGGTTGGTCCGGCCGAGGGCGGCGAGCCCCGCGACCTCGGCCTCGCGCGGGGTGAGCACCGCCGACCGGTCGGGGCGGCGGCGGGTTCCGGGGGCCGCGCGCGACACCCGACGTCCGAGGCGGCGCTGGCGGCGCAGGACGTCCAGGAGCAGGCGCTCGGCACCGCAGGAGGTGAACGTGCGCGCCGCCGCCTCCAGTTCGGCCAGGGCGGCGGCGCGGTCGCCCCGCACCTCGTGGGCGCGGGCGCACACCATTCGGGCCACCCCCATGGCGACGACGGCTCCACCCCGCTCGAAGGCCGCCAGTGCCCGCCCGGCGGCCTCGACGGCGGGGACGTCGGCCGTGTGCGGGAACGGGAGGCCGTGGACGCGGGGAAGGGCAGGTGTGTCGGGGGACGCGCCGCACGTCTGCGGCCGCGAGGCGGGGTGCTGCGGAGGCGCCGTCCGGATGGTGGGCGGTTCCGCCCGGTTCGCGGCGGCCGTGCCCATGGCCGCGACCGGATGCCGCGCGTCGGGTGGGGGGTCCACCGCCGGGCGCGACTCCGGCGGCACCGGAGCATCAACCCGGGTCGCAGACGCCGTCACCGACGTGGGCGGTGTCGGGCCCGCCGGGGGCGGCCCGGGCGGGGTGGCCGAGGCGACCAGGGCGCGCGCCAGCCAGGCGAAGCCGGTGCTGCACGGCAGCAGGTCGGCGGCCGCGCGGACGGCGGACTCCGCGTGGCCGATGGCGGCGCGGTGGTCGTCGGAACGCAGGGCCGACGCGGTGCGGAGCGCCGCCGCGCAGGCCCGAAGCGAGGGCGCGGCGGGCGCCGCGCCGCCATCGGAGGGGGCGGACGGTGTGCGGTGCAGGCCGTCGGCGCGGTCGCCCGCCGCGAAGCGCACCGCCTCGTCGACGAACGCGGCGATCGGGCCGAGCAGGGGGTGGGACGGGGGCCACGGGTCGGATGCGCCGACGCCCACCTCGTCAGGGGCGCCGAGCAGAATGGGGCAGCCCGGCCCGTTCGCGCCATCACCGAGCGGCTCATCGCGGACGGCCGGGCCGGCCGCGCCGCCGTCGGCGCCACCGACTCCGAGCCGGGCCGGGTCCGGACCGCCAGCGGGGCCGGAGGACACGGCCGAGGTGTCGCCCCGCAGGACGAGGGCCGCCGCCCAGTGCAGGCGCGCCGCGAGCAGCGGCGCGGGCGCGCGCATCGGCCGGGCGGCGTCGACGGCGTCCTCGGCGCAGGCGGCGGCCTCCTGCAATCGGCCCAGCCAGGCCAGCGCCGCGGAACGGCAGGTCAGCAGGTCGCTGATCGCGGCGGCGCGGCCGGTGGCACGCGCGATCGCCAGGCAGCGGTCGGTGTGCCGGAGCGCATCGCGGAACCGTTCCAGCGCGTTCTCCGCCCGGGGCAGCCACACGAGGTCGACCACCTCGGTGGCGAGGGCGCCGTCGGTGAGGGCGTCGACCACGCGGGCGGCGGCGGTGACCTCGGCCAGCGCCTCGGCGACCCGCCCCATCCCCGCGAGGCAGCAGGCGGCGACGCCGGAGGCCGCCGCGGCGCCGGCGGGGTCGTCCGCGCCGCGGGCGTGCTCGCGGCCGCGCACCGCCGCGTCGAGCGCGGCGCCGAGGTCGCCGCGGTGGTACTCGGCCTGAGCGAGTTCGCGCCAGAGCCCGGCCTCGCCGGGGTCGCGGCCGTCCGCCCACCGCGCCGGGCGCGCGGTGACCGCCCGCGCGGCGGCGTGCCCGGACACGGTCGGCGGGACGCCTTCGGCGGCGCGGCGCAGTACGGCAGGCGGTTCGGGGCCGCGTGGACCGCCGGCGGACAAGCCGTCCTCGGGGCGTCCGAGGAGGGTGGTGCCGGGCGGGGGTGCGGTCTCCGGCAGTAAGAGTGGGGGCGTAGGGGGTGGTGGTGCGGTGCCCATCGTTGGTGGGTGGTCGGCGGGGAGGGGGCGGGGGTACGCGTCGTCGTTCCGGTCGGTGCCGAGGTTGTTCTGGTCGGTGCCGGCGTCGGTGTGGGTGGCGGGGTCGGGGTCGGGGGTCTCGTGGTCGGGGGGAGGGGCGCCGTCGGGGCGGGGGGACGCTATGAGGCAGGTCGGCGGGCTGAGGTTCGGGGCGAGGTCGGTCTGTCCGAGGAGGGTGGGGCTGGGGGGCGGCGGGGAGGGCAGGGCGCCGCGGAGCAGGGCCGCGGCGGTGGCGGGGTTGCCGAGGAGCCGCTCGGCGGCGGCCGCCGCGCGGACGGCCGCCCGGTGCGGTGGGGAGCCGGGGGTGAGGTCGTGGAGCACACCGCCCAGGGCGGCGCGGGCCCCTTCGGGATCGCCGTGCGCCACGAGCGCCCCGGCGAGGTCGGCGCGGACGCCGTTCCGGCGCGGGTCGTCCGGGTCCGGGCGGATGCGCAGGACCGCGCGGAGCAGTTCGATGGCCTCGACCGGTGATCGGGGCGCCACGGCGCGGGCCGCCGCTGTGAGGAGGTCCGCCGCGCCGTCGTCGCCGATGCGCGCCGACCGGGCCAGGTGCGGCGCCACAGCGGACAGCGGGGCGCCCTGGGCACGCAGGACCTCGGCCACGCGGGCGTGCGCGCCCCGGCGCCACAACGGGTTGGCGGACGCGTAGACCGCCTGCCGCAGCAGCGGGTGGCGGAACTCCACGGCGCCGCCGGTGGCCGACCCGGGCAACTCGGGGCGGACGAACCCGAGCGCGGCATCGCCCGGAAGGACGACGAGTGGGGCCGGAGGATCGGCCTCGGCGGTGGCGGCCCCGGGGACGGGGAGCCGCCCGGCCGAGAGGGGCACCGGGGCGGTCGGCGTGTCGGGTGGGGGCGTGCGGAGGTCCGGATGGGGCGTGCGGGACTCCGGTGGGGGAGGGCATGCGGATCGCGGGGTCGTCGCGGGGTGGCGTGAGGCGCCGTCCAGGGGGCGGCCGTCCGGTGCTGCCTGGTCGGGGGTTGGAGGTGTGTGGGGCCGGCCGGTGGTGTGGTGGCCGCCCGCCGCTGCCTCGCCGGGGGTCCAGGGTTCGCAGGGCAGGTGGGTGGGCGGGGTGGGGTCGATGGGGGCCTCGTGGAGGAGGCCGGCGGTGAGGAGGTCGGCGGTGGCGGTGAGGACGGTCGCGGTGTCGGTCTCGGCCGCCGCGGCGATGAGGTCCGGGTCGGCGGACCGCCCGACGACGGCGATGGCGCGGGCCACGAGGCCGGCGCGCGGGCGGAGGCGGCGCAGATCGCCGGTGAGCTTGGCCAGTGCCCTCTCCGCCGCGCCGGAGCCGGGGGCCCGGGCCAGGACCTCCAGGTACAGGGGGTTGCCGCCGCTGGCGGCGTGCAACTCGGCGCCGCGCGCCCGGCCGGTCCCCGGCCCCAGCAGCCGGTGGACCGTCGCGCGGTCGAGGGGGCCGAGGTCGATCCGGCGCACCGCGCCGGTCCGGTCGGGGCGGTCCGGCGGCCCGTGGACCCTCCGCGGTCGGCGGACCGCCACCACCACGACCCCCGGCAGCGGCGCGCGTTCGCGCAGGTAGGCGAGGAGCCCGGCCGACGCGGGGTCGGCCCGGTGGACGTCGTCGAGTACCAGGAGCAGCCCCGAGGGCACGGCGAGGGCGCGCAGCAGGTGGGTGACGGCGCGGTGCAGCACGTGCCGGTCGGCGGTGGGCGGGGGTCCGGGGGCGCCCTCGGCGGCGCGGCCGGTCGGGGCGTGGTGGCGCAGGGCCGGGAAGACGAGGGCGAGCTGGTCGCGGTGGCGGCGGTCGAGCGTGTCGGCCGCGCCCGGGTGGGCCGCCAGGTGGTCGTCCAGGGCGTCGATGAGGACGCCGTAAGGGCGGTCGGGCACGTAGTCGTCGGCCGACCCCCACGCGATGCGCCACCCCGCGACGCGGGCCCGGTGCGCGGCCTCGGCGACCAGCCGGGTCTTGCCGATGCCGGGTTCGCCGACCACCTCGGCCACGCCCCCGGGCGACCCCCGGCCGAGGAGGACGTCGAGCGCCGCGAGTTCGGCGTCGCGGCCGAGCAGCGGCCAGGGATCGCCCCCGGCGGTACCGCCGAACAATCGACCGACCTCCCGCCGGGGAAAGTGCGTTCGCGTGCGGAACGGCACCGCTGCGGTATTCCGATAAGAATAGCGGAGGGTGTCTTCGCCGATGATTTGTTCGCTGAATCCGCACCATTGTCGCGGTCGGTGGGAACGGCGGTTGATGGGGCTTTTGTCGCGGAGGGCGGGCGGGGGTATTCGACGTGAGATGTCCTGATGTTCCTGGTAAGGACGCTGGGATGCGGCCGGTGTGCGGCCTCCGGTCGTGAATCCGGTGTTCCATCGTGTGATATCCAGGCTGAAATGCGGATTGGTGGTTGTCCGGCCGGTCCGTCGTCTTGGGTGGCTGTTCGTTCGGCCGGGGGCCGCCTGCCACGTCCGTTCCCTCCGCCCGCCGGGCCTCTGCTCGCCTGCCCGCTCCGGCGTCCCGGCCCCGCCGGGGAAGGGGCCGGGGTCAGCCGATCATGGCGAGGGCGGCCACGCCGGTCCCGTAGACGGCGAACATGGCGATCCCCTCGAAGCCGATGCCCTGCTCCTGGCGGCGGATCAACCCGGCGGCGACGAGGAGGTTGAGGAGGATGCCGAGCCCGGTGACCAGGATGACCTCCTGGTTCATGGCGGCGTAGATCGACCCCTCGCGGTAGGCGAGGTCCGACGCCGACAGGAACAGCATGTCGAACCCGTTGCCGCCGATGATGTCGCCGATGGCGAGGTGCAGCGCGCGGATGCGCACCGCGTACAGGACCGTGACCAGCTCCGGGGTGGAGGTGACGAACCCCGTGACCACCGCGCCGACGAACCCGCCGGACATCCCCGTGCCCTCGATGAGCGTCAGCCCGGCCTCGCCGATCACCCACCCCGTCACGGACACGACGGCCGCCAGCGCGAAGAACTTCGCCCACATCCCGGCCAGCGTCTCCCCGGGCCGATGGGAGTCCGGGTCGGGCTCGTCGTGCCTGGTGTGCCGGGTCTCCTCGACCCGCCACATCGGGTTGCGGCCGACGTGCCTCGACAGCCGCAGCCAGTACCAGTAGAGGAAGACGAGCAGCACCGACGCCGGGTGGACGCCGAACACGGTCAGCTGCGGCCCCGCCCCGGTCACCAGGACCGCGGCGAGCATGATCGACAGCCCCACGGGCGCGAGCAGGTTGGGCAGCGACGCCGCCGCGTGCTCCAGGTTGGCCCGCCGGTAGAAGAGGTCCGCGAGCGCGATGAACGTCGTCTGCACCGCGATACCGCCGAGCGCGTTGCTCATCGCGAACGTGGGGTCGCCGCGCGCGGCCCCCAGCACGCTGGTGATCAGGCCCGGGAGCGCGGTCACCGCCCCGATGAGGATGAACCCCGCCAGCGTCTCGCCCATCCCGGTGCGGTCGGCGAGCCGATCGACCAGCCGGGTGAACGGCCCGCCCCCGATCACCAGTACCGCCGTGGCCGCCACCAGGGCGAGCACACTCCACACGATCGATCCGCCGAACATCTCGTCCCTTCGCCCCGTCCATCGGTACGGTCCGATCGACTACCCGGGGCGCGTGCCGCGATCGCGGGCGGGCGGCCGGGGGCGCCTCCGCCGCGCGGGACGGCAGTCCACGGCGGCGCGGGCGGCGGTGGAAGTGGCCCGGATCACGTTCCGGGAAACGGGCGGTCCGGCGCTGGGCGGTCCGGCACCGGGTGGGCCGGGGCCGACCGGACGCGGGCCGGCCGCGCCCCCGGCCGCGACCCCGCTAAGGCGGCCCCGAGCGCCGCGATGAAGATTCGCTCACCGTTCACTCATTGGACCCTCATGGTCCGCCCTCAGGGTAGAGGCGAGTCGGGAACCCCTGCCTCCCGGCCACCGATCCCCCTCGGAGGTGCGCGTGAACGTGTGGGTCCTTCCGGCCCTAGCGGTCGACCTGGCCGCCATCGCCCTGCTGTCCTACGGCATCTACTACCGGCGCCACCGCCGCGCCGACCTGATGTTCGCCTACATCGCCCTGAACGTCGGCATCTTCGCCGTGTCGGCGCTGCTGATGTCGGTCCAGGTGGAACTCGCCATCGGGTTCGGCCTGTTCGGCGTGCTGTCCATCATCCGGCTCCGCTCCGACGCCATCAGCCAGCGCGAGGTGGGCTACTACTTCATCTCCCTGGCGCTGGGCCTGGTCAACGGCATCGGCGGGAGCATGCCGTGGGCGCTGATCGGGCTCAACCTCCTGCTCCTGGCGACCATGTTCGCCGCCGACCACCCCCGCGTCACCGGCCGCGTGCTGCGCCGCACCGTGGTCCTCGACGTCGTCCACACCGACCCGGTGCGCCTCCGCGCCGACCTGGAGCGCCGCCTCGACAGCACCGTCCTCCAGGTCATCGTGGACGAGGTCGACTACGTGCGCGACGTCATGGTGGTCGACGTGCGGTTCCGCGCCGCCGACGGCGGCCCCGCGCCGTGGCCGCGCGGCATGCCCGCCCTCCTGCGCGAGGCGCTGCGGTGACCGCCGTGCGCCCCGACACCGTCGCCCCTGCCCCCGGCCCCGCCCTCGCCCCCGCCCCTACACCCGCCCCCGCCCCCGTGCTCGTCGGGTCCGCCGACCCGTTCCCCGCCGTGTCCCTCGCCGAGGTGCTCGACCGCGCCGAACTGCAGACCCGGGTCGACCGCAAGTACCTGCTGCCCGCCGACGTCTTCGCGGCCTTCCGCGCCGGGCTGGCCGGCAGCGGGCAGTGGGCCGCGCTGGAGATCGACGGGCGGCGCGAGTTCCGCTACGACTCCACCTACTTCGACACCCCCGACCTGCTCACCTACCGCCAGCACCGGCAGGACCGCCGGCGCCGGTTCAAGATCCGCACCCGCAGCTACCTCGACAGCGCGACGTCCCTGTTCGAGGTGAAGCTGAGCGGCACCCGCCGCGGCACCGTCAAGGAGCGGACCCCCCACCCGTTCGAGCGCCGCGGCGAACTCACCGCCCCCGCCCGCGCCTTCCTCACCGCCGTGCTGGAGGACGCCTACGGCGAGCCGCCCCCCGCCGGGCTGCGGCCCGCCGCGACGACCCGCTACCTGCGGCGCACCCTGGTGGCGCGCACGGGCGCCTGCCGGGTCACCTGCGACACCGGGCTGGTGTGCACGACCGCCGGCGCGCGGGTGGCGGCGGTGCCCGAGTGGGTGCTGGTGGAGGTCAAGTCGCCCGGCGGCGACACCCCCGCCGACCGGCTGCTGCGCGCGCTGGGCGCCCGGCCCGAGCGGCTGAGCAAGTACTGCCTGGCCGCGGCCGTGCTCACCCCCGGCCTGGCGTGCAACCCCTGGAACCGGCCGCTGCGCCGCTGGTTCGGCGCCGCCGCGCCCCGCTGACCCGCTGACCCCGCCGGCCGCCCGCCGTCCGGGCGGCCGCGGGACCGCCGGGGGCGGGCGCGCCCCACCCGCCCCCGGCGGCACACCCGCACCGCTCACCCCCCGGGCGGGGGAGCGGTGTCGAGCGCCAGCGCGAGCATCAGTTCCAGCCGGTGGTGCGCGCCCAGCGGCCGACCGGAGACCCGCTCGGCGGTGCGCAGCCGCGCCCGCAGCGTGTTGCGGTGCACCCCCATGGCGCGGGCGGTGGCCTCGATGTTGGCGTCGTTCTCCAGGAACCGGCGGAGCGTGCCGACGAGCTCCGCGCCGTTGCGGGCGTCGTGCTCGCGCAGCCGGCCCAGCACCTGGACGACGAACTCCTCGGC
Source organism: Nocardiopsis trehalosi NBRC 14201 (assembly GCF_001552555.1). GTDB lineage: Bacteria > Actinomycetota > Actinomycetes > Streptosporangiales > Streptosporangiaceae > Nocardiopsis_B > Nocardiopsis_B trehalosi. Next base: position 8,810 of record NZ_BCRK01000124.1, on the reverse strand, counting down.
GTCGCCCGGGGCGATGGTGCGGCGGAGCCGGGCCAGCGGGTCGGCGTCGTCGACGTGCCGGTAGCCCGGTCCGGTCGCCGCCGCGCGCTCCGCCCGCCGCACCGCGCCGCGCAGGTCGGCCGCCGTGCGGGCGGCGCAGGCGCCCGCGGCGTCGGGCGGGTCGGCCGCGCCGGGGTCGGCGGGCCGGGAGCGCAGTTCGGCGAGCAGCCGCTCGCCCGGCCGCGGGCGCTCCCCGGTGTCGGGCAGCACCACGACCAGCGCGCCCGGCAGCACGCACATGGCGACCCGGTCGGCGGCGCCGCCCTCGCCGAGCAGGTCGGGGACCGCGTCGGCGGCGGTGTCGAGCAGCGCGTCGGGGCGCGCGGCGGGGTAGACCGCCACCTCCAGGGGCGGCGCGGGCAGCGGCAGCAGGTGTGCGGCGTCGGCGGCCAGCCGGGGCGCGGCCCCGTCGTCGAGCAGCAGCCCGAGGACGCGGGCCTGCTGCCGGTGCAGGCCGCGCCGGGCGGCGCGGGCGCCGCGCAGGTCCACTGCCAGCAGCGAGGCGGCGTGGTTGGCGAGCATGCGGGTGTGCGTCGACACCGGCGGCGGGGTGCGCAGCGCCAGCCGGCCGAGCGCGGTCCCGCCGAAGCTCAGGCTCTGCGCGAGGACCGTCGCGCCCGCGTCCTCCAGGACGGTCATGCCGCGCGGCCGCGACGTGTCGGCCCCCTCCGCGCGGGCGGAGGCGTGCCAGGGGCGGCCGCCGGTGCCCGAGGTGGCGCGCACCGCCCCGTTCGGAGCGAACAGCACCGCCTCGCCCCCGGTGGCCGCGGCGAGTTCGCGCAGCACCCCGGGGGCGCCCGCGCGCAGGGCGGCGCGGGCCATGGCGTCCTGCGCGGCGAGCACCCGCTGCTGGGCGCGGAGCCGGGTGGCCGCGTGGTGATCGGCGACGGCCTCGACCACGGCGATGAACGGGGTCGTCCCCTCCACGCGGAGCAGCGGCAACCCCACCTCGTCGGCCGCCGCCGCGACCTCCTCGGGGATGCGGTCGATCCAGGTGTCCACGGCCACGCCCAGGCCCGCGCAGCCCGCGGCGTGCAGCCGCTCCACGTAGCCGCGCCGCTCCTCGCCGGTGGCGCCCAGCCCGTGGCCCACCGTCAGGACGAGTTCGCCGCCGCGCAGCCACGGCACCGGGTCGGCCAGCTCGGTCACGTGCGCCCACCGGACCTCGCGGCCGAGTCCGGTTCGGCCCGCGACGATGCGCACCTCCAGATCCGGCAGGCGGACCAGATCGCCCACGGTGAGCACGATGCGGCCTCCTCGGGTGCTGCTGCGGCGGCCCGGCGGTGTGCGGGCCGCACATGAGTAACACCGCGGACTGGAGGGTTTATCCCACCCTCCGCGCGGCACCGGTGTCTACCGTCACATCATCACCCGGCATCGCGCAGGTCAGAACGCCGACCCGCACACGGCGGCACCGCACCCGCCGCCGCGCATCACCCGAACAGCAGGAGCAGCCATGGCACAGCGCCCACCCGAGGGCTCCCCCCATCCGGCCCGCGCGGCGATCGCCGCGTTCGTCGGCACCACGATCGAGTGGTTCGACTTCTACGTCTACGCCACCGCCGCGGCCCTCGTCTTCGGCCACCTGTTCTTCCCGGCGGGCACGGACCCGCTGGTCGGACTCATGGCGTCGTTCGCCACGTTCTCCGTCGGGTTCTTCGCCCGGCCGCTCGGCGGCATCGTCTTCGGCCACTTCGGCGACCGCCTGGGCCGCAAGTCCGCGCTGGTGACCACGCTGCTGATGATGGGCGTCGCGACGTTCGCCGTCGGCCTGCTGCCCACCTACGAGCAGGCCGGCTTCGTGGCCCCGCTGCTGCTCGTCGTGCTCCGCTTCGTCCAGGGCATCGCCGTGGGCGGCGAGTGGGGCGGCGCGGTGCTGATGGCCGTCGAGCACGCCCCGGAGAAGAGCAAGACCTTCTACGGCTCCTTCGCCCAGCTCGGCAACCCCGCGGGCGCGCTCCTCGCCAGCGGGTCGTTCAGCCTGATGACCGCCCTCTACGGCGAGGAGGCGCTGACCACCTGGGGGTGGCGGGTGCCGTTCCTGGCGTCGGTGGTGCTGGTCCTGGTCGGCCTGGCCATCCGGCTCAAGGTCGAGGAGTCCCCGGTGTTCTCCGCGGTGCACGAGAACGCCGCCGCCCAGCCGCAGGAGATGCCGCTGCGCGAGGCCGTGCGCACCTCGTGGCGGACGCTGCTGCTCGGCCTGGGCAGCCTGCCCGTCGCGGTCGGCGGCTACTACATCGTCACCACGTTCCTCCAGGCCTACGCCACCACCGAGGTCGGCGTCAGCGAGCAGACGATCCTCAACGCGCTGGCGGTGGCCGCAGCGGTGGAGCTGGTCGCCACCATCGCCGTGTCCTGGCTGGGCGACCGGATCGGCACCCGCCGGGTGGTCGTCGCCGGCCTGCTCGCCGTGGCGGTCCTCGCCGTCCCGCAGTTCCTCGCGATGAGCGGCGGCACCGCCCTGGTGTTCCTGTCGCTCGCGGTCATGCGCATCGCGATGGCCGCCACCTACGGTCCCATCGCGCGCATCCTGTCGCAGATGTTCCCGCCCAAGGTCCGCTACACCAGCGTCTCGCTGTCCTACCAGGTGGCGGGGGCGATCTTCGGCGGCCTCTCGCCGATCGTGTGCACCGCGCTGCTCGCCGCCACCGGCAGCATCTACCCGGTCGCCGGCCTGCTCATCGCCATGGCCCTGGTCAGCATCGCCTGCCTGCTCAAGGCGCCGCAGTACCGCGACGAACCGGCCACGGCCGGGGCGACCGGGGTCTGACCGCGACCGACCGCGTCCGCATCCGCCGCCGCGCCCGACCGGGCGCGGCGGCACCCACCCCACCCAAGGAGGTCCCGGAGTGTCCGCCCTGCTCATCCGCAACGCCACGATCCTCACCATGGACGACGCCCGGCCGCGCGCCGCCGCGCTGGCGATCGCCCACGGCCACGTGGCCGCGGTCGGGGACGAGGCCGAGGCGCGCGCCGCCGCCGGCCCCGGCGCCCGCGAGGTCGACGCGGGCGGCCGCACCGTGCTGCCCGGCTTCATCGACCCGCACAACCACCTGCTGTCGACGGCGGAGTCGCTGGCCGCGGTGGACGCCGGGTACCCCGCGGTGACGAGCGTCGCGGACCTGGTGGCGGCCATCGCCGAGGAGGCCCGGCGCACCCCGCCCGGGCAGTGGATCCGCGCGTTCGGCATGGACGACGCCAAGTACCCCGAGGGGCGGCCGACCCGGCGGCGCCTGGACGAGGCCACGACCGAGCACCCGGTGATCATCTACCACGTCTCCGGGCACCAGGCCGTGGTCAACACCGCGGCGCTGCAGCAGGCGGGTATCTCCGACGACGTCGCCGACCCGGCCGGGGGCGCGCTGCTGCGCGACGAGGGCGGCCGGCTCACCGGCATGGTGGTCGACTCGGCCATGGAGCTGCTGCTGCCGCTGGCCGTCGACATCGGCTGCCACGGGCCCAACTTCCACACCGACCTGCCCGCTGAGCAGCTGCTGGGCTGGCTGGCCGACGCCCGGGTGCCCTACCTGTCGGCCGGGCTGACCACGATCTGCGACCCGCAGGTCTCCAGCCGGGAGCTGCGCACCTACCGCGCGGCGCGCGCGGCGGGGACGCTGCCGCTGCGCACGGTGGGCATGCCGCTGTCGCACCAGCTCGACGCGCTGACGGCCGTCGGCCTGGCGGGGCCCTTCGGCGACGACTGGCTGCGCCTGGGCGCGATGAAGTTCTACTCCGACGGCACCCTGCTGGGCGGCACCGCCAAGTTCACGGTGCCCTACGGCGAGCGCGGCCAGTTCGCCGGGAGCATGTACTGGGCGCCCGAGAAGCTGCGGGACCTGGTGGCGCGCGCGGCGGGCGAGGGCTGGCAGGTCGCCATCCACACCCAGGGCGACGCCGCGATGGAGCACACCCTGGCGGCGATCGGCGCGGCCGCCCGGGTCTCCGGCCCGGACGCGCGCCCGCGCATCGAGCACTGCGGCTACCCCACCCCGGAGCAGACCAAGCGGTTCACCGACTACGGGGTCATCCCGGTGAACCAGCCGAACTTCCTGCACGACAGCGGTGGCGACTTCCTGCGCCGCCTGGGCGACCGGGCGCACCGCCTGCAGCCCATGCGCGAGGAGCTGGACCTGGGCCTGCGCCCGGTGCTGTCGAGCGACTCCTTCGTGTCCAGCCTGCGGCCGCTGGACACGGTGGCCAACGCGGTGCGCCGCACCACCCGCGAGGGGGCGGAGATCGGCGCCGAGCAGGCGGTCACCCTGCACGAGGCGCTGCGCATGCACACGATCGACGCGGCGTACGCACTGGGCATGGAGGACCGGATCGGGTCGCTGAAGCCGGGCAAGCTCGCCGACGTGGTCGTGCTGGACCGCGACATCGAGGCGGCGCCGCTGGACCGCCTGCACGAGGGCGCGGCGTGGATCACCGTCCTGGACGGCGAGATCGCCTACGACGCCCGCACCGCCGCGTAGGCGGTCGTCGGGCCGCGCGGGCGGTCCGGTGCCGAGGGGACACCGGGCCGCCCCGCGCCGCACCGCCGGCGGCCAATACCGGGGGTGCGCGGAGCGGGTGCCAGGGGGAGCTCCGCCGCCGGACATTGATCGATGCCCGATGTCTATAAGATATCTTATGTCCCGCTGCGGGCCAATGGCCAATTCGCCGGGAAAGCGCGCGGGCGGTGCGCGGAGGGCGCCGGGAGAACGGCGGGCCGCCGTTTCCCGCCGGAGGCGGGGTGCGCCGTGCCGACACGGCGGGGCGCGGAGAAGGCGCCGGGGCGCTGCGGCGCCCAGTCGGCCGGAGGGCGGAATTCCCGGCCGATGCGCGCGGGTCGATCAATTCTCAACAATATTCTCCGCCAACGATCGCGCCGGGGCGCGCCGCGCGTCCGCGCGGGGGTCCGAGATGGGCGATGGGGCCGTCCGCGCGACCGGGATCGTCGCGGGCATCGCCCGTCGGAACCCGCCGTGCGCGCTCGGGTCGCGTGGCGGGGCGGCGCCGGGGTGCGGCGCGCGGCACGGGCTCCCGGAGGGGAGGGGCCGCGCGGAGTCCGGCGGTGGAGCGTCAGTCGGAATAGGTCGACGCCTCGACGCGGGCCTTGGCCGCGCTTTCGGCGCATCGGCCGAGGAATTCGATGAGCTGTTCCGCCTCCTCTCGGGTGAATGCGTCGCTCAAATGCTGCTCGACGGCGATGGCGGCCTTATCGGCCTGCTTCAGCAAAGCGCGCCCGCTGCGGGTGAGCCGCGTTTCCAGAATATGCGTGTGAATGGGATGCGGCTTGCGCTCGATGAGCTCGCGGCGGTTCAGGGTGGCGAGGACCGACGACATGGTCTGGGGGGTGACCAGGCAGCGCCGGGCAAGGACCGCCCCGGAGAGGCCGGGCTCCTCGGCGAGCGCGAAGAGCACGGTGTATTGCGGGACGGTCAGATTGAAACGCCGCAGCGCGGTGTGTTTGGCGGAGATCATCTCCTGCTCCGCGCGCTTTAGGTGTTGTCCGATGCGCTGTTCGACGGGGAGCTGTGTCATCCGGCCATGGTATATCAGTTTGCTTATCCTCCTATGGCATCGTGCGCGCGTTGATATCGCGGCGCAATGCGCGCCCGGGCGCGGGCGGCGTCCGGCGGCCGACTGGTCCGGTGCGGGGGCGGGGGCGGGGCGCGCGGCGCGGCCGCGGGGGCCCCGTGCGGATCGGGGGTGCCGGCGCGGGCGGTGGGCATGGCGCGGCTCCGGGGTCGGCGGGCGGCCCCCGGGGCCGGCGCCTCACCGTGGGGTGTGCCGCGGACGCGGAACGTGACGGTGGGAGGGGTGGCGCGGCCGGTTCCGGGGCTTCAGGGGCAGCCTAACATAAGAGTTCGAATAGTCCATCGAACCCTGCTTTCCGGTCCGCCGGCCCCGGCCCCGGCCGCCGCGCGGGCGGGGCCGGGGAGCCGGGGTCCGTGCCGGGGCGTCGGGGGGTCGTCCCGGAGGCGGATGGGGCGGAACGGGGGTCGAGATCACCTTTCGTGATGCTCCGGATTAACGGTCAAGGACCGCGGCGGGGTCCGCGGGACGCGCCGTACGCCTCCAGCGGCGGGCGGCTCACGCGCCCTCGGCCGCCATCGCGGGGGTGTCGGGGCCGAGTGTGTACTCGCGCAGCCGGCCCACGGCCACGACCTCGAACAGCTCGGGCGCCTTCTCCAGAATCCCGGCCAGCCCCAGGCTGCCCGTCACCACGTGGTGCCGGATCCACTCGCAGGTGTAGGGGTCGGCGTCGATGCCGGGTTCGAGGCGGACGCGCAGGTGCATGCGCGCGTTCTCGGTCCCGGGCTCGATGACGACGACCTCGGCCTCGTGCACCGTCTCGACCTGGAGGGCCAGCTCCACCAGGTCCTCCGGCCACACCAGCTGGTTGAGCAGCTCGAACGAGGAGTCGGTGCGGTCGGCGACGCGGATCGCGCGGTCGCTCCGCCCGCAGGTGCAGGTGCCCCAGGCGCCGGCGACGCCCATGTCGTAGCGCACGATCGGGATGACCGAATCGGTGTGCAGCGTGGTGAGGAGCAGTCGGCCCCGGTCGATCTCGACGTACTGGTGGGGGAGGACGTGGACGGTGTTCTGCGCGCACTCGGGGCCGATGTAGCCGACCATCCAGGTCTCGGCCGACCCGTACAGGCCCCACGCCTGCACGTGCGGGAACTGGCGCGACAGCAGTTCGGCGGTCGCGGCGTCGAACCCGGCGCCCGCCCACAGGATCTTGCGCAGCCACGGCAGCCGCCGCTCGGTGGCGGCGCAGAACCGGAGGATGCGGCGGATCGCGTCCGGGGTGGCCGCGAGTGCGGTGGCGCCCAGATGGGCGTAGAAGTCCAGGGAACGGCCCAGATCGGCGTCGTCGGGTGTCTCGAACGGGATGGTGGAGGCGCCCGAGCGCCGGCCGAGCGCGTTGTGGAAGTAGTGCGCCGACCACATGTGCCCGGCCGAGAACAGGCTGACCAGGACGTCGCCCGGGTCGATCGGGTTCCACCGCTCCATGATGCGGTCGAGGAACATGTCCTCGGGGACGATACCCAGCCGGGGCTCGGACAGGGTGCCGCCGGTGACGTTGAGCAGGGTGCCCTCCAACCGGCCCGGATCGTGGTGCAGGAGGTGGTCCACGGCCCGGTGCAGGTCCTTTCTGCTGAGCACCGGGAGGTCGCGGAAACGCGGCGCCGACGGGGAGTCGAGGACGGCCGCGTACTTGTCGCCCAGCCCCGGGATGGCGGCCGCGCGGTCGAGTATCGGGCGGAGCTTCTCGGGCGCGGGTTCGCCCGCGCCGCGCTTGATCATTCTTGACCCCATGAGCTTCACCTTTGCTGGAACCGGAGAACAGATACGTGTCCTTCGGACCTTGAAAACCTACCTGAGGATTTGTAGGGAAAGGTGGTGATCGTATTAACTTTGCGCGGCTTCCCCCGTAGTGGCGTGGCATGGCCGCGCTGACCTGGTCTTTCCCAGGAAACCCGCAGAAGTTGCCCCGTTCTCGGGGCCGATTGTGGCCGGTCAGCGCATTGCACGCCGAGGAGCGCCCGGGCGGTCCCGCCCGGACAACTCCAAAGGGCCGATCAACCTATCTCGGACGCATATCAGCGCCGCGGCCGGGCGTGGAACACACGCAGCCGCCCGGTGATCTTGCCGAACGTCGCCGTGGACCCCGCGTCGAAGGTCTCGCCGTCGCAGGCCAGCCGCAGCGTTCCCGACGCGGCCGACACCGTGAACGTCGCCGCCCGCCACTGCGCGTAGGTGGCGCCGATCCCCCAGTGGCCCAGCAGCACGTCGAGCGTGACCCGGACGCGGGAGAACCGCTTGCGGGCGCGCAGCAGCCGGATGTCGAGCAGGCCGTCGTCCAGCCGGGTGCGCCGGCTCGGGATCAGCGCCCGCGTGTGGTGCCGCCCGTTGCCGACGAACGCCCACCACACCGGCATCCGGCGGCCGTTGATGACGACCTCGGTCGGGTCGGCCTCGCGCAGCGCCGTCCACGCCGCGACGGCGAACGCCGCCCACTTGCCCATCCGCGACCGCAGCCGCTCCCGGTGGTCGAACAGCCGCGGATAGGCGCCGACGGACGCGGTGTTGAGGAACAGCCGGTCGCCGACCGTGCCGACGTCCACCGCGCCGACGAGCCCCTCGCGGTACGCCAGGACGGCCGCCTCCACCGAGGAGATCCCGAGGGTGGACGCGAAGTTGTCGAACGTGCCCCCCGGCAGCACGAGCAGCGGCCGGTCATGGCGCAGCGCCGCCGTCGCCCCCAGGTTGACCGTGCCGTCGCCGCCGGCCACGGCCAGCACGTCGCACCGCCGCGCCGCGTCGTCGATGGCCGCCGCGAGGTCGTCGTCGGGGCCCGGCTCGACGATCTCGGCGGCGGGCAGGGCGGCGCGCACGCGCTCGGGCAGGTCCGGGCCGCCGAGGAGCGTCGCCGAGGAGTCGCCGGAGTTGACGTTGACCACGACCACGACCCCGCGCCCGTCGGGGTCGACGTCCACGGCCGGGACGGGTGCGGTGAGCGGTCCGCGCGCCCGGCTCGCCATCCGCCATCGGAGAATGCTGGCCATCGGTCTGCCCCTGTCGTCCTCGAAGCCGCGCGCCCGCGTCCGGCGAGGAGGTGCCGGCCGGCGGGGCGGGGGCGGCGCGTCGGTCGGCCGCCGCCCGACCCTCCCCTACCCCCTGTGCGCGGACCTCACCTGCGCGCCGCGCGGCCGCCGGTCGCGGCGGGTCCGGACCGGCGCGGAACCGGCGGGCGGCCGCGTGCGTCGGACGCTCCGGCC
>NZ_BCRK01000123.1 GCF_001552555.1 Nocardiopsis trehalosi NBRC 14201 | reverse complement strand
TCGATGCCGCCGCCGCAGGAGGGGAACGCCGGCGGGGCGCTGTGGTGCCCGCCCACCGTCTCGTCGCCCACCAGGAACTCCCCGGTCTCGGGGTGGGGGGCGTACAGCGGCGGGAACCGGTGCATCTTGTCGGCGGGCACGTGGAAGCCGGTGTCCGTCATGCCCAGCGGGTCCAGGACGCGTTCGCGCAGGAACTCCTCGAACGGCCTGCCCGCGACCCGGGCGACGAGCACGCCGAGCACGTCGTTGCTGAGGTTGTACTGCCACCGCTCCCCGGGCTGGTACATGAGCGGCAGTTCGCCGAGGCGGCGCATCCACTCGTCGGGCTCGGCGTCCGGCAGCAGCCACTCCGTGCCGTAGACGCCCTTCTCGAAGAAGGTGCGCATCATCGGGGAGTCCTGGGCCGTCATGTCCAGGCCGAGGCCGAAGGTGGAGGTCAGCAGGTCGCGGACGGTGATGGGCCGGCGGGCGGGGACGGTGTCGTCCAGGGGGCCGTCGGGGCGGGTGAGCACCCGGCGGTCGGCCAGTTCGGGCAGCCACTCGTCGACCGCGTCGTCCAGCCGCAGCCGGCACTCGTCCAGCAGCACCATGACCGGTGCGACCGCGAGCGGCTTGGAGGTGGAGGCCATGCGGAAGATGGTGTCGCGGGCCATCGGGGCGCCGCCGTCGTGGCGCATCGTGCCCAGGGCCTCGACGTGGGCCTGCTCGCCCCGGCCGACCAGGGCGACGACGCCGGGGATCTTGCCGGAGTCGACGTGGCGCTCCAGGGTGGCGCGCACGCGGCGCAGCCCTCGTGCGGAGATGCCGTTGTCGCCGTGTCCCATGGGGGGTCTCCTTGCGTTGGTGGTGGTGGGTGGGGCGGCCCGCGCGGACGGGTCGGCGGGGCACCGGTGGTGCCGGTGCGGCCGGGCTCCCGTGGGCGCGCCGCGGCCCGGTGACCGCGGCGGCGCCCGCCGGGACGCCGTCGGACGCCCGGGGGCCGGCCCGCCCACGGCAGCTAGTCCGTGGTGCTAGGTACCGCTAGATAGTAACACTGAATAGCGAGGGTGCAAGCCCCGCGCCGCCACGCGTGCGGGCGGCCCGTGACCGGCCCGGAAGGCGCTCGGTAGGATCGCCGCCATGGCGATGCGACTGGTGCAGGTGGCGATGAACGCCCGCGACGACCCCGCGCTCGGCCGGTTCTGGGCGCAGGCCCTGGGCTGGACCCTCTCCAGCGAGGCCCCCGGCGTGACCAACCTCGAACCCGAGGGCGTCCCCTATCCCGACCCCTCCGCGATCTTCATCGACGTCCTCGCCGTCCCCGAACCCAAGGCGGGGAAGAACCGCGTGCACCTCGACCTCGCCACCACCTCCCCCGCCCACCAGGCGGACCTGGTCGCGCGCCTGCGCGACCTCGGGGCGACGCCCGCCGACGTGGGCCAGGGCGACGTGCCCTGGACCGTCCTCGCCGACCCCGAGGGCAACGAGTTCTGCGTGCTGGAGCCCCGCCCGGTCTACCGGGACACCGGGCCCATCGCCGCCGTCGTCGTGGACTGCGCGGACCCCCGCGCCATGGCCGGGTTCTGGGGCGCGGCCATGGACTGGACCGTGCACGAGGCCGGCGACGCCCTCGCGCGGCTGCGCTCCGCGACGGGCACCGGCCCCTACCTGGAGTTCGTCCGCACCCCCGACGCCAAGACGGTGAAGAACCGGGTCCACCTCGACCTGCGGCCCTACCCCGGCGACGACCAGGCGGCGGAGGCCGACCGCGTCCGGGCGCTGGGCGCCACCGACGTCGACCTCGGCCAGGGCGACGTGCCCTGGACCGTCCTCGCCGACCCCGAGGGCAACGAGTTCTGCGTCCTCACCCCGCTGTGACACACAGCGGCGCCGACCCCGACGGCCCCGCCGGGCGCCGGGCCGCGGCCGAGCGCGCCGAGGCGGCCGCCTTCCGCGCGGAACTGGGCCTGGACCACCTCATCGACGTGCACACCCACTTCATGCCGGAGCGGGTCCTGACCAAGGTGTGGGCCTACTTCGACACCGCGGGCCCCCTGGTGGGCCGCAGCTGGCCCATCACCTACCGCACCGAGGAGCACCGGCGGCTGGAACTGCTGCGCGGCTTCGGGGTGCGCGCCTTCACCGCCATGCTCTACCCGCACCGCCCGGCCATGGCCCGCTGGCTCAACGACTGGGCCGCCGACTTCGCCGCCCGCACCCCCGACTGCCTGCACACCGCCACGTTCTTCGCCGAACCGAGCGCCCCCGACGACGCCCGCCGCGCCCTGGAGCAGGGCGCCCGCGTGTTCAAGTGCCACCTCCAGGTGGGCGCGTTCGACCCGCTCGACCCGGTCCTGGACCCGGTGTGGGGCCTGCTCGCCGACACCGGCACCCCGGTGGTGACCCACTGCGGGTCCGGCCCGGTCCCCGGCCCCTTCACCGGGCCCGACCGCATCGGGCGGCTGCTCGACCGCCACCCCCGGCTGCGCCTGGTCGTGGCGCACCTGGGCATGCCCGAGTACACCGAGTTCCTCGCCCTGGCCGAACGCCACCCCGCGCTGCTGCTCGACACCACCATGGCGTTCACCGCGTTCACCGAGGCCGACGCCCCGTTCCCGCGCGCGGCCCTGCCCCGCCTGGCCGCCCTGGGCGACCGCGTCCTGCTCGGCACCGACTTCCCCAACATCCCCTACCCCTACCCGGAGGCGCTGCGGGCGCTGGAGCGCACCGGCCTGGGCACCGACTGGCTGCGCGCCGTCTGCCACGACAACGCCGCCCGCCTGTTCGGCCTGTGACGCGCCAGGCCCCGGCGCCCCGCCCGACCGGGCGCGCCCGCCGCTGGCGTTGACGTCGGCGTCAAGGTCTACCGTGATCCCACGAGGGGCACGAGGAGGCGGAGGACCGATGCGGATCGGGGAGCTGGCGGCGCTGGCCGGGACGACCACGCGCACCCTGCGCTACTACGAGGCGCGCGGGCTGATCACCGCGCGGCGCGACGCCAACGGGCACCGCTCCTACACCGGCGAGGACCTGCGGCTGCTGCGCCAGATCCGCCTGCTCCAGGGCTTCGGCTTCGAGCTGGAGGAGACCCGGCCGTTCGTGGAGTGCCTGCGCGCCGGCGACCCGGCGGCCCCGGTGTGCACCGCGTCGCTGGACGCCTACCGGGCCCGCATCGCCCATCTCGACGCCTGCATCGACGACCTGGCGGCGATCCGCGACGACCTGCGCGGGCGCCTGGAGCGGGCGGAGGCGGGCGCGCCGCTGGACGCGCCGGGCGCCGCCCCCGCGCCGCTGTGCGCGTTCACCCCGCCCGCCGCCGCCCCCCGGCCCCGCTGACCCGGCCCTGACCGGCCGCACGGCCGGCCCCCGCCGACCCGTTCCCGACCGCCGCGCCGCCCGGCGCCGGTCCCCGTTCTCCACCCGCCCCACCGGAAGGGATTCCGCCATGCCCGCGACCGCCCACCTCGACGAGGTCACCGACGCCGACTTCGCCGCCACCGTCCTCGACTCCCCCCTCCCCGTCCTGGTCGACTTCACCGCCGAGTGGTGCCCGCCGTGCCGGATGGTGGCCCCGATCCTGGCCGACCTGGCCGCCGAGCGCGCGGGGACGCTGCGCGTCGTCGCCGTCGACGTCGACCGCAGCCCGCGCACCGCCGCCGCCTACAACGTGCTGTCGGCGCCCACCCTGATGGTGTTCCGCGACGGCGAGCCGGTGGCGTCGGTGGTGGGGGCCCGTTCCCGGTCCCGCCTGGTGCGCGACCTGGGCCTGTGACCCCGGGGCCGCGCCGCCCGCACGCGGGCGGCGCGGCCTGTCGGGCGCGGTGCCGGCGCCCGCTTCGGTCGGGACACCCCCGCGCCCCCGCTACGGTGGCGCCATGGCGCTGACCCTCCTGCACCGCTTCAACCGGCGGCACCCCTGGAGCCACAACGACCACTACGCCCCCTGGGTGGCCGGCCGCGTGGCCGGGGCCCGCCATGTGCTCGACGTCGGCTGCGGCACCGGCAACCTCGCGGCGCTGCTGCGCCGCCGGGGCGCCGAGGTCACCGCGCTGGAGCCCGACCCGGCGACGGCCCGCGCCGCCGAGGAGCGCTTCGCCGGCGACACCGGGGTCACCGTCGTCCACGGCGCCTTCGCCGACCGCGACCCGCTGCGGCGCTACGACGCCGTGACCCTGGTCGCCGTCCTGCACCACCTGCCGCTGGCGGCGACGCTGCGCGAGCTGCGCGGCTGCCTGTCCCCCGGCGGGCGCCTGGTGATCGTGGGCTGCTACCGCGCCTCGGGCCCCGCCGACCTGCTCACCGGGGTGGCGGCGGCGGCCGCCAACCCGGTCATGGGGCTGCTGCGCCACCCGGCCGTCGCCGACGGACCGCCGCCGCACATGAGCGCGCCCACGGCCGAACCGCGCGAGACCCTGGCCGAGATCCGCTCCGCCGCCGCCCGGGAGCTGCCGGGCGCCCGCATCCGCCGCCGCCTGTTCTGGCGCTACACCCTCCTCTACCAGGCCCCCGCCGCCTGACCCCGCGCCCCGCCCACCGGGGCACACGCCCCGGTGGGCGGGCGGAGCGGGTCAGTTCCGCGCGGCCTCGGGGGCGCCGAGCAGCGGCAGCCCCGCCGCGTAGCGCCGCAGGAACCCGGCGGTCGGGGTGTCGGCGGCGGCGACGCCGTCGGGGGTGCCCTGCGCGACCACCGCGCCCCCGTCGGGCCCGGCCCCCGGACCGAGGTCGACCACCCAGTCCGCGGCGGCGGCGACGGCGATGTCGTGCTCGGCCACGACGACGGTGCCGCCCGAATCGAGCAGCGCGTCGAGCGCGTCCACGACCCGCTGCACGTCCGAGGGGTGCAGCCCCGACACGGGTTCGTCGAGGACGACCAGGCCGTCCCCCCGGCCAGCGGTCCCCCGCTGGATCGCCGCCGCCAGCCGCAGCCGCTGCGCCTCGCCGCCGGACAGCTCCGTGGCGCTCTGGCCGAGGCGGAGGTAGCCGAGCCCGACCCGGTGCAGGGCGCCCAGGGTCTCCGCGAGGCGCGCGGGTCCGGGGAAGTGCTCCACGGCCTCGGCCACGGTCAGCTCCAGCACCTGGTCGACGCTGAGCCCGCGGTAGGTGATCTCCAGGGCCTCCGGCCGGTAGCGCCGCCCCTCGCAGGCGTCGCACACCACCCACACGTCCGGCAGGAAGTGCATGTCGACCAGGGTGCGGCCGTGGCCGGCGCAGGTCGCGCAGCGGCCGCCGCCCGCGGTGTTGAAGCTGAACCAGGAGGCGTCGACCCCGCGTTCGCGGGCCGCGTCGGTCTCCGCGTACAGCCGGCGGATCAGGTCGAACGCCTTGCTGTAGGTGGCCGGGTTGGACCGGGGCGTGCGCCCGAGCGGTTCCTGGTCGACCACGGCGACCCAGCCGAACCCGGCCAGGCCGTCCGCCTCGCGCACCGCGTCGGTCGCCGCCCCGCCCAGGGCGGCCGCCGCGCCCTCCGCGAGGGCGGCGAGCAGGCTGCTCTTGCCGCTGCCGCTCACCCCGGTCAGGCAGGTGAGCCGGCCGGCGGGCAGGCGCAGGCGCTCCGCGGCCACGTTGTGGGCCCGCACACCGCGCAGCTCCACCCAGGCGGTCCCCGCCCCGACGGGGCGGCGGTCCCGGCGCAGCCGCGGCCCGCCGCCCGACAGGTGGCGGCCGGTGGGCGAGGCCGGATGGGCGGCGACCGCGGCGGGCGGCCCCGCCACCAGGACCTCACCGCCGAGGCGGCCCGCCCCGGGGCCCATGTCGACCACCCAGTCCGCCCGCGCGATCAGCTCCGGGTCGTGCTCCACGAGGAGCACCGTGTTGCCGGCGCGGCGCAGCTCCAGGGCGATGTCGAGCAGGTGCGCCTTGTCCGCCGGGTGCAGGCCCGCCCCGGGCTCGTCCAGCACGAAGGTGATGCCGCTGAGCTCGGTGCCGAGCTGGGCGGCGAGCCGGGTCCGCTGCAGCTCGCCCCCGGACAGCGTCGCCGCGCTCCGGGAGAGCTGGAGGTGGGACAGGCCGAGCCGGTCGAGCAGGCCGAGCCTGCGGCCGAGGTCCGCCAGCAGCGGCTCGGCCACCTCGCGCCGCCGGGCGTCCAGGTCCCGCGCCACGCGCTCGGCCCAGTCGCGCACCTCCCTCACCTCCACCGCGACCAGGTCGGGGTAGGCCAGGCCGCCGAGCCGCACCGTGCGGGCCGTCCGGCCGTACCCGCTGCCGCCGCAGGTCGGGCAGGGCCGCTTGCGCATGTACGGCAGGTAGCGCTGCTTGGCGGCGGGCGTCCCGGCGTTGGCGTACACGCGCTCCACCTCGGCGAGCGCGCCCCGCAGCGGCCGGCTCGACGTGTAGGTCACCACGGCCGACTCGTTGCGGTTGGTCATGTCGACGGTCGCCTCGACGGGCTCGTCGCCGGTGCCGTACAGCACGCAGCGGCGGAAGTCCTCCGGCAGGGACCGCCACGGCCGGCCCAGGTCCACGCCCCGCTGCTCGGCGAACGCCGGCACGAACGCGTGCTCCCCCGACCGCCATTTGGCGAACCAGGGCGAGGCCCCGGCGAAGAGCGGAAGCTCGGGGCGGGTGATGACGAGGTCCTCGTGCGCCCTCCACCGCCCGCCCACCCCGTGGCAGTCCGTACAGCCGCCCTCGGGCGCGGCGCGGTCGAAGTGGGCGGTGGAGACGGGCGCGGCGCCCGGCCCCGCCGCCGGGTCGGCGCCGATCGCGGGCAGCCGCGAGTACAGCAGCCCCAGGTGCCCGTCGATGCCGGTGATCGTGGCGACCGTGGAGCGGGGGTTGCGGTTGAGGCGGCGCTGGTCGACCGCCAGCGTCGCGCCCAGGCCCCGGATGCGGTCGACCTGCGGCCGGTCGCGCTGGGTGATGTACTGCCGGATGAACGGGGAGAGCCCCTCCAGGTACCGCAGCTGGGCCTCGCTGTGCAGGGTGTCCACGGCCAGCGAGGTCTTGCCGCTGCCGCTCACCCCGGTGAAGGCGACGAGCCGCCCCTTGGGGATGCTCACCGACACGTCCCGCAGGTTGTGGGTGCGCGCCCCCACCACCTCGATGGTGCCGGCGCCCTCGGCCGCCGCGCACCGCGCGGCCGCGTCCGCCTCCCGCCGCCCGGCCCGCGCCGCGCGCGCGGCGGCGGGGCCCGCGCCGCCGCTCACGGCCGGGAGGCCGGGAGCAGCTTGCCGGCGTCGGGGGCGAACACCGACATCCAGTGCGGGCGCAGCCGGTAGTAGACCACCTCGCGGTCCCACGCGAAGGCGTCGTCGCCGTAGGTGCCCTTGAGGTAGGCGAGCACCTCCGGCCACTGCGCGTCGGGCTCCCCGTCCAGGGGGTTGAGGACCTCCGCCGTGCCGTGGGTGAACACGCCCAGGTCCTCGCCGCGCATGTGCGCGACGCTGACGGCGGGCCGCGCCGCGATGTGGCGCGCCTTCGCGGCGTCGCGCGCCGTGCCGAAGTACCACCTGCCCCACAGGAAGTGCCCGTCCACCCCGCTGATGCGCGGCTCGCCCTTCGCCGTCACCGTGGACAGGGCCAGGGTGCACATGCCGTCGAGGACCCGGGTCAGCTGCCGCGCGGTGAGCGTGCGTTCGGCGGTGATGATCGAGCGCAGGTGGGCGGTCGACCGGGTGAGGGAGGCGTCGAGGAGCGCCTGCAGCGCATCGAGGTCTCCGGGTGTTTCGCGCATCGGTGTTCTCGTCCGTCCTGTTCCGTCGCCGCGGCGCCGCCGTCGGCGCCGACCGGTACCCCATCCTGGGACCCGTACCTGACACCTTCTGTCAGGTAGGGGCGCCGGTCGCGCCGGACCCGCCGGCGGCCGCCCTCAGCCGGTGCTCCGGCCCGCCGCCGCCCGCGCGGGCGGTCGCCCGTTGACCAGGCGGCGCAGCAGCACCTCGGCGGGGCCGCGCCGCCCGGCGCGGCGCAGCGCCTCGGCCGCGCCCAGCGACGCCGCCCACATGGCGAGGGCGATCGCGGCCCCGGCGGCGGGACCCAGGGCGCCGCCCAGGTCCAGGGTGAACGGGAGGAACAGGGCGGCGATGACCACCGACTGCGCCAGGTAGAACGTCAGCGACCGCTGCCCCAGGGCGGCGACGGTGCGCGCGAACGGGCCGGGCTCCGGCCCGAGGCGCGCCGCCGCCAGGCCGACGGCGGCGGCCAGCCCCACGCCGCCGGCGTACCCGCCCAGGGCGTGCGCCACGGCGGCCGCCCACACCGCGCCGCCCGGCCCCGCCTCCCACAGGCCCGCGGCCGCCAGCGCGGACGGCGCCCGTGCGGCCAGGGCCGCCGCCAACAGCCACACCGCCGCCCGCCGCAGCAGGGCCGCGTGGCGCACGGGGTCGTCGAGCAGGCCGCGGCGGGCGGCCCACAGCCCCAGCAGCATGCCGGGCAGCACGGTCAGCGTGGACAGGGGCGTCTCCAGCGGCCACCACATCAGGTTGGCGGCCACATACGACAGCGGGTCGCCGGGCAGCGCCGCCACCATGAGGTCGGCGGCGTCGGCCGATCCGGCGGCGGCCTTGGCGGCGGCGACGACCGCGGTCCCCGGGACCAGGGCGAGGCCGGCCGTCCACAGCAGCGCGGCGTCGCGGGCCCGCACCAGCGCGCCGAACATCAGCAGCGCGGCCCCGTAGGTGGCGAGGATGTCCAGCGGCAGCAGGGCGGCGTGCGCGGCGCCCAGCACCAGCAGCCAGAACCCGCGCCGGCGCAGCAGCCGCCGCGGCTCGCCGGGGTCGGCCCCGGCGGCGGTGCGGCGGCGCAGGAGCTGGCCGATGCCGTACCCGAACAGGAACACGAACATCGGCCGGGCCTGGTCGACCACCAGCAGCGAGGCGGCGAGGTCGGTGGCCGTGTCCAGGACGGCGGTCCCGGCGCCGGTGGTGAACACCGGGACGTGGGCGAGCGCGATCGCCAGCAGCATCGCGCCGCGGGCGAGGTCGGGGGCCAGGGCGCGCGCCTCGGCGGGCGCGGCGCGGGGCAGTGGGGGGCGGGGGGCGTCGTCACCGAGCATGGGGGGCCTTCGGCCTTCGTTCGATGGCGCTCTCGGGCGCACGGGGGGAGGGGGGCGGGAGCGCGGTGGTCAGGTGCCGTCGGCCCCGTCGGTGGCGGCCGCCAGGGCGTGCGCCAGCAGCTCGGCGCGGTCGACCCCGGCCACGGCCAGGGCGCGCGGAACGGTGCCGACCTCGGCCGCCGCGATGCCCAGGAGCACGTGGGCGGGGCGCAGGTCCTTCTTGCGCGCCACCCGGGAGAAGGCCCGGTCCAGCGCGAGCCGGGTGGAGGCGCCCATGCGGGGGGTGTCGGGCGCCGGGCCGGGCCGGGGCAGGTCGGCGGCCGCGACGTGCACGCCCACGGCGGCCAGGCTGCGTTCGAACTCCCCGTCCAGGGCGGCGCGCAGGCCGTCGTGGTCGAGGCCGACGGCGGCCAGGGCCGCGCGGCTGGCGGGGTCGCCGCCGGCGGCGATGGCCAGCAGCAGGTGGTGGGCCTCGATGGTGGCCGACCCGTCGGCGCGGGCGATCTCGCCGCCCTCCAGGAGCATGGCGTGCAGGTAGTGGTCGAACGCGGTCATCGGTCAGCGCCTCCTCAGCCGGACACCGGCGGCGATGAGCCGCTTGGCGTGCTTCTTGTGGACCGCCTGGCGGGTCACGCCGAGGGCCTCGGCGACCTGCGGCCAGCTCCAGCCGGTGCGCATGGCCTCCTCGACGGCGGCGTCCTCCAGCCGGTCGGCCAGGCGGCGCAGCGCGGCGACGGCGGCCAGCCGGTCGGCGGTCTCCGCGGACATCGGGTGCTCAACGGACATGTAAGCAACCGTAGTTGACTAAATCGGAGATAGTCAACCCGAGTTGCTCAACGCCGGGGCCCCGGAGCACGACGACCGCCGGGGCGGGGTGCCCGTTCGGCACCCCGCCCCGGCGGCGCGGTCGGCGGTCGGTGATCGGCGACTCAGCGGCCGGCGCGCTCGGCGAGGCCGGCCAGGATGTCCACCAGCTCGGGCAGGTGGAAGGGGCCGACGTGGGGGGCGTCGACGCTGTGCACGTCGGTCGGGTTGTCCGGGGTCAGGCGGTCGGCCTCGGCGATGAACCGGTCCTGCAGCGCCGGGGGGATCAGCCGGTCCCCGGTGAAGCGCACGTAGGTGCGGGGCACGCGGCCCCAGGCGTCCGCCCTGCCCCGGGCGTCGGCCTGGGGGATGGCGACGGGCTCGTCCGGCTCCAGCATGTTGAGCATCCGGTGCGTCGCCTCCTCGGTGAAGCCGCCGGCGAGGCACTCCCGGATGCCGTCGATGAGCTCCGGGTCGGCCGTGCGCCAGTTGACGCGGGCCACACCCAGCTTCGCCGGGTCGCCCGCCAGCGCCGCCTGCACGTTGCCGACCAGGCTCTCGCGGTTCTCCGGCTCGGCCATGTAGGCGTTCATGTTCGGCAGGTCCACGCAGCAGTACGCCGCGACGTAGACCACCCGCGCCAGCAGGTCGGGGACGGCGTTGCCGACGCGGCTCAGGGTGACGCCGCCCTGGCTGGAGCCGACCAGGACGACCGGCCCGAAGCGGTGGGCGCGGCGCACGGCCGCCACGACGTGGTCGGTGTAGTCCTCGGGGGTGAGGCCGGCCAGCGCGGACGGCTCGACCGCCAGCGCCGCCGGGTCCTGCGGGGCCTGGTAGGAGCGGGGGAAGAACCCCTCGTCGCCGTGCCCGGGCAGGTCGAGGGCGACCGCGCGGTACCCGCGCAGGGTGAGTTCGCGGACCGCCCCCGCCCAAGAGGAGGACGAGGAGTTGGTGCCGTGGACGAAGACCAGGGTGGGGGTCCGCCGGGCGCCGGGCGAAGCGGTGGTGCTCGTTGTCATCGTGGTGCTCTTTTCCGTGTCCGTGGGTCGCGCGCGGCGGCTCCGGCCGCGCGCCGGGGGTGCGGTGCGGGGGTCGGGGGCGCCTCAGCGGGGCCGGCGCAGCATGGGCCACAGGGGCGGGGCGTCGGCCACGCGCACCGGCGCGCCGTCGTCGGCGAACCCGTGGCGCAGGTACAGGGCGCGGCTGCGCGGCGAACTCGCCTCCAGGTAGCAGGTGGCCCCCTCGGCGTCGGCCCGCTCCAGCCGGTGGCGCAGCAGCACCGAGCCGAGTCCGGCGCCCCGGTGCTCGGCCGCCACCCCCATGCACGCGAGGTACAGGTGCGCGGTGCGGGGGTGGCGCCCGGCCAGCGCCTCGCCCAGGGCCCGCAGGCGCGCCGCGCCCTCCCCGAACAGCGAGCCCGCCTCGGGCGCCTGCGGCTCCTCCGGCGCGCCCCCGCCCGCCGGCAGCGCCAGCCACACCGCGGCGCCCTCGCCGCCGCCGGTCAGGTAGCACTCGCCCGCCGGGTGGGCGAGCAGCGGGTAATGGAAGTGCTCCAGCAGCCGGCCGCGCTCCCGCTCATCGGGGAAGAGCCAGCCGGAGAGGGGGTCGTGCGAGAACGCCTCGGTGAGGACGCCCAGCACCGTCGGCAGCTCGTCGCCGCCGACCCGCCGCACCGATGCGTACGGTGTAGTCGTTGTCATGTGGCCAGCGTAGCCACATGCCCTCTCTACAGGGGAATCGTCGGCGATGGAAGTGTCCTACCCGCACCCCGAGTGGACTAGTACACTCGGGGTGTTCAGCGCTTTCGACCGGGAGGCCTCCATGCCGCCACCGCAGCACCCCGAACCGCCCTACCGGCGGATCACCGCGCAGATCCGCGCCCGCATCCTGTCGGGGGAGCTGCGGCCCGGCGAGCGCCTGCCCTCCACCCGCCAGATCGCGCAGCAGTGGGGCGTGGCGGTGGCCACCGCCACCAAGGTCATCGCCGACCTGCGCGACGACGGCCTGGTCGAGACCCACGTGGGTTCGGGGACGGTGGTCGCCGCCCGCGCCGGCCGGGCGCGGCCGGCACCGGGCGGCTCCCCGGCGCGCCGGCCCGACGCGTCCCGCCGGCCGCTGGGGCGCGACCGGGTCGTCGCCACGGCCATCGCGGTCGCCGACGTCGAAGGGCTGGAGGCGGTGTCCATGCGCCGGCTCGCGGCCGAGCTCGGCGTCGGCCCGATGTCGCTGTACCGGCACGTGCCCACCAAGGACGACCTGGTGGAGCAGATGGTCGACACCGCCTTCGGCGAGGTCGACCTGCCCGACCCGGGCCCTGCGGGGTGGCGGGCCGGGCTCGAACTGATCGCCCGGCTGCACTGGGGGCTGTGCCTGCGCCACCTGTGGCTGCCGCGCGCCGTCTCGTTCACGCGCCCGCTGATGGTGCCCAGCATGGCGGCCCACACCGAGTGGACCCTGCGGGCGCTCGACGGGCTGGGGCTGTCCCCGGGCACGCGGCTGCGCGAGGCGCTGACGCTGCACGCGCTGGTCGTCAGCGCCGGGCTGGCGCTGGCGCAGGAGGTCGAGGTGGAGCAGGAGACGGGGGTGAGCCTGGACGCGTGGCGGCTCGCCCAGCGCCGGCGCTCGGCCGAACTCCTGGCCGACGGCCGCTTCCCGCTGCTGGCGCAGGCCCCGCCGGAGACGGCGGGCGACCTGGACGGGCTGTTCGAGTACTCCCTGGCCCGCCACCTCGACGGCTTCGCCGCCCTCCTGGCCCGGCCCGCCGGCGAGCGGCCGTGACCGGCACCGCCCCCACCCGCTGACCGGCGGCCGCCCCGGCACCGCGGGGCGCGCCCGGCGCGGCGCGCGCGTGGAACCCGCCCCCGTGGCGTCGGTCTCGACGTTGTCGGGGGTGTGGGACCGCTCCCCTACCCCGACGACGCCGAGATCGACGAGGCGCAGGGGGTCAGCGGGGGCGCAGGCCGTCCAGGGCGGTGTCCAGGCCGCGGCGCATGGCGGCCAGCAGGTCCTCCTCGCGGTCGCCGCGTTCCAGGGCGGCCAGGCCGGTGGCCTGGACGGCGCCGACCATGGCGCCCACCGCGGCGGCGGCGCCGATGTCGTCCAGGTCGTCGGGGAAGGCGGCGCGCAGCGCGGCGGCGAGTTCGCGCTGGAGGTCGAACACCTGGTGCAGGGCGCGGGCCTGCAGGGCGGGCACGGTCATGACGAGCCGGGTGTAGGTCTCGACCAGGGCGGGGTCGCGCCCGCCCACGCCCTCCTCGCGGAAGTCGGCCAGCATCGCGTCGTAGACCCGGGTGAGCAGGTCGGCCACGCCCTCGCCGGGGCGGCGGTCGGCGATGACGCGCAGCGGGACCTCGTTGCGGCGCCGGGCGTCGTCCAGCAGCGCGTCCTCCTTGCTGCGGAAGTGGTTGAAGAAGGTCTTGGTGGCCACGTCGGCGGCCGCGGCGATCTGGGCGACGGTGGTGGCCTCATAGCCCTGCTCGGCGAACAGCCGCAGGGCCGTCTCGGCCAGCAGCCGCCGGGTCTGCCGCTTCTTGCGCTCGCGCCGTGACTCGTCCATACGGGAATTTTACACCCTGGATAAAGTTACCTCCATTGCAAACTTACACTCGATGTAGTCTTATGGGGGCGCGGGGCCGCGCACCCGGCCCGCACCACCACCCCGACGACCCGCTCCCGGCGAGGACACCATGACCGACACCGAACCCATCACCCTCCCGCTCGCCCCCACCGACGCCGTCCACCCCCCGCGCGAGCTGCTCGCCCTGCGCGAGGGCCGCCCCATCGCCCGCGTCCGCTTCACCGACGGCAAAGTGGGCTGGGTCGTCACCCGCCGCGCCACCGTCCGCGCCGTCCTGGCCGACCCCCGCTTCAGCGCCCGCCAGGAACTGCGCAGCACCTGGACCAGCCCCGTCCCCCTGCCGCCCGCCGCACCCGGCATGTTCATCGGCATGGACCCGCCCGACCACACCCGCTACCGCCACCTGCTCACCGGCCAGTTCACCGTGCGCCGCATGCGCCGCCTCACCGACCGCATCACCGCCATCACCGGCGACCACCTCGACCGCATGGCCGCCGCCGGCGCCCCCGCCGACCTCGTCCGCGACTACGCCGTGCCCATCCCCGCCCTCGTCATCTGCGAGATGCTCGGCGTCCCCGACGACGCCCGCGAGAAGTTCCGCGCCGACATCACCGCCGCCTCCCACCAGGACACGCCCCCCGCCGACCGGCAGCGCCACCTCGGCGCGGTCACCACCCTGCTGGGCGACCTCATCACCGCCAAGCGCGCCGACCCCGGCGAGGACATCCTCGGCGGCCTCATCACCGACGGCCCCGACCTCACCGACGCCGAACTCGTCAACCTCGCCCTGCTCCTGCTGGGCGGCGGCCTGGACACCACCGCCAACGTGATCGCCCTGGGCGCCTTCACCCTCCTGCGCGACGGCGTGCCCACCGCCCCCCTCACCGACCCCGCCACCTCCGAGGACGCCGTGGAGGAGCTGCTGCGCTACCTGCCCGTCGTCCCCGGCACGGTCCGCAGCGCCCTGACCGACGTCGAACTGGAGGGGGTGCGCGTCGCGGCGGGCGAGTCCGTCATGGTCTCCCTGCCCACCGCCAACCGCGACCCCGAGCACATCGCAGACCCCGACACCCTCGACCTCACCCGCCCCGCCGCCGGCCACCTCGCCTTCGGCCACGGCGTCCACCAGTGCCTGGGCCAGCAGCTCGCCCGCGTCGAACTGCGCGTCGCCCTGCCCGCCCTGTTCCGCCGCTTCCCCGACCTGCGCCTGGCCGCCGACCCCGCCGACGTCCCGCTGCGCGACGACATGGTCGTCTACGGCGTGCACGCGCTGCCCGTCACCTGGGGGCCCGCGTGAGGGTCCACGCCGACCGCACCCGCTGCGCCGGATCGGGCATGTGCGCCCTCACCGCCCCCGAGGTCTTCGACCAGGACGACACCGACGGCCGCGTCCGGGTGCGCGACGCCGCACCCCCGCCCGCCCTGCACGGCGCGGTGCGCCGGGCCGTCGACATGTGCCCGGCGCACGCCCTGACCACCACCCCCGGCTGAGGGCGTCAGCAGGCGCACGCCGTGCGCCCCAGCCCCGCCACCAGCACCGCCGCCACCGCGGCGTGCAGGGCCAGCAGCACCACCAGGGCCATCGCGTCGGCGGCCGCACCGAACGGTCCGGTCGCCGACGCGATGGCCAGCGACGCCGCGCACGCCGCCCAGACCCGACCCGGCCGCCGCAGCCACCGCTCCAGCACCGCCAGCGACGCCCACCCCGCCAGCCCGGCGGCCAGGGCCGCGGCGACGACCGCCACCGCCCCCACCGGCCGCATCACGCCACCCGTGCGCGCCACCAGCTCCACCCCGCCCACCGGGACGGCCGCCACCCACACGGCCAGCGCCGCGGCAGCGGCGGCACCCACCACCACCGCGCGCCGCACACCCCGGGCCCGGCGGCCCCGCCCACCAGCGTCGGCCCCGCCCGTCACGGCGTCGACATCCACATCGGACACGTGTCCTCCTCTCGGCGCGGGGCCGCCCTCGGGCGCCCCGCCGGGCGGACCCCTCCGGCCCGCCGCACACCCCCACCCTCACCGCCGCGCCCCCGCCGCCGCATCGGGCCGACGGCGGCCCCGCCCCCCACCCCGGTCGCGGCCGCCACCGACTTCGGTCGGATGCGGCCACCCCCGCCCCGCTCCTAGGCTGGCCGGGTGAACGGCGACGCCGACGCGCGCACCTGCGCACCGCCCACCCCCGCCCCGACCACCGCACCCACGGCCGCGGCCACCGCCGCCGCCGCACTGGCGGTGGCCGTCCTGACCGCCCTGACCCTGGCCGGCCACTGGAGCACCCCCGACCCCGCGTGGCCGCTGTGGGCCGACGCCGCCGTGGGCGCCGCCGCGTGCCTGTCCGTGCCCCTGCTGCTGCGCCGCCCCGCCGGGACCGGCCTCGCCCTGACCGCCGCCGCCGCGCTGTCGGGCGCCGCCACCCCCGCCGCCTCCCTCGGCGCGCTGCTCACCGCCCGCCGCCACCCCCTGCCCGCAGCGGCCGCCCTCGCCGCCGCCGGCATCGCCGCCCACGCCGCCCAAGGGCTGCCGCACCCCACCGGCGGCATCACCTACGGCTGGTGGCTGCTGCTCGTCACCGCCGGGTACGGCGCCCTGGTCGGGTGGGGCGCCCTCGACCGCACCCGCCACGCCCTCATCGCCTCCCTGTGCGAGCGCGCCGACCGCGCCGAGGCCGAGCAGGGCCGCCGCGTCGCCGAGGCCCGCGCCCTCGAACGCACCCGCCTGGCCCGCGAGATGCACGACGTCCTCGCCCACCGCCTGTCCCTGCTCGCCACCTACGCCGGGGCCCTGGAGTACCGCCCCGACGCGCCCCCCGAACGGCTCGCCCGCGCCGCCGGCGTGGTCCGCGCCGGCGTGCACGAGGCGCTGGAGGAGCTGCGCGACGTCATCGCGGTGCTGCGCGACGACGACACCCCCGACGGCGCCACCGCGGCCCACCGGCCCCCGCCCGTCCTCGCCGACCTGCCCGACCTGGTCGGCCAGGCCCGCGCCGCCGGCCAGCGCGTCGACCTCGACACCGCCCTGCCCGCCACCGCCGCCCCGCCCCCCGGCAGCGGCCGCGCCGCCTACCGGGTCGTCCAGGAGGCCCTCACCAACGCCCGCAAGCACGCCCCCGGCCGCCCCGTGCGGGTCGCCGTGGCCGGCGGCCCCGGCACCGGACTCGACGTCGACGTGCGCAACCCCCCGCCCGCCCCCGCCGCGCCCGCCCCGCCGCCCGGCGCCGGCACCGGCCTGATCGGCCTCACCGAACGCGTCCGCCTGGCGGGCGGCCGCCTGGACCACCGCCTCGGCGCCGACGGGTTCCACCTGCACGCCCGGCTACCATGGCCGCTGTGAACCCCCCGCTGCGCGTCCTCGTCGTCGACGACGACCCCCTCGTCCGCGCCGGGCTGACCATGATGCTCGACGGCGCCGACGGCATCGCCGTCGTGGGCGAGGCCGACGACGGCGGCACCGCCCTGGCCGCCGCCGCCGCGCACGCCCCCGCCGTCGTCCTGATGGACCTGCGCATGCCCCGCGTCGACGGCATCACCGCCACCCGCCGGCTGCGCCAGGGCCCCCGCCCGCCCGAGGTCCTCGTCCTGACCACCTTCGACGCCGACGCCGACATCCTGCACGCGCTGCGCGCGGGCGCGGCCGGGTTCCTGCTCAAGGACACCCCGCCCGCCGACATCGTGCGCGCGGTGCGCCGGGTCGCCGACGGCGAACCCGTCCTGTCCCCCCGCATCACCCGCCGCCTCATGGACCGCGCCGCCGTGCAGGCCGGCGCCCACCAGCGCGCCCGCGCCGCACTGGACGCCCTGAGCCCGCGCGAGCACGACGTCGCCCTCGCGGTGGCGCACGGCCGCAGCAACGCCGAGATCGCCGCCGAGCTGTTCATGAGCGTGGCCACCGTCAAGGCCCACGTCTCCCACATCCTGGCCAAGCTCGACCTGGACAACCGCACCCAGGTCGCGCTGCTGGCCCACGACGCCGGCCTGGCCTGACCCGCCCGCCGGCCCCGCCGCACGGCCCCCACGGCGACCGGGCGACGCAGCCCGGCGGCGGGGGTAAGGGCCGGCGGACGGACCGGGCCGCGGGCCCGGGGTCAGGGCAGCAGGGCCTCGATCGCGGCGCGCAGCTCGGGCGCCTCGGGCTCGGTGCCCGGCCGGAACCGGCCCGCGACCTCGCCCCGGGGCGAGACCAGGAACTTCTCGAAGTTCCACTGCACGTCGCCGGCCGCCCCCTCCGCGTCGGCGGCGCGGGTCAGCTCCGCGTACAGCGGGTGGCGGCCCGCCCCGTTCACCTCGATCTTGGCGAACAGGGGGAAGTCGACGCCGTAGGTGGTCGAGCAGAACGTCCGGATCTCCTCGGCGCTGCCCGGCTCCTGGCCCATGAACTGGTTGCACGGGAACCCCAGCACGGTGAACCCGCGCCCGGCGTAGCGCTCCTGGAGCCGCTGCAGCCCCGCGTACTGCGGGGTCAGCCCGCACCGGGAGGCCACGTTGACCAGCAGCAGGACCGTGCCCTTGTAGTCGCCCAGCGTGGCGGGCGCGTCGTCCAGGGTGCGCAGCGGGATGTCGTAGAGGGCGCTCATACGTCTCCGGTCCGTGGTCGTGGCGGCCGCGACCGCCGCCTCGCGCCGAGGCTACCGCCCAAGAGCGCGGCACGGCCGCGCGCCGCCCCGCCGCGGCGGCGGTCAGGGGCGCGCGAATGCCCTCGCACCGCCGCCCCGGCCGCACCCCACCGCACCCGAGGCGCCACCCGGGCTACCGCCCGGCGACCCAGTCGTGCCACGCACCCGCCGCGACGATGCCGGCCAGGCGCGCATACCCCGCACCACCGGGGTGGGCGCCGTCCCCGGCGGCGGCCTCACCCGTCCAGACGGGGTCGGCGGCCAGCGCCCGGGTCGTGTCGACGAACGGCACCCCCGCCCCCTCGCACCGGGCGGCCATGCGCTCGGCCAGCGCGACGGTGCGCCGCAGATGGCCCTCGCCCGCCCCCACGACCGGCGGCGGACCCACCACCAGCACCCCCACCCCCCGCCGCCGGGCCTCCGCCACGAGCGCGGACAGGTTGTCCAGGCACCGGTCGGCGCCGACGCGCACCCCGCCGCCCTGCCCGACCATGTCGTTGCTGCCGAAGGACACCACCAGCCGGTTGTCGGCGCCGGGCCGCACCCGGGGGCCGACCTCCCCCCAGCAGCGGCGCACCACGTCGGCGGAGGTGTCGCGCCGCACCCCCAGGTTGAACGCCGTCACCTCGCCGTCGGTGGCCTGGAGCACCCGCCCGACCCAGCCCCGGTACTCCGGGTCACCGACCCCCTGGACGAACGAGTCGCCGATGAAGCAGATGCGCGTCTCCGAGATCATCCGGCCGACCCTACGGGACCGCGCCCGTGGTCGCCTCGCCCGCGTACCCGCAACCGCGTCGCCTCCCCGCCCGCACGGGGTAGACGGCCCCACCCGCGGCCGGGCCGGGCGCCC
>NZ_BCRK01000122.1 GCF_001552555.1 Nocardiopsis trehalosi NBRC 14201 | reverse complement strand
GTTCTGTTTCTCCGAATTTACCAGCCGTTCTCGTTCCCGCCAAATCGGCGGTTCCGCGAGTGCGGCGGCAAACGGTCCCGAATTCCCTCGGTGGAGATCCGAGAGACGAGATTACCAGCCCGAGCGAGTGCTCGTGCGTGGAATCGCGGGGTGGTTATCGGGTGGTCCGGCTCGAACGGCGCGCTCGCCGTTCACCGTCCCACGACCATGTAACGATAGGTTCCGCGCTCGGAGACGTCAAATCGCCCGTTGCTCCAGGGACGAACGCCCTGGTCATCGGGCCCACGGCCTTGCGGCAGGCTGTACGCTCCGGGCTCGCGCCGGGCCGGGGTACCACCGGGGGTGGCGGGGGTCCGCGCGGTAGGTCAGTTGTTCGCTTGTGGGGATCTTCCTGCCCCTGCGTTCGGGCCGTTAAACACGCCGTCCGGCAGAAAGATTCCGGACGGCGGCCGGCGCACCGGCGCGGGACGCCCGCGAGGGGCGCCCGCACCGGTGCGCGGCGGGGTCAGCCGGTGACGATCACGCCGCCGACGTTCCGCTTGCCGCGGCGCAGGACGACGTAGCGGCCGTGGAGCAGGTCCTCGGGGCGCACCCGCGCCTCGATGTCGGCCACCTTGGTGTTGTTGACGTAGGCGCCGCCCTCCTGGACGGTGCGGCGCGCCGCCGACTTGCTGGCGACCAGCCCGCTGGCGGCGAGGAGGTCGACCACGGGCGGGAGCGCGTCGGCCGGCCCCGCGAGTTCGGTGCGGGGAACCTCGGCGAGGGCCGCGCCGAGCGTGGCGGCGTCGAGGGCGGTGAGGTCGCCCTGGCCGAACAGCGCGCGGCTCGCGTCGATGGCCTTGCGGCACTCCTCGGTGCCGTGGACGAGGGTGGTGAGCTCCTCGGCCAGGGCGCGCTGGGCCGCGCGCGCGGCGGGCCGCTCGGCGGTGGCCTGTTCCAGTTCCGCGATCTCCTCGCGGGAGCGGAAACTGAACACCTTGAGGAACCGGACCACGTCGCGGTCGTCGGCGTTGAACCAGTACTGGTAGAAGGCGTACGGGCTGGTGAGTTCGGGATCGAGCCAGATGGTGCCGGTCTCGGTCTTGCCGAACTTGGTGCCGTCGCTCTTGGTCAGCAGGTTGAAGGTGAGTCCGTGCGCGGGGCCGTGCGGGGTGTTGGCGTCCATGCGGCGGATGAGGTCGAGCCCCGCGGTGATGTTGCCCCACTGGTCGCTGCCGCCGGTCTGCAGCGTGCACCCGTACCGCCGGTAGAGCTGCACGAAGTCGTAGGACTGGAGCAGGACGTAGCTGAACTCGGTGAAGCTCATGCCCTCGCCGTCGAGCCGGCTGCGGACGGTCTCACGGGCCAGCATCGAGTTGATGCCGAAGTGCTTGCCGACGTCGCGGAGCAGGTCGATGGCGCTCATGGCGGTCAGCCATTCGCCGTTGTTCTGCAGGACGGCGTCGGTGGGACGGGGCTGCTCGCCCTCCGGGGTGAAGCGCAGGAAGGCCGAGAGCTGGTCGCCGAGGTTGCGCACCCAGCCTTCGACGGTGGCGGGGTCGTTGAGCGCGCGTTCGGCGCTGGGCTTGGGGTCGCCGATGAGGCCGGTGCCGCCGCCGACGAGCGCGATGGGGCGGTGGCCGGCCTGCTGGAAGCGGGCGAGGGTGAGCACCTGGGTGAGGTGGCCGACGTGCAGGCTGCCCGCGGTGGGGTCGAAGCCGCAATAGAGGGTGACCGGGCCATCGGCGAGGGCCTTGCGAAGCTCGTCAAGGTCGGTGGTCTGCGCGAGGAGGCCGCGCCATTCGAGTTCGTCGATGATGTCGGTCACTGGAGTCTTTCCGTGGGTCGGGGCGGCGGGGCGCTGCGGCCCTGGCCACCGGTGCCGCGTGGACCCTTCTACGGTATCGGGTCGGCGGGTCGGGGGCCGCTGGGTCTCCGGCCCGCCGGCGGCCGTGGCGGGGGCGCCCCGAGGCGGGGTGCGGCGGCCCCCGGTTCCGGGCGCCTCAGCGGGGGGTGAGGAGCATGCGGCCGGCGAGCGCGAGGAGCACCGTCCCGGTGATCGCCTCCATCCGGCGCCGGACCACTGGGCGCCGGAACCAGGTGCCGGCCCGCGCGACCCCGGCGGCCAGCGCCAGGAAGAGCGCGGTCTCGGTCGCCACCTGGACCAGCGCGAGGACGGCGGTGGTGGCGAGGACGGGCGCGCCCGGGGCGATGAACTGGGGGTAGAAGGCGAACATGAAGACCGCGGCCTTGGGGTTGGCGATCTGGACGGCGAGGCCTTCGGCGAACGCGGCGACGGCCGGGCGCCGGGTGCGCGGGCCGGGGGTGGTGGCGGGGTCCGCTGCGGTGTCGGTTTCGGGGAGACGCCGGGTGCGCAGGACCGCCGCCCAGGAGCGTACGCCGAGGTAGATGAGGAAGGCCGCTCCGGTGATCTGGATGACGAGGTAGAGCGTCTGCGAGGCGGCGACGAGCGCCGCCACCCCGGCGCCGGCCGCCAGCGCCCACAGGTAGATGCCGAGTTCCAGGCCGAGGACGGTGGGGACGGTGGAGCGGAACCCGCGCAGCGCGGCGCGGCGCAGGATCAGCGCCATGGCCGGGCCCGGTGACGCCGAGATGAGCAGGACCGCGAGGAGGAATGCGGGCAGGACGGTGAGGAGGTCCATCGTCGCGGCCTTTCGGGGGGTGGTCGCCGTGGTGGGGTGGGGCGCCCTTTCGGGGCGGCGCCGCCGGGGCCGTGCGGCGGCGGCCCGGGTGTCAGGCCAGCCGGTCGTCGTGGTCGAGGGTGACGACGTGGGTGCAGGCGGCCCGGGTCGCCTTGACGCGTTCGCCGTTGGCGCGGTCGCTGCGTTCGACCCAGGCGCGGGCGTCGGCCGGGCCGCGGCCGCCGGCCAGTTGCCGGGCGATCAGGCGCTCCTCGCGGATGGTGTCGGTGGTGTCGACGTACCAGGTCTCGGTGAGCAGGGTGCGGACGTCGCGCCAGAGCGGGGCGTCGTCGGCGAGGTAGTTGCCCTCGGTGACGATGAGCCGGGCGGTGGGGGCGACGTGTTCGCGGGCGGCGACGGGTTCGTCGAGGGTGCGGTCGAAGTCGGGGACGTAGACGGGGCCGTCCTCGGGGGTGGTGAGTCGGCGCAGGAGGGCGAGGTAGCCGCGGACGTCGAAGGTGTCGGGGGCGCCTTTGCGGTCGCGCCGGCCCAGGCGGTCGAGTTGGGCGTTGGACAGGTGGAAGCCGTCCATCGGGACGTAGGCCGCGGCGTCGGGGCCGAGTTCGGCGCGGACCTCGGCCACGAGGTGGCGTGCCAGCGCGGATTTGCCGGTTCCGGGCGGTCCGGTGAGTCCGAGGACGGCCCGTGGTGCGGCGGCGCGGGCGAGGCCGCGTGCGGCGGACGCCGATTCCTCCAGCATGGGGTCACTCTAGACGCGCGGTGGGGTGGGCGGGGCGGTGCGGGGTCAGGGGAAGCGGGTGACGTAGCGGCGTTGCCAGGGGGTCTCGACGGCGTGCCGGGAGTAGTGGGTGCGGACGTAGGCGACGGCGTCGGCGGCGGGGACGCCGTCGAGGACGGCGAGGCAGGCCAGGGCGGTGCCGGTGCGGCCGCGGCCGCCGCCGCAGGCGATCTCGACGCGTTCGGTCGCGGCGCGGTGCCAGGCCGAGCGGAGGGCGTCGGCGGTGGCGGCGCGGTCGGTGGGCAGGCGGAAGTCGGGCCAGCGCAGCCAGTGGTGTTCCCAGTCGACGGGGTCGGGGGCGCGGCCGAGGAGGTAGAGGCCGAGGTCGGGGGTGGGGCCGTCGGGGAGGGGGTGGCGCAGGCCGCGGCCGCGGACGAGGCGCCCGGAGGGGAGGCGGAGGACGCCGGGGGCGTCCGGGTCCCAGGTGGCGGTCATGGGGGGTGAGTGTAGGGGAGGGGTGGTTGACAGCCAAAGCTAATCAAGTTAGCTTTTCGGCTATCGAACTTAGCGATCTGTGGAGGACCGCCGTGCACGTTCTCAACCGCCCCGAGGGCCCCATCGCCTACGACCTGTACGGCGAGGAGGGGCCGCTGATCGTCTGCCTGCCCGGCATGGGCGACGTGCGCGCCACCTTCCGCCACCTCGCGCCGGAACTCGCCGCGGCCGGGTTCCGGGTCGCGGCGCTCGACCTGCGCGGCCACGGCGACAGCGGCACCGCGTTCACCGACTACACCCCGCAGGCCGCCGCCGACGACGCGGCGGCGCTGATCCGCGAACTCGGCGGCCCGGCGCTGGTCCTGGGCGTCTCGGTGGGCGGCACCGCCGCGGCGTGGCTGGCCGCCACCCGGCCGGAGCTGGTCTCCGGCATCGTGCTGGTCGGGGCGTTCCTGCGCGGCGACGGCATGGGGTTGGTGAAGCGGACCGCCTTCCAGGCGATGTTCCTGCGCCCGTGGGGCCCGGCGGCGGTGGTGTCCTACCTGTCGAGCCTGTTCACGGGGCGGACCGCCGACGACCACGCCGAGCACCTGGCCGCCATCCGCGCCCACCTGCGGCCGCGCGACCGCTACCGGGCGATCCTGGCGACGGTCGCCAACGCTTTCCGCCCCGTCCCGGCGCGGCTGGACGACGTGCGGGCGCCCGCCCTGGTGGTCATGGGAGAGGGCGACCCCGACTGGCCGGACCCGGCGGCCGAGGCCGCGTGGATGACCGAGCGGCTCGGCGCGACCCTGCTGATGGTGCCCGAGGCGGGCCACTTCCCCCACGCGCAGCGCGCCGACGTGGTGGCGCCGGCCGTCGCCGCGTTCGCCCGCGAGACCGCCCGTGCCTAGGGCGGGGCTCACCCCGGCCGCGGTGGTGGAGGAGGCCGCGCGCGTGGGCGACGCGGCCGGGTTCGACCGGTTGTCGCTGGCGGCGGTGGCCAAGCGGCTGAACGTGGCGGTACCGAGCCTGTACAAGCACGTGGACGGGTTGGACGGGCTGCGCCGCGCGGTGGCGGTGGCCGCCGCCGGGCAGCTCGCGGAGGCGCTGGGGCGCGCCGCGATGGGCCGGTCGGGCCCGGACGCGGTACGGGCGCTGGCCGACGCCTACCGGGCGTTCGCCCGCGCGCACCCGGGCCGGTACGCGGCGTTGCAGACCTCGCCGGCGCCCGGCGACGCCGAGGCCGCGGCGGCGTTCTACGCCCCGGTGGAGGTGTTCCAGGCGGTCCTGCGCGGGTTCGGGGTGGCCGAGGACGCGCGGGTCGACGTGATCCGGGCGGTGCGCAGCGCGCTGCACGGGTTCGTGGATCTGGAGACGCGCGGCGGTTTCGGCCTGGCGGACGACGTCGACCGGAGTTTCGGTGTGCTGGTGGAGGGGCTGGTCGACCTGGTGGCGGGCCGGGCGGCCGGGTCGGCGCCCGGCTGACGCGGGCCGTGCGGGCGGCCCTGGGGCGCGTGGGGCAAACGCGCGCCCCGTGGCCACATCCGGACACGCTGTGTCGCCGATTGTTCACACGGAGCGTCTTCCGTCGCGTCCCCGTTGTGGGTGAACCTCAGGGTGTCCGAAGTCCCGCTCAACTTTGGAGACCGCATGCCCATGCCCGTACGCCGGCCGGCCGGTCTGGCCGCCGCCGCACTCGGCGCGCTGTTCGCCGTCACCGGCCTCGCCGTCCCCGCCGAGGCCGCCCCTCCCCCGCCGCCCGCCCTGGCCGAGGCCCGCACCCAGTTGGCCGGGCTGACCGTCGAGGGCGAGGGCTCCTCCTCCCCCTACGACCGCGACCTCTTCCCGCACTGGTCGACGGTCGAGGGCACGTGCAGTGCCCGCGAGTACGTGCTGCGCCGCGACGGGACGGGGGTCGAGGTCGGCTCAGACTGCTACCCGACCGCGGGGAGCTGGTACAGCGTCTACGACGGGGTGACGTCGAGCACGCCGTCGGAGATCAGCGTCGACCACTTCGTCCCCCTTGCGGAGGCGTGGCGGTCGGGCGCCGACGAGTGGACGACGAGCCGCCGCGAGGACTTCGCCAACGACGTGGACTCGCCGCAGCTGTGGGCGGTCACCGTCAGCAGCAACAGCGCCAAGGGCGACAAGGACCCCTCGGAGTGGATGCCCGAGCGCACCCAGATCCACTGCGACTACGCCAAGAGCTGGATCAACGTGAAGCACGTGTGGGGGCTGAGCGTCGACGCGGCGGAGGAGGCGGCGCTGTCCGACCTGCTCGACACCGCCTGCTGAGGTCCGCCGACCGCGGCGCGCGGGCAGGCCGGCCCGCGCGCCGCGGCGCGTCCGGGGTCAGCGCGCGGGCAGGTACGCGGCGCCGAGGTGTTCGGCGATGGCCAGGGCCGAGGTCGCGGCGGGTGAGGGGGCGTTGCGCACGCACACCACGCGGCCGTGCGTGGACACGGCGAAGTCGTCGAGGAGGTCGCCGCCGCGGGTGAGTGCCTGGGCGCGCACGCCGGCGGGCGCGGGGCGCAGGTCGGCGGTGGTGATCTCGGGGACGAGCCGCCGGGCCTCGCGGGCGAAGGCCGCGCGGGACGCCGAGACGGCCATCTCGCGGGCGCCGACCGCCCAGTGGCGGCGGGCCAGCCGCCAGAACCCGGGCCAGGTGAGGGTGTCGCGGAGGTCGGCGGGGGCGACGTCGCGCAGCCGGTAGCCCTCGCGGGCGGCGGCGAGCATGGCGTTGGGGCCGGCCATGACCTCGCCGTGGACGTGGCGGGTCAGGTGGACGCCGAGGAACGGGTAGCGGGGGTCGGGCACCGGGTAGACGAGGCCGCGCACGAGGTGGCGGCGGTCGGCGGCCAGTTCGTGGTACTGGCCGCGGAAGGGGACCACGCGCAGGTCGTCGTCGGCGCCGGCCATGCGGGCCAGCCGGTCGCCGTGCAGCCCGGCGCAGATGACGAGCGTGTCGAAGCGGCGGCGGACGCGTTCGCCGTGCGGGTCGCCGGTGAGGATCTCGGCGCCGTCGGCGTCCTGGCGCAGGGCGATGACGGGGGCGCCGAGGTGGACCCGCCCCCCGGAGCGGCGGACGTCGTCGGCGAGGGACTCGGCGACGGCGATGTAGTCGGTGATGGCGGTGCTGGGCGAGTGCAGGGCGGCGCGGCCCGCGACGTGCGGTTCGAGGTCGCGCAGCCCGTCGGGGCCGAGCATGCGGATGCCGGGGACCCCGTTGGCCTCGGCGGTGCGGCGGACGTCGTCGAGGCGGGCGGCGTCGTCGCGGGTGGCGGCGACGAGGACCTTGCCGATCTCGTCGTAGGGCAGGCCGCGTTCGGCGCAGTAGTCGCGGAGCAGGGCGGTGCCGCGGCGGCTGAGGACGGCCTTGAGTGATCCGGGCCGGTAGTACAGGCCGGCGTGGACGACGCCGCTGTTGTGCCCGGTCTGGTGGGCGGCGACCCGGTCCTCCTTGTCGACCACGGTGACGCGGACGCCGGGCCGGTGTTCGGTGATCCACCGGGCGAGCGCCAGACCGACGATGCCC
The DNA here is from genome assembly GCF_001552555.1 of Nocardiopsis trehalosi NBRC 14201. GTDB lineage: Bacteria > Actinomycetota > Actinomycetes > Streptosporangiales > Streptosporangiaceae > Nocardiopsis_B > Nocardiopsis_B trehalosi. The sequence goes on along the minus strand of NZ_BCRK01000122.1, from coordinate 11,714 downwards.
GCGCCGATGATGCCGATGCGTTCGGTGCTCATCCGCGCCACGCTAGCAAGGGGTCCGGGCCGCGCCCGGGGGTGGTGCCTCACCCGCCGCCGAGGGTGGTGTTCAGCCGCTCCTGGAGGTCGGCGAGGTCGTCGCGGGGGACGTCGCGGCCTTGGGCGGCGGCGTCCAGCAGCGGGTGCAGGCCGCCGTAGAGGGTGGTGGTGAACCGCTGGTAGTAGGGGGTGCGGGGGCGGTGGCCGGCCTGGGTGACGGAGTCGAGGAGCAGGTCGGCGTAGGCGCCGCGGCGGGTGTCGACGGTGGTGGTGGCCGCGCCGTCGGGGTCGCACGGGTCGGGGCCGGGCCGGTCGACGACCTCGCCGTGGTAGGCGTCGGCGCGGACGGGGGCGTACCCGGCGGTGTGGAACAGGCGGCGCTGCTGCTCGGTGGCGGTGAGGAACGCGATGAGGTCGAACGCGGCCTCCTCGTAGGGGGAGGCCCGGTTGACGGCGAGGCTCTGCCCGCCCAGGACGGCGCTGAAGGACGGCAGCGGGAGCACGTCGAACTCGATGCGGTCGCCTTCGGGGTCCTCGCCGGTGCCGGTGTGGTCCTCCCCTGCGGCGGGGCGCACCCCGGGGCGTTCGGCGAGCCGGTCGTACCAGATGGGCCAGTTGCGCATGGCGACGGCCTCGCCGGCGGCGAACCGGTCGACGCTGTCGGCCTCGGCGTCGCCCAGGGAGCCGGGGTGGACGGCGCCGGAGGCGAGGGCGTCGGTCAGGACGCGGACCTGGGTGCGCTGGGGGTCGTCGGCCAGGACGGCGGTGGGGGTGCCGTCGGCCTCGGTGACGAGGTCGGTGTGCTCGTTGGCGAACTCCATGGTGTTGACGGTCAGGCCCTCGTAGGCGTCGAGTTGGGCGGCGTAGCCGTGGACGCCGTCGCCCTCGGCGCGGGCGTCGAGGACGGCGAGGGTGTCGGCCCAGTCCTGGCCTTCGAGGTCGGCGCGGTCCACGAGGTCGGACCGGTAGTAGAGGAGTCCGGCGTCGGCGACGAACGGCACCGCCCACACCTCGTCGTCGTAGCGGACGGCGTCCACGACGTTGGGCAGCAGGCCGCCGGTGGGGACGGCGCCGTCGACGCGGGCGAGGTGGCCGGCGCGGGCGAACTCGGCGATCCACTGGTTGTCGAGGTTGAGGACGTCGTAGCGGTGGCCCTCGGTCTGCAGCCAGCGGACCATGTCGGCGCGCTGGAGGTCGGTGATGGCGGAGATCTCGACCAGGCGGGCGGTGGGGCCGGTGGAGCGGCAGGCGTTCCACTCGTCGACGAGGTGCCGGTAGACGTCGGTGCCGGAGGCGTCGAGGCCGGTGACGACGGTGAACTCGTCGGGGGTCCCGGCGGGGCCGTCGGCGGCGGCGCCCAGGGCGACGGCGCCGAGGGCGAGGACGAGGGCGGCGGCGCCCGCGACCGCGCCCAGCCGCCAGCGGGGCGTGGTGCCGCTCCAGCGGACTCCGCGCGGGCCGGTGGGGTCGGCCATGGCGCCTCCTTTCGGCGGGTCAGTCGGTCCGGGCGCTGAGCAGGGCGTCGCGCCCGGCCTCGCCGGGGCGTTCGGGGTCGGCGCCGACGGGGACGCAGTCGACGCCGGGGAGGGCGGCGAGGTCGGGCAGCGGGCCGGTGCCGCACGGGTCGGGGTCGGCGCCGACGGCGAGGACGCGGACGCGGACCCCGCTGCCGTCGAGGCGCCGTTCGACCTCGGCGAGGTCGATGCCGGGGTGGTCGGGGATGACGACGCCGTCGGTGACGACGACGAGCACGGGGTCGGTGGTGCGGTCGCCGGCGGCGTGGTCCTGGAGGACGAGGACGCCGTCGCCGATGACGTCGAGCAGCGGGGTGGAGGCGTAGAGGGCGTCGAGCCGCTCCACCTCGGTGTGCAGGCGCCGGCGGACGTCGTCGGCGTCGGCCGGGTGGACGGGGGTGTCGTGGTCGACCGCGGCGGGTGCGGGGCCGCCGGGGAACGTCCACAGGCCGAGGGTGTCCCCGCCGCCGGCGAGTTCGGCGAGGGCGGTGGCCTCGCGGCGGGCGGTGGCGAGGACGCCGCTGGGCGCGGTCATGGAGGAGGAGACGTCGAGGGCGAGCAGGACCGTCGCGTCGTCGTGCAGCCCGCGGTAGGTGTCGAGGACGGTTCCGGCCGCCTGGTGCCAGTCGGAGGGTTCGGTCCAGGCGATCTCGCCGGGTGGGGCGTAGGGGCCTCCGGTGGGGGCGCCGGCGATGTCGGGGCCCCCGCGGTGGCCCAGGTGGAGGCCGTCGGTGGCGGGGGCGTCGCCGGCTCCGGGGCCGACGGGGGCGGGGGCGAAGGCGGCGGTGTCGTCGTAGAGCCCGGTCAGGAACTCCTGGAAGGCCGCGGCGGCGTCGTCGGCGCCGTCGTCCAGGCCCCGGGGTTCGACGCGGACGAACGGGTGGTCGAGGTAGAGGGGTTCGCCGGGGTAGAGCGGGACGAGGTCGGCGCGTTCGGCCTCGCTGACGCCGTCGGCGCAGAGGACTCCGGCGCGGACGCGGTAGAGGGCGGCCTCGGTGGTGAGGACGGCCGGCCCGCCGCCGGCGGAGGTGTCGGCGGCGGCGCAGAGCATGGCCGTCTCGTCGTCGGCGGTGAGCCCGGCGCGCAGGGTGTTCTCGACGGCGGCGGCGGCGTCGCGGTCGGTGAGGCCGCCGTCGACGTCGAGCGCGTCGCGCGACCGGTAGTAGGCGGCGGTGTGCAGGAGGGCCGTCGCGGACCCGGCGGGGTCGGCGCGGACGGCGGGCGGGGTGCCGGGCGGGGCGGTCGCGGCGAGGGCGGCGTAGAGGTCGTCGGTGACGGCCGCCGCGGTGCCGGCGTCCCCGGCGGCGGCTTCGGCGCGCTCACGGGGGACGGCGGCGATGAGCGGGGTGAGCCGGGTGGGGAGGGGTTCGCCGTCGCCGCCGAGTGCGGGGGTGACGGTGACCTCGGGGTCGGTGCGCTCGGCGAGGCGGTCGGCGACCCGGGCGACCTCGGCGGAGGAGTCGGGCAGCCAGACGTGCGGCAGCGGGCCGTCGGTGGGCCGCCAGCCGTCAGTGAGGCCGGTGCGGGCGTCCTCGGCGCGGTCGATGGCGTACACGGTGGCGGCGAGGGGCCGGCAGTCGTGCCCGTCGGCCTGTTCGTCGGCGAACGCGGCGGCCGCCGCGGCGGCGGTGCGCTCCCCCGCCGGGGTGGTGGCGATGATCAGTTCCTCGGGCGGCGGGCAGGCGTCGCCGCTGGTGTCGAGGGCGACGGCCAGGGCCGCGCCGACGACGAGGACGGCGGCGGTCGCGGCGCAGGCCCACAGGGCGCGGCGCAGCGGTCCGGGGGTGGGCACGGTGCGGACGCCCGGGCGCGGGTCTTGGGGTGCGGGCGGCGGCGGGTCGGGGTCCGGCGGGTCGGGGGGGACGCCCCGGAGGAGGCCGACGGCGGCGTAGAGCAGTGCGGCCACCACGGCGGCGAAGCACGCGGCGTCGAACAGGCGGCGGGCGGCGGGCGGCAGGTCGAACGGGGCGACGCCGGCGTAGTCGAGGAGCCAGCCGGCCAGCGGGCCGACGACGGCGAGGAAGCCGCCGACCTCGCCGACGCGGACGATCAGCGAGCGCCACCGCCCGGGTTCCGCGCGCCCACCGGCACGGGGCTCCCCCGCCGCGCCCTCGCGCCCGTCCTGCCCGCCGCTGCCGCTCATACGCGCGTGGGCGGAGCGGTCCCGTGCCCGGAGGGGCTCCGCCGCCGACCTCCTTCGAGTGCCCCGAGCCTAAGCCGCGGCCGGAGATCAACTCCACCGGCCGCCGCGGGGATCGCCCGCGGTGGCCGGTAGCGGCCGGTCACAGGGCGCGCAGCCCGTCGAGGAGCAGCCGCAGCACCGTCCCGTCGTCGAGCGCGCGCGGCGGGCGGCAGGTCCGCAGGGCGCCCGCGGCGAGCATGTCGGCGACGAGCAGCTTCACGACGCTGAGCGGCAGGTCGAGGTGGGCGGCGAGTTCGGCGACGGTCTGCGGCCGCCGGGCGAGCCGCAGGACGGTGGCGCGCTCGGGGTGCAGGGTGTCGGACCGGCACGGCGGGCGGGTGGCCGCCACGCGGGTGAGCAGGTCGGGGCGGGCGGCCCCGCCGGGGCGTTCCAGGCGGACCGCGAACGGGCGGACCAGCCGCCCCGCCGGGTCGTCGGGGCCGTTCACCGGTGCGCCCCGCCGAGGACGCGGCGCCCGTCGACCCGCAGCGGGGCGGCGCCCGGGCCGGGGTCGTCGTCGGGGCCGCCGTTCTCCAGCAGCGCGTCGGGCACGATCGCGACGGCGCGGGTGCCGCCGTAGGGCGAGGGCCCGAGGCGGACCTCGACGCCGTGGCGGGCGGCGAGCCGGGCCACGACGAACAGGCCGAGGCGGGGCTCCTCCTGGAGCGCCATGACGTCGAACTCGGGGGTGCCGGACAGGATGCGCGCGGCGGACGCGTAGCCGTCGGGGGTCATGCCCAGGCCGCGGTCCTCGACCTGGACGGCGACGCCTCCGGCGGCGGACGCGCACCCGACGTCGACCAGGGTGTCGGCCGGGGAGAACTGGGTGGCGTTCTCGACCAGTTCGGCGATGAGGTGGACGACGTCGGCGACGCCGGTGCCCCGCACCCGCACGGGCGGCGCGGAGGTGAGCCGGACGCGCTCGTAGTCCTCGGTCTCGGAGATGGCCGCCCGCAGGACGTCGACCAGCGGCAGCGCCCGGCGCCACCGGCGGGCGCTGTGGGCGCCGCTGAGGATGAGCAGGTTGTCGGCGTAGCGGCGGGCCCGGGTGGCGAGGTGGTCGAGGCGGAACAGCTTGCGCAGGGTGCGGGGGTCGTCCTCGTCGTCCTCGATCTCGTCCAGGATGCGGAGCTGGCGCTGGACGAGGGTCTGGTTGCGGTAGGCGATGCCGAGGAACACCCGGTTGGCGCCCTCGCGGATCTCGGCCTGCTTGACGGCCGCGCCGATGGCGGTCCGCTGGGCGGCGTTGAACGCGGACGCGACCTGGCCGATCTCGTCGTCGCCGTAGCTGAGCCGGGGCAGTTCGCCGGCGACGTCGACCCGCTGCCCGCTCTGGGTGCGGGCGACGATGGCGGGCAGCCGCGCGTCGGCCAGGGCGAGGGCCTCGCTGCGCAGCCGCTGCAGGCGGCCGATGAGCCGCCGCGAGGAGCGCATGGCGACGACGATCGCGGTGGTGCCGGCGGCGAGGGTGACGGCGAGGCCGGTGACGCCGATGGCGACGGCGCGCACCGCGGTGGTGCGGGCGCCGTCGATGACGGCCCCCTGCTGGGCGGCGACGGTGGCGTCGAGGGCGGGCATGGCCCCTTCGGCGGCGTCGGCCCAGTCGGCGGCGGTGACGCCGATCCGGTCGTTGAAGGCGGCGGGGGCGCCGGGCGCGGGCGCGGGCCGGACGGGCGGGCGGGTGACCACGGCGCGGCTGAGGTCCTCGGCGGCGATCCACTCGGGGGCGGCGGCCATGGCGGCGAACCGGTCGCGGGCGGTGTCGGCGAGCGCGGGTTCGACCTTCTCCAGGGTGTCGCGGTAGGACGCGGTGAGGAAGGTGAACTGGGCGGTCTCCTCGTAGGGCATGGCGCCCGCGGCGATGGCTCCGCCGAGGAGGGCTTCGGAGCGGGAGAACTCCTCGCGGGCGGCCATGAGTTCGCGGGCGGCGGCGACCTCGGCGACGACCCCCTCGGTCTGCAGGGAGCCGAGCAGCGCCCAGGTGTGGGCCTCGGTGTCCTCGACCAGGGTGCTGTAGCGGGTGAGCGCGGTGTCGCGGTCGATGCCGGCGGAGTCGACGTCGGCGCGCAGGTCGGCGAGGCGTTCGGCGCCCTCGGTGAGGGCGTCGTGGCCGCGGTCGGCGTCGGTGCCGGCGCCGGGTCCGGGGACGGTGGCGCGGTCGGCCGCCCGGTCGAGCGCGGTGTCGGTGCGGCCGTACTGCTCGACGAGGTCGGCGTGGAGCCGGCCGTCGCCGGGGTCGCCGAGGTGGCGCAGGCCCAGCCGGCGTTCGGCGCGGAGTTCGGCGGTGAGGCGCTCGACGGCGGCGATCGACGCGCGGCCGTCGGCGAGGTCGGGCAGGACGCGGGCGGCCTGCCAGGTGCCGGCGGCGGCCATGGTGGTCCACAGCACCAGGAAGCTGATGCTGGGAATGAGCACGATGCCGGTCAGTTGCCCGCGGATGGTCGGTCCGCGCGTTCTCGCCATGGTGGTCCCCCAAGGAGTACGGGGGCGCGGGCGGCGGCTCTCGGGCCGGGGCGGCCCCGGGCGCGGGTGCCGCGGCGCCCCGGTGACCAGACGCTACCGGAAAACCGTCGCCCTGTGTTCCCGTTCCGTTACCGAAAGCGATCCGGATGGGACCGGACATGCCTCCGGCGGCGCACTCCCGGGAGTGCGCCGCCGGGGGCACAGCGAGGATGGACCTGCGGGGGGCCTCAGCTCCCGGGGCGGTGCCGGGACCCGACGGGGGCGGGGAGCTGGTCGGCGGTCGGCGGGGTCTCGACGCCGAGGGTGTTGAGCACCTCGGCGTAGCGCAGGGCGGCGATCTTGGCCAGCGTGCTGCCGGCGCCCAGCGGGGCGCTGACGCGGGCGCCGTGGCGCCGGGCGAGCTCGGCGACGCGCGACTCGGGGCACTCGGGGCCGACGACGCTGGGCGCGATGACGGGCCGGGTGCAGCCGGCGTCGCGGAGCTGGCCGAAGACCTCCGCCACCGCGGCGTCGTCGTCGAGGTCGGCCGGCAGCACGGTGATGCCCAGGCGGGCGGCGAGCAGGACGGCGGTGACCCCGGCGGCGTTGACCGCGTCGGTGCCGCCGACGGCGCCGACGACGACGCCGTCGGTCATGCTCGTGCTGGGGGCGACCACGCTGATCAGCCGCATGCGGTCGGCGCGGACGAACCCGGCCTCGGCGAGCCGCAGGTGCAGGACCTCGGCGAGCATGGGGTGCGGGCCCAGCGCCTCGGTGACCCGCACGTCGGCGCCGGTGCGGCGGACGGCGTCGTGGATGGCCGCGGCGGTCGGCGCGTGCGGGGCGGTGAGCAGGGGGACCACCACGCCGCGCAGCGGGTGGTCGTCGGTGGGCTCCAGGCCGGCCAGGGCCTCGGTGAGGTGGTGCCGGTCGCCCGCGGTGCCCCCGAACCGGATGCCGACCTCGGGCCGGTAGGCCCGGACGAGGTCGGCCATCTGCCGGCCGATGCCCCCGGAGGTGTCGGGGTCGCCGTCGATCGCGCCGGGGACCGCGAGCACGAGTGCGGGGGTGCCGATCCAGCTGTCGAACGACAGCGGGTTGCGGTGGCGGCCGGATCGGCGTCGTGGCAGATCACGAGGGGGGAGTCTGTCCGGATTCTGCGTACTGTCAGGGTTCACGCGAAAGATGCTAACCACTAGTGAGCGATGATCTTGCCCTCGGTTCGGTTCCGATCGGGAAACGGCCGGTCGGCGGGGTCGGCCGCGGGCAAGACCCGGGTCAAGGCGTCTGTCGGGCCATGGTAGCGGTCACCCCGATAGCGCGGGGCTGCGGCGGCGCATGACGTGCTCGACGAGGGCGATCAGGACCCGCTTGCCGGAGTCGCGGTCGCGCGCGTCGGTCATGAGGACGGGGACGTCGCCGCCGAGGTCGACGGCGTCGCGGACCTCCTCGGGGGTGTAGTCGCAGGCCCCCTCGAACCGGTTCACGGCGACCACGAACGGGATGTCGCGGTGCTCGAAGAAGTCGACGGCGGGGAAGCAGCTGTCGAGCCGGCGGGTGTCGGCGATCACCACCGACCCGAGCGCGCCCGCGGCGAGCTCGTCCCACATGAACCAGAACCGGCCCTGGCCGGGGGTGCCGAACAGGTAGAGGACGACCTTCTCGTCGATGGTGATGCGGCCGAAGTCCAGGGCGACCGTGGTGGTGGTCTTGTCCTCGACGCCGCCGAGGTCGTCGACGCCCATGCTGGCCTCGGTCATGATCTCTTCGGTGCTGAGCGGGGTGATCTCACTGACCGATCCCACCATCGTCGTCTTGCCCGCGCCGAACCCGCCGGCGATGAGGATCTTCACCGCCAGGGGGATGTCGGTGCCGGGACCGCTGTCAGAGTCTGCGGATGCCATCGAGTACCGCCTGAAGTAGGGTCAGTTCGGGGAGTTCGGCCGGGGGCAGCGGGGCGCGGGCGAGTACGTCGCCGCGGGCGATGAGGTCACCCAGCAGCACCTTGACCACGGTCATGGGGATGTCGAGCTGCGCCGACAGTTCGGCCACCGACACGGGTCGGCGGCACAGCCGCAGGATCGCGGCGTGCTCGGGTTCCAGCGCGGTCCAGTCGACCCGCTCGCGGGTGGTCACCACGATGCTGATCATGTCGAGCCCGGAGCCCGCGGGGCGGGTGCGGCCGCCGGTCATGGTGTAGGGCCGGACCAGGGAGCCCGCGGCGGCGTCGAAGTGGGAGGTGGCGCCCGTGGTGCGGGCGTCGGGCGCGGCGGGGCCTCTGCGCCGGGTGCGGGCGGCCGCCGGCCCGGGGTCGCGGGAGCGGGCGGGGCCGCGCAGGGGGGCGCCGCGCGCCGCGGCGCCGTTGCGGTGTTCGCCGGGGGTCCTCATGAGCCGGAGCTTCCGGCGGAGACCGACTCGGGGAAGCGCGGTGCGGCGGTGAGGAACTGGCCGACGCGCTTGATCCGCATGTTCATCTCGTAGGCGACCAGGCCGACGTCGGCGGATTCGGCGGCGAGGACGGCCAGGCAGGCGCCCTCGCCCGCGGCGGTGACGAACAGGTAGGCGTACTCCATCTCGACGACGGTCTGGCGGACCGCTCCCCCGTCGAACTTCCGGCCGGTGCCGCGCGCCAGGCTCTGGAAGGCGGAGGCGACCGCGGAGAGGTGTTCGCCGTTCTCGGCGGACAGGTCGCGCGACCGGCCGATGAGCAGGCCGTCGGCGGACAGCACGATGGCGTGCCTCGCCCCGACGACGCGATCGACCAGGTCGTCGAGCAGCCAGTTGAGGTCGCCCGCGGCGTTGCTCTTCTGCACCATTTACTCGCTCTCTCCCGTGGGCCCGACGGCCGGGTGCGCGGCGGGCTCCTCGCATGTGCCTGCTGGCGGTGGGGGCGGTGCGGCTGTGGGGGGGTCGGGGGCGAGGACGTCGTCCTCGCGGCCGCGCCGGGTTCCGTTCTGGAAGGCGCTCATCATCTGCCGCGCCTGCTCGGGGGTGCGGGGGGCGGGCGAACCGGGCGCGGCGGACGGGGCGGGCGCCGCGTCGCCCCGCAGCTGGGGGGCGAGGCTGGCCTGGCGGCGGCGGCGGGGCAGGACCGGGCGGTCGGCACCGCCGCCCCCGGGGTCGGCGGGCGCGGGCGGGGCGGGGCGGGGGGCGGGCGGGGCCGGCGCGGGGCGGTCGGCGCCGCGGCCGGGCCGGTTGCGCCGCGCGGGGGCGGGGCGTTTGGGGGCGAGCAGGTCGCCGCTGCGGTGGCGCGCCGCCGGGCCGGAGACGACGTCGGCGGGCGGGGCCGCGGGGTCGTCGGCGAGGCCGGTGGCGATGAGTTCGGCGGGGACGAGGACGACCGCCCGGGTGCCGCCGTAGGGAGAGGGGCAGAGCTGGACGCTGATGCCGTGCTTGCCGGCGAGGCGGGCGACGACGAACAGGCCGAGCCGGGAGTCCTGGTTGAGCGCCATGACGTCGAACTCGGGCGCGGTGGCGAGGGTGGCGTTGGCGGTGGCGAGGTTGTCCTCGCTCATGCCCAGGCCGCGGTCCTCGATCTCGACCACCACGCCCTTGGGGACGACCTCGCTGTGGATGTGCACGAGGGTGTGCGGCGGGGAGAACGCGGTGGCGTTCTCGACCAGTTCGGCGACGAGGTGGATGACGTCGGCGACCACGGCGCCGGTGAGGGCGAGGTCGGGGACGACGCGGAGCTTGACGCGGGAGTACTCCTCGGTCTCGGAGATGGCGCCGCGCAGGATGTCGACGAGCGGGATGGGCTGCCTCCAGCGCCGGCCGGGCTGGGCGCCGCCTAGGATGATGAGGTTCTCGGCGTTGCGCCGGCCGCGGGTGGCGAGGTGGTCGAGGTGGAAGAGGTCCTCCAGCAGGTCGGGGTCCTCCTCCTCGCGTTCGATGCGGTCGAGGAGCTGGAGCTGGCGCTGCACCAGCGACTGGTTGCGGTGGGCGATGGCGAGGAAGACCCGGTTGACGCCGGCCCGCATGTCGGCCTGCTTGACGGCGGCGAGGACGGCGGTGCGCTGCGCGGTGTTGAAGGCGTCGGCGACCTGGCCGACCTCGTCGGTGCCGTGGTCGAGCTGGGTGAGTTCGGTGTCGAGGTCGACGGGTTCGCCGGCGGCGAGGCGGCGGACGATGCGCGGGAGTTCCTCGCGGGCGACCCCGAGGGTGTCGGCGCGCAGCCGGGCCAGCCGGGCGGTGAGGCGCGACGCCGAGCGCGAGGCGACCCCGTAGGCGATGGTGCCGGCGAAGGCGGCGAGGACGCCGCCGCCGAGGGCGAGGGCGAACATGCCGGTGCCGGCGTCGTCGGTGACGGTGATGACGCCGCGCGAGGCGGCGTCGGTGAGGCGGACGAGGTCGGCGTTGACGTCGTCGGCGTCGGCGCGCCACCCGTTGAGGCCGGGCGGGAGGCCGTCGGCGGGGGCGCCGACGCCGGTGACGGGGTCGACGGCGGCCTCGGGGGCGTGGTCGGCGACGGCGGCGGCGCGGTCGTTGACGCGTTCCCAGGCGGCGCTGCCGGTGAGGTCGTCGTGGGCGTCGGCGGCGGCGCCGGTGAGCGCGGGCCGGCTGGTGGAGAGGCGGTCGGCGGTGCCGTGCACGAGGGCGGCGAAGCGGGTGCGGTCGAGGGGGGCGAGGGAGCCGGTGGCGACGGCGGTGCTGAGCAGGGCGTCGGCGCGGCTGAACCGCTCGTGGGCGCGCATGAGGTTGACGACGTCGGCGCCGGCGGCCGCGGACGCGCCGTGGTCGAGTCGGCGGGTCATGGCGTCGTAGAGGGCGACGCCGCGGTCGGTGATGGCGGTGTAGGAGGTGATGACCTCGTCGGCGCTGAGCTCCTCGGCCATGGCCTGGGCGCGGATCTCGCCGCGTCGGCCGACCTCGGTGAAGAACGCGGTGGCGATTTCGGCGACGTCGGGGTCGCCGCGGCCGCGCAGGCCCTCGCTGCGCTCGTCGATGCCGCGGACGGCCTCGTCGGTGGCGGTGGTCTGGTCGCGCAGGGCGCGCAGGGCGGTGTCGGTGGGCGCGCCGGCGTAGACGGCGGCGAGCCGGCGCTCGCTCTGGATCTCGACGAGGGCGTGGTACAGGTGGAGGCCGCTGCGGCCGTCGCCGGTGGCGACGTGCAGGGAGGCGGCGCGCAGCAGGGTGGCGCCGCTGAGGACGGCGAAGAGCACGACGAAGGTGATGCTGGGGATCAGCACGATCCGGTTGAGCTGCGCTCGGATACCGCGGTCGGCGCCGCTCGCCTGGCCCATCGAGCTCCTCCCACGGACGCGGTTCGGGTGGACGGGCACCCGGCCGGTCGACGGGGCTGCCGGCCACGGCGGGGAGGAGTCGCGGTGCCCCGCCCTCCCCGTGTGCGGGGGGCGCCCTCCGTCACGCTGCGCGCAGGAGGGGACACCCTTGGTGCCCACAGACCCTGGACGCTACCGCATCGGCTTCCGCGGCGAAGCGGGTTTCCCACAAGTCGCGGCGGGTGGCGCGGATTCGGCGGCGGGACGGCCGCGACGCGCACCGGGCCCGCCCCCCGGGGACGGGGGGCGGGCCCGGTGCGGA
>NZ_BCRK01000121.1 GCF_001552555.1 Nocardiopsis trehalosi NBRC 14201 | reverse complement strand
GGGGGCGGGCGAGCGGGGGGGGGCGGGGGGCGGGGGGCGGGGGGCGGGCGGAGTCGGCGGTCACCAAGGGCGTCCGGTCGGCGGCGCCACGTAGTCACGGAAACTTCACAGGGCGTTCCCCCAGGTCGCACCGGTACGGCCAGAGTCGGAACGGACCATCTCCAGCGGACGCGTTCCCCGTTCCGCCCCGTTGGAGGCCACCGTGTCCCACTCCCCCGCCCCGCGCTCCGCCCCTCTGCCCCGCCGCCGCTTCCTGGGCGTCGGCACCGCCTCGGCCGCCGCCGTCGCCCTGGGCGCCGGCGCCTCCGCCCACACGCCCGCGTCGGCGCAGCGCTCGTCGGCCGACTACCCGTTCTCCCTCGGCGTCGCCTCGGGCGACCCCCACCACGACGGCGCCGTGCTGTGGACCCGGCTGGCGCCCGACCCGCTGGCCGAGGACGGGACGGGCGGGATGCCCGCCGAGCCCGTCGACGTCGAGTACGAGGTCGCCCTGGACGCCCGGTTCCGCCGCGTCGTGCGGCGCGGGACCGCCGTGGCCTCCCCCGAGCTGGGCCACGCGGTGCACCCGGAGGTGTCCGGTCTGGCGCCGGGCCGCGAGTACCACTACCGGTTCCGGGCGCTGAACGAGATCAGCCCGGTCGGCACCACCCGCACCGCGCCGCCGCCGCACACCCTCGCCGGGCGGCTGCCGTTCGCGTTCGCGTCCTGCCAGAGCTGGAGCGACGGCCACTACACCGCCTACCGGCACCTGGCGGAGGAGGACCTGCACCTCGTCGTGCACCTGGGCGACTACCTCTACGAGTACCCCGCCGACGGCACCGTCCGGGGCACCGCGGTACCGGACCACCTGGCCACCGAGACCACCACGCTGGCGGGGTACCGGGCGCGGTACGGGCTGTACAAGTCCGACCCGCACCTGCAGGCGGCGCACGCCCGGTTCCCGTGGATCGCGACCCTGGACGACCACGAGGTGGACAACAACTGGGCGGGCCCGGTGTCGCAGGACGCCGGCGCCGACCCGGCGGCGTTCCTGGAGCGGCGGACGGCGGCGTTCCAGGCGTTCTACGAGAACCTGCCGCTGCGCCGCGCGTCGCTGCCCGTCGGGCCGGACATGCGGCTGCACCGCCGCCTGGCCTACGGCCGGCTGGCCGACTTCACCATGCTCGACACCCGCCAGTACCGCGACGACCAGCCGTGCGGCGACGGGGTGCGGGCCGGGTGCGGCGACCGGTTCGACCCCGACCGCACCCTGCTGGGCGGTGCGCAGCGGCGGTGGCTGCTCGACGGCTTCACCGGGTCGGACGCCCACTGGCACGTGCTGGGCAACCAGGCGCCGATGACGATGACCGACCACGACCCGGGGCCGGGCGAGCGCGTGTGGATGGACCCCTGGGACGGCTACGTCGCCGAACGCGACGCCGTCCTGGGCGCGGCGGCCGAGCGGGGGGTGCGCAACCTGGTGGTGATCACCGGCGACCGGCACCAGAACTACGCCGCCGACCTCAAGGCCGACTACGCCGACGAGGACTCCGCGACGGTCGGCACGGAGTTCGTCGGCACCTCCATCACCAGCAGCGGCGACGGCCGGGACCTGGGTCCGCAGGGCGCCGACTTCCTGGCCGCGAACCCGCACCTGCGGTTCGTCAACGAGCAGCGGGGCTACGTGCGGTGCACGGTGACGCCCGGCGAGTGGCGGGCGGAGTTCCGGGTGGTGCCCTACGTGACCCGGCCGGGCGCCCCGGTGTCGACGCGGGCGGCGTTCACGGTGCGCGACCGCCTCCCCGGGGTGGCGGGGGCGGTGTAGCGGGTCCGGGCCGCCGGGCGCGGCCGGCCGTCAGCCGGCGCGCTCGGCGGAGCCGGCGGCGGACACCGGCCCGCCCGCCCAGCCGACCACCCGGGACGGGTCGAGGTTGAGCAGGTCCAGGGTGCTGCGGCCGGCGAACAGGGCGTCGACCACCTCGCGGTCGCGGGCCACCGACTCGACGGCGTCGGCGACGATGGCGGTCACCCGGCCGCGCGGCAGGCAGACCACGCCGTCGTCGTCGGCGACGACCCAGTCGCCGCGGCGCACCCGGGTGGGGCCGCGGTCGCCGTCCAGGGCGACCTCGCGGCCGACCGCGCCGCCGGCGTCGTGCCCGGGTTCGCGGACCGAGACGCCCGCGCTGAGGACGGGCAGTTCGGCGCGGGCGATGGCCCCGACGTCGCGCACGCACCCGTCGATGACGATGCCGGCGACGCCGCGCACGCGGGCGGCGACCGCGAGGATCTCGTCGACGTAGCCGTAGTCGGGCTCGCCGGCGACGTCGACCACCAGGGCGCCGCCCGGCGGGGCCTGGGCGACGGCGACGTGCAGGGCGAGGTTGTCGCCGGGCGTGCACTGGACGGGCAGCGCGGTGGCGGCGAACGCCGCTCCGGGCCAGACCGGGAAGAGGTGCGAGCCGAGGGGCAGGCCCCCGCTGCGGGCCAGCGCCGCTGTGCCCATCGCCGTCAAGGTCTCCGCAAGCGCCACGTCAGCCTCCAATTGCACACGCGCCCGGCGGGCCGCGCCGGCCACGGCGGGCGCGCGGTACGGGGCTCCGCTGCGCCGCGGCGTGGTGGTGGAGGGCGGGGAGCCCTCCGTGCGGCCGGCTCCCCCTTATACTCACGGGTAACTTAAGCGTGACGCAAGACATACCGCCGATAAAGCGGCAAAAAATGCTACCGCCGGTTACATCGGGCCGCCCGGCCCGGCGGCCGAGGTCAGCCCGGCCACCGCGTCCAGGGCCGCCCGCGCCGCCGCGGGGTCGTGCACCCGGAACACCGCCGCGCCCTCCAGCGCCGCCACCGCCAGCACGGCCAGGGTCCCGGCCCGCCGCTCGGTGACGGGCAGGTCCAGCGTCTCGCCGATGAAGTGCTTGTTGGACGCCGCCACCAGGACGGGCCGGCCGACGGCCACCAGCTCGCCCAGGCGCCGCGTGACCTCCAGCGAGTGGTGGGTGTTCTTGCCGAAGTCGTGGGTGGGGTCGACCAGCACCCCGTCGGGGCGGACCCCCAGCGCGACGGCGCGCTCGGCCAGCCCGGTGACCGTCGCCGCGACGTCGGCGAGCACGTCGGCGTAGGCCGCCCGGTGCGTGGCGGTGCGCGGCGCGAGCCCGCCGGTGTGGCTGCACACCAGCCCGGTGCCGTGCTCGGCGGCCACCCGGGCGAGGTCGGGGTCGGCCCCGGCCCAGGTGTCGTTGAGCAGGTCGGCCCCCGCCTCGGCGCACGCCCGCGCCACCTCCGCCCGCCAGGTGTCGACCGAGATCACCAGATCGGGGTGGCGGTCCCGCAGTTCGGCGACGAACGGGGCGGTGCGCCGGACCTCCTCGGCGACCGGCACGGGCGCGCCGCGGCCGGCCTGCACCCCGCCGACGTCGACGATGTCGGCTCCGGCCCGCACCGCTGCGTCGGCGGCCGCCAGCGCCGCGTCGAACGCGAACGTCGCCCCCGCGTCGTAGAAGGAGTCGGGGGTGCGGTTGACCACCGCCATGACGGCGTGCCGCCCCGGCCCGAACTCCCGCCCGCGCAGCCGCAGCACCCCGCCCGGCGCCCCTCCGTCTGCCACCGCGCCCCCTCCGCTCCGCTCAGTCGCCGTCGCGCCGCGCCCCCGCCAGCGGCACGGCGTGCTCGGGCGCCCCGGGCGGGACGCCGTCGCCGCGGTGCCGCTCCTTGGTCACGGCCAGGTGCTCCCAGGTCTCGACGTAGGTGACGTCGGGACTGCTGCGGACCGCCTCCAGGGCCTCGACCAGGGAGGGGCGGTCCGGCGCGGTGGCGCTGCCCACGATGTCGTAGCGCCCGAAGCCGGTCGACAGGAACGACACCCCGGTCAGCGTACCGAGCCGCAGCGCCAGCGTCTCGGCGTCGCCGCGGCAGCGCACGCCGAATCCGAGCTGCTCGTTGGCGCCCACGACGGACGGTTCGATCAGCGCCGTGACGTGCACGACCCCGGCGTCGATGAGGCGCACCACGCGCGAGCGGGCCGCCGCCTGGGAGAGCCCGACCTGGCGCGCCAGCTCCGCGTAGGAGGCGCGCCCCTCGCGCTGGAGGTGCCGGACCAGCCGCCAGTCGAGCGGGTCGATCGGGATGTCGCGCAGCGGGCGCACGCTGCTGTAGGCGTCCTTGACGATCGACCCGGCCCGGAACACCTCGGCGCCGGTGACCCCGGGCAGGGTGCGCAGTCCGGCCAGCTCCTTGGCGAGCGCGTCGTCGTCGCGCACCCGCAGGTGCGCCACCACCGGGAACCGCCCGGCGGTCTGCGCGGCGAACGTGACCGAGTCGCGCCCGGCGAGTTCGGCCAGGACCGGCTTCACCGGACCGCAAACGCGGAATGAAATGTGTCCGAACACCTCCATGCCCAGGACCCCGGCGTGCAGGACGCCGACGATCCGTATGGCCCCTCCCCGGACCAGGCGCCGGACCCGCGCGCGCACGGCGGTGCGGGACAGCCCCACCCCGTCCGCGAGCGCCTGGTACGTCGCTCTCCCGTCCCCCTGCAGCGCTCTCATGAGCGCGGCGTCGACCGCATCGAGCACGATGGATGCCTTTCGTTCCCTTGACGGCGCCCTTTCCCCCCGGGCGCCGCCCCCTCCTGCGGCCAGATCATGGCAGTTGCGGCGTCGGTTAACTACTGATCACGAAAGAAACAAGGCCGACTTTGGGCCGCGTTGCACAGAGAAACAGACAACGATCTCATCTTGATGACATAAAGGACGCGCGTCGAACATGGCCGAGATGTGCCGCCGTGTACGAACAACTCCGGCAAAGCGAGACACTGTTGTCCGGCATGATCGGCGGCCGGCGAGGTAGACAGATAGGACGAGTCGCCTCAACCGCGCAACCGGGGACGAAGCCCCCGAGGTGGGCGCACCGCGGGCGGCGGCTAGAAGGGAACCCCATGGCGGCACGACGGGAACGGCGCGAGGTGACCCGTCCGGGGAGCACCGTCCGCGCCCTGCTGTGGACGGCCGGCTCCGCCGTGCTGCCCGGCATCGCCCACCTGCGCACCGGCCGCCGCGCCGCCGGGTGGACCCTGCTCGGCCTGTTCGCGGCGCTCGTGGCCGCGGGCGCCGCCGCGGCCGTGCTGCTCGGCGGCGACCTCGCCCGCAGCGCCCACTACGCGGTGCAGGGCCGGTGGCTGTTCACCGCCTCGGCCGTCGCGTTCGGCGTCGCGGTGCTGTGGATGACCGTCGTCGTGCACTCGTGGGTGATCACCCGCCCCGCGTCCGCCGGCCGCGCCGCCCGGTTCTCCGGCGGGGTGGTCGTGCTCGCGATCTGCCTGGCCATCGCCACCCCCGCCGCGGCCGTCATGCGCACCGCCTACACCGCCTACGACACCCTCACCTCGGTGTTCGGCGCCGACGCGCTGGGCGAGCCGCACGACGCCGCCAACCCCTGGGCCGGGCGCGAGCGCGTCAACGTGCTGCTGCTCGGCGGCGACTCCGGCAGCAACCGCTACGGCATGCGCACGGACTCCATGATGGTGGCCAGCATCGACGTCGAGTACGGCGAC
The DNA here is from genome assembly GCF_001552555.1 of Nocardiopsis trehalosi NBRC 14201. Lineage (GTDB taxonomy): Bacteria > Actinomycetota > Actinomycetes > Streptosporangiales > Streptosporangiaceae > Nocardiopsis_B > Nocardiopsis_B trehalosi. The sequence continues at coordinate 13,645 of NZ_BCRK01000121.1, read as the reverse complement.
GTGGTCCTGGTGGGGCTGCCCCGCAACCTGGAGAACACCCCGTTCCCCGAGGGCACGGCGCTCGCCGAGGCCTACCCGCCGCCCGGCAACTTCACCGACCTCCTCAACGAGGTCTACCAGGCCGTCGCCGAGGACCCCGAGCGGCTGGCCGTCGACCCCGACGCCACCGACCCCGCCGCCGACACGCTCAAGGACGTCATCGGCGGCATCACCGGCCTCGAACTCGACTACTACGCGCTGGTCGACATGAAGGGCTTCGAGGGGCTGATCGACGCCATCGGCGGCATCGACGTGCACATCGACGAGCCCATCCCCTACGGCCAGGAGGGCGCCGTCCTGGAGGCCGGCGACCAGCACCTCGACGGCAACGAGGCCCTCTGGTACGGGCGCAGCCGCGTGAACAGCGACGACTACGCGCGCATGGGCCGCCAGGGCTGCCTCATCAAGTACGTCGCCGAGCAGGCCGACCCCGCGACCGTCCTCACCGGGTTCCAGGACCTCGCCGGCGCCACCAAGCGCACCCTGCGCACCGACATCCCGCAGTCGAAGCTGCCCGCGTTCATCGAGCTGGCCGACCTGGTCGCCGACGAGGGCGACATGCGCACGATGCAGCTCTCCCCGCCCCAGGTCGACACCGCCTACCCGGACTGGGCGGAGATCCGGCGGCTGGTCGCCGAGGCCGTCGAGGAGCAGGAGACCGCCCAGGAGGAGCCCAGCGGGGGCAGCGACGACGTCACCCCCGAGCCCTCGCCCAGCGCCCAGGAGTCCCCGGAGCCCTCCCCCGGCGCCGAGGGCTCCACCGGCTCCACCGAGTGGCAGGACTACACCGGGCTGCCCGACCCCTCGCCCACCACCCCCGGCCGCCAGGTCGGCGACGACGCCACCTCGCTCGACGCGCTCTGCCCCTGAGCGCCGCCCCCGAGCGCCGAGCGCCCCGGAGCGGATCACCGGACGGAACTCCGGGCCACCGGCCCGCGTCGTAGCCTGTGATGGGCACGACACCTCCCGAGGAGCACCCATGCGAACCCCCCTTCGGACCGCGGCGGCCCTGGCCGCCGTCCCCCTCCTGCTGGCCGGCTGCACGGGCGGCGGGGACGGCGGCGGCGACCGCGGCGAGGCCGCGGCCGGCGCCTCCGCCGAGCCGTCGTCGGGCGCGACCGAGGTCGTCGGCGAGACCACGCTGCCCTACAGCGGACGCGACGGCGAGGCCGTCGTGGAGGTCCACGCGCTGCGGGCGCGGGGCGAACTCGTCCAGCTCACCCTGACCTTCACCGCCGAGGGCGGCGACGACGGCGCCACCGCGTCCCTGTACGACCTGTGGGGCTCCGCCGGCTCCTCCCCCTACCTGGTCGACACCGCCAGCCTCAACCGGCACGACGTGGTGGCGCCCGAGGGGGGCTCCCCCCTGGCGCCCGACGTGGTCGGGACCAGCCTGTCGTTCGGCGAGCCGAGGTCGCTCAGCTACACCTTCGCCGCGCCGCCCGAGGACGTCGCGAGCATGGACGTCTACGTCGGCGCCGCCCCACCCGTGACCGACGTCCCGGTGCTGCGGTGACCGCCCCGCGCGCGGGCGCGGCCGCGCTGGCCGCCGCGCTGCTGCTGGCCCCGGCCCTGGTGGCCGCCACCGAGCCGCCCGGGATCGGCGACGTCACCGCCGAGGACCGGGCGGCGGCGCTGTTCCGCCTCGACCCGGCGGCCGCCGTGCTCGCCCTCGACCCGGCGGCCTGGATCCACCCCATGGAGCGCGAGGAGGCCTCCGGCTCCACCACCACGGTCACCGTCGAGGCCGACGTGCTGTTCGCGTTCGACGAGGCCGAGCTGGCCGACGACGCGCGCGAGCGCCTGTCCGGGATCGCCGACCGGCTGCGCGGCGCCACCGGCACCGTCCAGGTGATCGGCCACTCCGACGGCCTGGGCGAGGACGACTACAACCAGGAGCTGTCCGAGCGGCGCGCCGAGGCGGTGCGCGACGCCCTCACCGAGGAGCTGGGCGCCGACGCCCCGGAGTTCGAGGCCGTCGGCCGCGGCGCCACCGAGCCCGTCGCCCAGGAGACCGCCCCCGACGGCAGCGACCTGCCGGCCGGCCGGTCCCAGAACCGCCGGGTGGAGATCGTCTTCGAGGGCGCGTAGCGCCCGGCGCGGCGCGGGTGCGCCCGCGCCGGGCGTCCGGGAGGATCGCCGCGACCGTACCGTCCACCGAGAGGAGCGCCCCGTGTCCGTCCGCAGGGCCATGCCCGACATCCCCACCGGCGACCTGGCGCGCAGCCGCGACTTCTACGGCCTGCTGGGGTTCGAGGAGGTCATGAACCTGGGCTGGGTCATGACGCTCGCCTCCCCCGCCAACCCCACCGCGCAGGTCACCTTCCTGACCCATGACGCGTCCGCGCCGGTCGTGCCCGACATGAGCGTCGAGGTCGACGACGTCGACGCCGTCCACGCGGCGGTGCGCGCGAGCGGGGCGGAGATCGTGCACCCCCTCCAGGACGAGGAGTGGGGCGTGCGCCGGTTCTTCGTCCGCGACCCCAACGGCCGGATCGTCAACGTGGTGGGCCACCGCTGACCCGGCGCGCGGGGCGCGCGCGGGCGGCCGGGGCGGGCCCCGCTCGGCGCCCGGAAAGCGTCGTAGGCGCGCGGGAGGATGTGCGCGGCACAACGGGGAGCGCGGGCCCCGGCCGCCCCTCCCCCGCGTGCGACGACGGAAGGTCGGTCGGGCATGAACGGTCTGCGAACGCTGCGCTCCGCCCTGCGGGGTCCGGTCCTGCTGGACGGCGACCCCGGGTTCGACGCCGCCCGGCGGCCGTGGAACCGCGCCGTCGGCCAGCCGGTGGCGGCGGTGGCCCGTCCCGTGGACGCCGACGACGCCGCGGCGGCCGTCCGCCACGCCCGGTCCACCGGGCTGACCCTGGCCGCGCAGGCGAGCGGGCACGGCGCCACCGGTGACGTCGACGGTGTGGTGCTGCTGCGCACCGGCGCCCTGGACGGCCTGTCCGTCGACCCGGTGGCCCGCACCGCGCGGGTGGGGGCGGGAGTGTCCTGGGGCCGGGTGCAGGCGGCGGCCGCCGAGCACGGGCTGACCGGGCTGGCCGGCAGCTCGCCGGTGGTCAGCGTGACCGGCTACACGCTGGGCGGCGGGCTGAGCTGGTTCGGCCGCGCGCACGGCTGGGCCGCCGACAGCGTCCTGGCCTTCGAGGTGGTCGACGCCGACGGCGTGCGCTCGCGGGTCACCGCCGACTCCGATCCCGACCTGTTCTGGGCGCTGCGCGGCGGGGGCGGCGACGTCGCCCTGGTCACCGAGGTCGAGTTCCGGCTGCACCCCGCGCCCGAACTGTACGGCGGCCGCATGCTGTGGCCGATCGACCGCGCCCCCGAGGTGGTCGACGCCTTCCGGCGGGTCACCGCCGCGGCGCCCGACCGGCTCACCGTCTGGCTCGACCTGCTGCGCCCGCCCGGCCGTCCCGCGTGCGCGGCCGTCCTCGCCGCGCACCTGGGGCCGGCCGCCGAGGCGCGTGCGCTGCTGCGCCCGTTCGACGCCGTGTCCGGGCGGCTGTCGGACGACCGGCGCGCGCTGTCCCCGGCCGACCTCGGCGCCGTCGGCGCCGAACCCACCGCGCCCGGCGCCGGGGTCTCCCGGGGCGTCCCGCTCACCGGCCTGGACGACGCGGCCGCCGTCCTGCTGGCCGAGGGGCCGCCCGCGCCGCTGCTGCGGGCGCAGGTCCGGCACCTGGGCGGGGCGCTGGCGGGCCCGTCGGACACGCCCTATGGGCCGCTCGCCGCGCCCTACGGGCTGCACCTGCTGGGGGTGCCGGCCGGACCGGGCTCCGCCGCGGCGGTCCGCGCCGCCCAGGCCGCCGTGGTGCGGGGGCTGGGCCCCGCCGCGGCCGGGCGCACGCCGCCCACCTGGCTGGGCCCCGGGGAGTCGGCGGCCGACGCCTACGCGCCCGAGGCGCTGGACCGGTTGCGCGCGCTGAAGCGCTCCCGCGACCCGCGCGGGGTGTTCCGGGGCAACTTCCCGCTGTTCGGCCGGCCGGCCACCGGCCCGGCGGCGCGGGCGGCGGTGCCGGTCAGGGCGTGAACCGGCCGTAGCGGCCGCGGTGGTAGAGCAGGGGCCGGGCGGCGGTGTCGGCCTCGGCCGCCGCCACCCGCCCGACCACGAGCCAGTGGTCGCCGACCGCCAGCAGGTCGTGGCGCAGGCAGAGCACGTGGCCGGCCGCACCGTCGAGGAGCGGCAGGCCCTCGGGGCCGGTGCGCCACCGGACGGGGCCCGCGAACCGGTCGACGCCGCGCGCGGCGAACCGGGCGGCGAGGGCGTCCTGGCCCTCGGCGAGGAGGTTCACGGCGAAGGCGGGGGCGTCGCGGATGTCCGGCCAGGTGCCGGAACGGGCGTCGATGGAGAACGACACCAGCGGCGGGTCGAGGCTGGCGCTGGTGAAGGACGTGGCGGTCACCCCGACCGGGCCGTGCGGCGCGGTGGCGGTCACGACCACCACCCCGGCCGCGTGGCCGCCGAGCACCCGCCGGAACCGCTCGGCGGCGACGGGGGCCGCGGTCAGCCGCTCCCCGGGGGACGGGTCCCCCGCGCGTTCCGTTCCGGCCTCCGTGGTCGCCGATGTCCGCACGCGCCGCGCTCCCCTCAGGCCCGGAGGGCCGTCTCCGCCGCCGGGACCGTCCCGGCCTGCTCAGAACAGCCCCGGATCCCGCACACCGTATTCCCCCGTGTACGCCCGGGAGTGCCCGCCGGGTACGCGATCCGGGTCACACCCGCTGACCGGATGCGGCCAGTGCGACTCCGGTGCGTTGTGCGCGCGGTCGCTCCGTGTGACGCTCGCGGGGACGTGCCGCGGCGCTGGAGGGGGCCATGACCGCAGGTCAACTGTTCGTCCTGGTCGGTCTGGGCGTCTTCCACGGGCTGAACCCGGCCATGGGCTGGGTGCTGGCGGTGGCGCGCGGACTGCAGGAAGGCGGGCGCGCCGCGCTGCTGCGGTCGCTGCCGGCCATCGCGGCCGGGCACGCGCTGTCGGTGGCGGCGGTCGCGGTGCTGCTCACGGCCACGGGGTCGCTGCTGGCGTCGCGCTGGTTCCCGGTCGCGGCGGGGGCGGCCGTCGCGGGGGCGGGGGTGTGGCAGCTGCTCGCGCACCGGTCCGCGCACGGGGGCGGGGTGCGGATGTCGCTGTGGCAGCTGGCGTCGTGGTCGTTCCTGATGGCGTCGGTGCACGGCGCCGGGCTGATGCTGCTGCCGGTGCTGGCCGGCGACCTCGCCGGGCCGGTGGGGGCGGCGGGGGCGCACCACCACGGCGCCGCCGCGCCGCAGGCGCCCCCGCCGCCGACCGCGGCCGGCGGGTCCGCGGATCCCGCCGGTGCCGCCGCCGAGGCCGGGCTGGTGGGCCTGGCGGCGGCGGGGGTGCACAGCCTCGCGCTGCTGGCGTCGGCGGGCGTGGTGGCCCTGCTCGCCTACGAGTTCGCGGGGGTGCACGCGCTGCGGCTGCGCGGGGTGACCATGGACCGGGTCTGGCCGTTCGCGCTGATCACCGGCGGGGTGTTCGCGGTGTGGACGGCCATGTGACGGCCGGTCCGGCTCCGGTCCGCGCCGTGCGCCGCGGCGGCCGCGGCGCACGGCGGGTGCGTCAGCCGGCGAACCCGGCGGTGATGGAGGTGAACTCCCAGGGCCGCTGGTCGATGCCGCCGCAGGAGTCGGTGGGGGTGGCGCAGGGGCGGTCGCGGTTGACGGACCAGAACGTGAACCGGGACATGCCGCTGGTCTGCGCGAAGTCGCGCATCCGCCGGTAGGCGTCGGCGGTGACGGTCTCGCCGGTGTCGGTGCGCCCGTTCATGGAGCTGATGCCCTGCATGGCGTAGGCCTCGGCCGAGGAGACGCCGTAGGCGCTGGAGATCACCCGGTTGAGCCCTTCGGACGCCTGGCGGGTGGCCGCGGCCATGTCGGCCCCGCCGCCGAAGTTGAACGGCATGATCGTCCAGTTGTCGACGCCGGCGTCGAGTTCGGCGGCGCGCCGGATGAGCCGCTGGCCCCAGTAGTTGGGGCCGGAGACGGCGGTGCCCAGGGTCATGGCGACGTGCAGGCCGGGGTTGTCCCGCTTGACGATCCGCACGGCGCCGAGGACCCGGTCCTGGGTCTGCTCGTTCTCGATCTCGCTCGCCTCGATGTCGATGTCGATGGCCGCGAGGTCGTAGGCGTCGATGACCCGCTGGTAGGCGGCCGCCAGGGAGGCGGAGTCGGGGCAGCGCTCGCCGAGCTTGGCGCCGCTCCACCCGCCGATGGACGGGATCACGTCGCCGCCGGCGGCGCGGATGGCGGCGATGCGGTCGGCGTCGGCGCCGTCGAGGGGGCGGGTGCCGTCCCAGGCGGGGTTGCAGCCGCCGTCGGAGAGGATGAAGGCGAGGGTGAACCACCGCACGCCGGTGTCGCTCATGAGCTGGACGGCGTCGGGCGGGTTGCCCCAGCCGTAGTACAGGTAGGGGGCGGCGCCCATGGCGGAGGGGTCGGCGGCGGTCGCGGCGGGGACGACGGGGGCGGTGTCCGCCGCGGGCGCGGCCTGGGCGGGCGCGGCGCCGACCAGGGTGGCGGCGAGGGCGGCGGGCAGGAGCGCGGCGGTGAGGGCGGTGAAGCTGCGGGGTCTCATCTGCGGGTCTCCACGGGGGTGAGCGGGGGATGGAGTGCAGGGCGGATGCGCCTCGGGGCACTGCCGCGAAACTGAAAACTTTGTTTCGCTTTAGCGTGACGCGACGGTAACCGTCCGGGACCGCCGGGGTCAACCCTTCGTCACCAATGTTCTGCACTGCGTAAACAGTCCGATTCATCCCCCGGGTGCCCGGCTAGAGTCCCGTCCATGAGCGCACGCACCCGTCGCATCCGCCGGTGGGCGGTCATCCCGGCGGTCCTGGCCTTCGTCGTCGCGGGCACCGCCCTGGTCGTCCCCCGGCTGCTGGAGCACGTCGGCACCAACGCCGGCGCGAGCGCGCTCCCCTGGGGCCCGCCCTGCTCGGTCGCCGACAGCGGCGAGTTCATCGGCCTCACCCGCGCCGAGGCCCGGGCGGCGACGACGGCCGTCCTCGCCGAGCGGTACGGCGGCGAGGTCCCCGACACCTCCGGCATCGACCCGGCGGTCCTGGAGCGGCTCCGCGAGGGCCCGCCGGACGACGCCGGACCCAGCCTGTCCTGCCGCGCCTCGCTCACCGACGGCCTCGACGGCGAGGAGGCCACCGAGACCGGGCTCACCCCGCGCGCCGAACGCGTGCGTCGGGAGATCGCCCACTTCGTCGGCGACGAGCGCCTCGGCGGCTACGAGCCCGGCGGCGTCACCACCGGCCACGGCGAGGACTCCGCGCACTACGACGGCCGCGCCATCGACGTGTTCTACCGGCCCGTGGACGAGGCCAACCGGCGGGAGGGCTGGCTGCTGGCGCACTGGCTGGTGGCCCACGCCGAGCGGCTGCACGTCGCCAACGTCATCTTCGACGACCGGATCTGGAACGTGCGCGGCTCCCAGGGCGGCTGGTGGCCCTACGAGTCCCCCGACCCCGAGAACGAGATCCTGCGCCACCTCGACCACGTGCACGTCGACGTGCAGCCCGGCGCCCGGGAGTGAGCCCGCGGCGGGCGCGGCGCCGCGCCCGCCGCCGCGCGCGCGTCCGGCCTGGCCCCGGACCCGGCGGGGTCGCTAGGTTGGGGAACCGTGCCAGACATCGATGCTGATTTCCTCGCCCTCCCGCTGCGCGGGCCGGCCGACGCGGCGCTCCAGCGCGCCCGCGACCTCGGCGCCGAGCACGCCGACTTCCGGTTGGAACGCGTCCGGGGCCAGCGGCTGTCCCTGGTCGACGGCGTCGTGGAGACCGCCGCCGACACCGACACCCTCGGGTTCGCGGTCCGCGTCGTCCACAACGGCGTGTGGGGCTTCGCGGCGGGCACCGACCTCACCCCCGACGCGGCGGCCGCCGTCGCCGAGCAGGCCGTCCAGGTGGCCCGGGTCGCCGCGGCCGTCACCACCGAGCGCGTCGAACTCGCCCCCGAGCCCGCGCACACCGACGCCGTCTGGGTCTCCTCCTATGAGACCGACCCGTTCGCCGTGGCGCTGCGCGAGAAGACCTCGCTGCTCGCGGGGTGGAGCCGGCGGCTGCTGAGCGACGAGCGGGTCGACCACGTCGACGCCTCGCTCGCCCAGGCCAAGGAGCAGAAGTTCTACGCCGACACCGCCGGCACCGTCACCACCCAGCAGCGCGTCCGGGTGGCGCCGGAGGTGGAGGTCATGGCGGCGCGCGCGGGCCGCCTGGAGACCATGCGCACCCTCGCCCCGCCGGCGGGGCGCGGCTACGAGTACCTGCAGGCGGTCGCCCCGGAACTGGACGAACTGCCCGACCTGCTGGCCGAGAAGCTCGCCGCGCCCAGCGTCGAGGCGGGCCGCTACGACCTCGTCATCGACCCGTCCAACCTGTGGCTGACCATCCACGAGTCGATCGGGCACGCCACCGAGCTGGACCGCGCCCTGGGCTACGAGGCCGCCTACGCCGGGACCTCCTTCGCGACCGTCGACCAGCTCGGGTCGCTCGTCTACGGGTCGCCGATCATGAACGTCACCGGCGACCGCACCGTCGAGAACGGGCTGGCCAGCATCGGCTACGACGACGAGGGCGTGGCCACGTCCTCCTTCGACCTGGTGCGCGACGGCGTCCTCGTCGGCTACCAGCGCGACCGGCGCATCTCCGCCCTCCAGGGCCACGACCGGTCCAACGGGTGCGCGTTCGCCGATTCCCCGGCGACCATGCCGATCCAGCGCATGGCCAACGTGTCGCTGGCGCCCGACCCCGACGGCCCCTCGACGGACGGGCTGATCTCGCAGGTCGAGCGCGGGATCTACGTGGTCGGCGACCGGAGCTGGTCGATCGACATGCAGCGGTACAACTTCCAGTTCACCGGGCAGCGCTTCTACCGGATCGAGAACGGGCGCCTGGCCGGGATGCTCCGCGACGTGGCCTACCAGGCGACCACCACCGACTTCTGGGGGTCCATGGCGGCGCTGGGCGGCCCGCAGACCTACGTGCTCGGCGGGACGTTCATGTGCGGCAAGGGCCAGCCGGGCCAGGTCGCCGCCGTGAGCCACGGCTGCCCGAGCGCCCTCTTCCGCGACGTGCGGGTCCTCAACACGGTTCAGGAGGCCGGGAAATGAGCCTGTCGACGCCTCAGGCCGTGGTCGAGCGGGCGCTGGAGCTGTCCCGCGCCGACGCGTGCATGGTGCTGGTCCGCGAGACCGGCACCGCCAACCTGCGGTGGGCGGGCAACTCGCTCACCACCAACGGGGTCACCCGGGGCCGCACCGTCACCGTCGTCTCGGTGGCCCTCGGCGGCGCGGGCGCCTCCGTCGGCGTCATGTCGCGCAGCGGGCTGCGCGACGACGAACTGCCCGACCTGGTCCGGGCCGCCGAGGCCGCCTGCGGCGAGGCGGTGCCCACCGAGGACGCCCGCCCGCTGATCACCCCCGCCGAGGCGGGGACGGGCGGGCCATGGGACGCCCCGGCCGCGACGACCGGCATCGACGTGTTCGGCGGGTTCGCCCCCGCGCTGGGCCGCGCCTTCGCGGCGTCGGCCACCGCCGGGCGGCGGCTGTACGGCTACGCCGAGCACACCGTCGAGACCACGTTCCTCGGCACCTCCACGGGGGTGCGGCTCCGCCACGACCAGCCCACGGGCACCGTCGAGCTGAACGCCAAGACCGACGCCGACGGCGGCCACTCCGCCTGGACCGGCCGGGCCACCCGCGACTTCACCGACGTCGACCCCGAGGCGCTGGCCGCGGAGCTGGACACCCGCATGGCGTGGGCGCGCCGCAGGGTCGACCTGCCGGCCGGCCGCTACGAGACCCTGCTGCCGCCCACGGCGGTGGCCGACATGCTGGTCAACCTGTACTTCTCCGCGGGCGCGCGCGACGCCGCCGAGGGCCGCACCGTGTTCTCCGCCCCGGGCGGCGGCACCCGGGTCGGCGAGCGGCTGGCGCGGCTGCCCCTGGACCTGTACAGCGACCCCGCCGCCCCGGGGCTGGAGTGCGCGCCGTTCGTGGCGGCCGACGCCCCCGGGCGCGACGTCACCGCGTTCGACAACGGGATGCCGCTGCGCCGCACCCGGTGGCTGGCGGGCGGTGAGCTGGCGGCGCTGCCGCAGACCCGCGCGACGGCCGAGCAGACCGGTCTGCCCGCCACGGGGTTCGTCGACAACCTGGTGCTGGAGCAGCCGGGCGCGGCGGCCTCGCTGGAGGACATGGTGGCGCGCACCGAACACGGGCTGCTGGTGACCTGCCTGTGGTACATCCGCACGGTCGACCCGCAGACGCTGCTGCTGACCGGGCTGACCCGCGACGGGGTGTACCTGATCGAGGACGGCCGGATCACCGGCGCGGTGAACAACTTCCGGTTCAACGAGTCGCCGGTGGGCCTGCTGGAGCGCGCGACCGAGGCGGGGGCGGTCCGCCCCGCGCTCTCGCGCGAGCTGGGCGACTACTTCCCGCGGACCGCGATGCCGCCGCTGCGGGTGCCCGACTTCAACATGTCGACGGTCAGCCGGGCGTCCTGACCACCGGCCGCGCGGGGTGCCGGTGGTGGCGTCCCGCGCGGCCGGGGGCGGCGGTCAGCCGTCCTCCAGCCGGAAACCGACCTTGAGGCCGACCTGGAAGTGCGCGATGGCGCCGTCCTCCAGGTGGCCGCGGATCTCGGTGACCTCGAACCAGTCGAGCCCGCGCAGCGTGGCGGAGGCGCGTTCGATGCCGTTGCGGATGGCCTGCTCCACGCCCTCGGGGGAGGTGCCGACGATCTCGGTGACGCGGTAGGTGTGCTCGCTCATGGTGCCCCTTTCGCGGTCGCTGTCGCCCCTGCCGCTTCCCCGGCGGCCGCCGGGCAATCCCCGTCCGGGGCGACCGTCCGGAATCCGGCGGCGGCGGGGCGGGCGGGGTTGCCGTCCCTTTGCCCGCGCGCGGGGCGCGCGTGACCGGAGCGGCTTCTGACCTGCTTTCGGCGATCATGCCGCCATTCGCGAATTTCAGGGCTAATGGCCATAAAAACCACGGACTCTCCCGAGATCACGTCGTAACCGACTCTTGACGTACCGGGGGGAGTGTCGGTGTAGATTGGGCTCAGCGCTTCGGTCCCCCGTCGAAGCGCCCGGTCGGTGTTCCGAGCCCCCGTCGGAACACCGCGCGCGACGTCGGGTGGTTTGCCCCCGTAGCCACCCGGCGTCGCTTTTTGTATGGCCCGAAACCGCGCTTGACCGGCGCGTGACCCCCGGGCCCCTCGGCGGCCTCCAAGGTGATCTTTGCGTAACGACGACCCCGGTGCGGAATCCGACGCCGACGCGGCGCCCGCGCACTGCTCGCGCACCGGCTGCCGTGTCCCGGCCACCTGGGCGCTGCGGTGGAACAACCCGCGCCTGCACACCCCGGACCGCCGCAAGACCTGGCTGGCCTGCGACGAGCACCGCGCCTACCTCGCGGACTTCCTCGACCGCCGCGGCTTCCTCCGCGCCACCGAGCCCTTCACCCCGCCCGAGGACTGACCCGCCGCGCCGGTCCGCGCGGGCCGCGCCACCGGGTGGACCGCCGTCGGGCGGCCCGCACCGCGCGCCCGAGCAGTCCTCCGGCGCCGAGAGGTCGACCCGGTCCGTCCGGGGCGGCCGGACAGCCCCTCCCCCACCGTGCGGCAGCGAGCCCCTGACGCGGTCGGCCGCCGGCCCCGGCGGGACCGGACCGGGTTCAGCGGGGCCCGGCCGCCGGGTCCCCGGCCGCGCGGCGGCGCGCGCGGTCCAGGTCCTCGGGGGTGTCGCAGTCGAGCGGGCCGCCGTCGCCCCCGGCGGCGACGCGCACGGGGTCGAGCGGGGCGAGCACACCGCGCAGCGACCCTCCGCTGTATCCGGCCAGGGCGGCGCGCACGGCCGCGGTGTCCCACACGCCGGTGAGCCACTGCGGGCGGTCCTCGGCGTCGACCAGCACCGCCCCCGCGCGGCCGCGCGCGGCGCGGCGCAGTTCGGCGACGCGGGCGGGCTCCAGGAACGGCAGGTCGCCCGCGAGCAGCGCGAACGCCGGGGCGGTGACCTCGGCGATCCCGGCCCGCAGCGCGGGGACGGGGCCGGCGCCGGGCGGGTCCTCGCGCACGTACAGCGCCGCGGGGCGCGGGCGCTCCGGGCCGACCACCACCAGCAGGGCGGCACCCGCCGCAGCGGCGGCCACCCGCTCCAGCAGGGTCGCGCCGCCCACGCGCAGGCCGGGCTTGTCCGCCCCGCCCATCCGCCGCGCGGCGCCCCCGGCCAGGATCACCGCGTCGAACCCCTCGGTGCCCATGGCGCCCTCCCTCCGTCCGCTGTCCGCCACCGCCTCCAGGATGCGGGACCGGGCGGCCGGGTCGGGCCCTCGGGTGGCCCCGGGCGGGTCGCGTGCGCCAGACTGCCAGCACACCCGTCGGTCCGTCATGTGGGGAGTGCGGTGGAGGTCGCGAAGCTCGTCCTGGAGTTCGTCCGGGTGCTGGTGTGGCCGGTGGTGGTGCTGGTGGTCGCGGTCATGCTCCGGCACCGGCTGCGGGAGCTGCTGTCGCGGATGACGGCGGCCGAGGCGATGGGGGCGCGGGCGGAGTTCGCGGTGCAGACCGCCCTCGGCGAGGAGGCAGCGGCCGAGGCGGTGCGCGCCGCCGCGCGCGGGGAGGCCGCCCTTCCGGCCGACCGGCCCGACCCGCCACCGCGGCTCATGCGGCCCGTCCCCGACCGCCGACGGCCCGCGGCCCCCGAGGACGGCGACGTCCCCCCCGACCTCGACGCAGAGCCATCGGACGAGGCGGACATCCCGCCGGACGACTTCGGCTTTCCGCCGCCCGACGTCGGCGGGGACGGCGGACCGGGATGGTGGGACGGGGAAGGTCGGCGGCGCGTCCCCGCCGACGGCGGTGCGCCCGAGCCCGCGCCCGCCGACGGTACGGACGCTCCCCCGGCCGCCCGTCCGCCCGGATCCTGGCGCCCCCTCGCCAGCCGCCCCAAGCGCCGTCCCGCGCCGTCCGTGGACCCCGAACCGGCCGGTCCCGGCCCGGGCGCGCCGGGACCCGGACCGTGGCGGCCCGAACCGTGGACCCCGCCGCAGCCCGACCCGAACGCCTCCGACGGCGCCCATGACCGGCGGCGCCCCGGCGCCACGCCGCCCGGCGGTTCCGGCCACCCGCAGCAGCCCGGCATGCCGTCCCTCCCGCCCTTCCGCCCCGCACCTCCGGCCGCACCGGCCGCAGACGTCCGGCCGCCGGTCCGCGAGCCGGACCCGCCGCGCGACGGCGCCGGGGTGGTGGCCGCGGTCGAGGACCGGGTCCGCATACTGGCGGAGCGGCACGGCCTGGACCCGGCCCCGGCCGCGACCCTGACCGGGCTCGCCGCCGACCTCACGGCACGGCTGCCGGAGGTGCGCCGGGCCCCGCTGCTGCGGCTGGCGTCCTCGCTCCAGGAGCGCGGCCGCCTCATCACCGACCTCGGCCTCGCGCCGCACCTGTCGACCGTGCGCGACTACCGCCACCACGCCCGTGTCCTCCTTGACCTTCTGGCGGAGGCGCCGCCGCCCGCCACCGACCGCCGTTAGAGCGCCCTCAGGCGCCGGCCGGGGGCGGCGGGCGCCCGCCGGTGCCC
>NZ_BCRK01000120.1 GCF_001552555.1 Nocardiopsis trehalosi NBRC 14201 | reverse complement strand
TCGCCGTCCCCTCGCGGGGGCGGCGGCACGGGCCGCGGGCGTTGCGGGCCGGTCAGGAGCGGGGGTGCGCGCCGTCCTCGGCGGCGGCCGGCGCGCTCGGCGCGGTGGCCGCCGCGGCGGGGCCGCCTTCTGGGGCCGGCGCGCCGTCCGGGGCATCCGGGGCGTCGGCGGGCGCCGCGCCGCGGTCGCCCTGCGCCGCGTCCTCCTTGGCCGCGCCGGCCTCCAGGCGGGCGCCGACGCCGCGCATCCGGGCCAGGCCGCCGGCCACCGCGGCCGACATCGCGTCGCGCTGGGAGGACAGCAGGACGTAGCTCACCATGCCGCTGATCAGGAAAGCGAGGGCCAGCGCGAGGAACGCGCGGGCGCCCAGCAGGTACACGACACCGAAGGCGACGGCGAACAGCAGCAGCCGGGCCGCGGTGTAAGCGAGGACGCTACGCATGAAAACAGCCTCACAACGGATGAATCAGGAATAGATTGAGGTCTCAGCGATGTGCGCCGGACGGATCGCCCGGCGCCGCCGATGGCGCCGTGTGCCCGCCTGCCGTGCACGCGGCGCCGGACCGGCCTTCCTCCCAGGGTAAGGGGCCTTCGGCGGCGGCGCCGATCCACCCCCGTGCAGCGGGGCCGGCGCGCGCCGCGGGGCGGGCGCGCCGATGATCGGACGTCTTTAAAGCGGTAACCCGAATTGAAGGTTACGTTCCGATCACATATCGCGTACTCGCCAGGTCTTCCTCCCCATTTTTACGAAAACTAGGGAGGAAACGGACTAACTCATGCACACTAGGGGATCAAACGCCCGCCTCCGACACGCGGCGGTGGGCCCGAAGGGGGATTGTGAAGGTGGAAAGAGGAAGCGAACGCTTGCTGACCCCCGGAGAGGTCGCCTCACTCTTCCGGGTCGACCCCAAGACGGTGACCCGCTGGGCCGCCTCCGGCCGGATCAGCAGCATCCGGACCCCCGGCGGCCACCGCCGGTTCCGCGAGTCCGAAGTCCGCGCACTGCTGCATGGGGAGCCGACCGAGACCTGACCCGCACACTGGTTCCCCACTCGTCGCAGTCCGGCGCTGCACCGCCCCGGCGCCCCCGCCCACCGGGACCTGTTCGCCGCACGGAGAACGCTCATCGCGGATAGGCTGAACACATGGTGTGGCTCGCTGGTCTGATCACGCTGCTCATGATCGTGCTCTGGGTGTACGCGTTCTTCGACGCGCTCACCAGCCCTGCGGGGGATGTCCGCAATCTGCCCAAGATCCTCTGGCTGATCGTCATCGCGCTCTTCACGCCCGTCGGGCCGCTGCTGTGGCTGTTCCTCGGCCGCCCGCGGACCGCGGAGGCCATGGCGTCGCCCTCCCCCGCCGCCCGGACCGACACCATCGAGCACTTCGACCCGTCCGATCTCGACCCGCCGCCCGGCCCCGGCCACCCGCGGGGCCCGGACGACGATCCGGAGTTCCTGAGGCGCCTGGACCGGCGCATCAACCCGGAGGACTGACACAACCGCCGCACCCAGTACGCGTGGGGGCCGCCCGATCGGGCGGCCCCCACGCGCGTGCGCGGCCCCGTCCCCCCGGCCCGCCGGCCGGTGGCGGACCCCGCCGGGCGCGCCTGATTCGTCCGGCCCCGGACGCGCCGCGGCCCCGCTCCCGGGACGGGGGCGGGGCCGCGGTCGGCGCGCGACGCGCTCAGGCGTAGGAGTGCAGCCCGCTGAAGAGGTAGTTCACCCCGAAGAAGTTGAACAGCAGGCACGCGAAGCCGACCAGGCCGATCCAGGTCGCCTTGCTGCCGCGCCACCCCGCCGTGGCCCGGGCGTGCAGGTAGGCGGCGTAGACGACCCAGGTGATGAACGACCACACCTCCTTGGGGTCCCACCCCCAGAACCGGCCCCACGCCTCGTCGGCCCAGACGGCGCCGGCGATGATGCCGAACGTCCACAGCGGGAACGCGAACAGCACGAAGCGGTGCGACACCCGGTCGAGCAGCTCGGAGCTGGGCAGCTTGGCGGCGATCCCGGAGACCGCCGTCCCCGCCGCGCGCTTCAGCTCGGTGCGGCGCGCCACCAGGTAGGTGACCGCCGCCGACCCCGACACCATGAACCCGCCGGTGGCCAGGATCGCCGCCGACACGTGGATGGCGATCCAGTAGGAGTGCAGCGCCGGGATGACCGGGCCGGCCTCGGAGTACAGCCACCGGGCGGCGATGCCGAGCAGCAGCAGCACCGGCACCAGCACGAACGTGCCGAGGAACCGCGCCTGGTAGCGGACGGCCGCGAACAGGAACGCGCCGACGCCGCACAGGCAGATGGCGACCACGAACTCGAACATGTTGCCCCACGGCCAGCGGTCGGCCGCCAGCCCGCGGGTGACGATCTGCCCGGCGTTGAGCAGGAACGCCAGGGCGGTGACCACCACCGCCACCGCGCCCACGACGTGCCGGGACGCGCTCGCCTCGGGTTCGCGGTGCCGCACGTCGACCGCGAGGTCGTCGTCGAGGTCGACCGTGCCGCCCGCGGGGGCGGCGGCGCTCGCCCCGACCGCGACCAGCCGGGTGTTGCGCAGCCGTTCGCGGCGGCCGAAGGCCGCCTCCAGGGCGAACAGGAAGAGGGCGATCGCGTACGCCACGATCATCGCGATGATCAGGCCGTCGCTCACCGCGGCCATGTCCTGGTCGACCGCCGCCTCGGCGGCGAGCACGTGCTGCACCGGCTACTCCTTCGTGCCGTCGTCGGCCGCGGGGCGCTCCCGCAGCCGGTCGCGAAGAGCGAGGCTCAGGGAGTGGAAGGCGCTGGTCGCCCCGGCCCCCTCGCTCTTGCTCAGCCCGGCGACCTCGACCACGGTACGGCCGTCGGCGCCGGCCCGCGCCCGGACCCACACCCGGCGGGGGCGCACGAAGAGGGTGAGGACGAGGCCGACCACCGCCGCCGAGGCGGCGACCAGGGCGGGGACGCGGGCGGGGTTGCTGTTGGCCTGCATGCTGATGTAGTCGCTGTAGCCGGTGAACTCCACCGTGCCGGAGCCGTCGGGCAGCTCCCAGGTGTCGCCGGGGCGCAGCTCCGGGGAGTCGCCGATCTCGGTCATGTCGCCGGTGGCGAGCTGGTACACCGACTGCGACCGCCCGCTGTCGAGGCCGAGGTCGCCCTTGTACCCGGTGAGCGTGACCACCGGGTCGCGGG
This sequence comes from Nocardiopsis trehalosi NBRC 14201, assembly GCF_001552555.1. GTDB lineage: Bacteria > Actinomycetota > Actinomycetes > Streptosporangiales > Streptosporangiaceae > Nocardiopsis_B > Nocardiopsis_B trehalosi. The sequence goes on along the minus strand of NZ_BCRK01000120.1, from coordinate 16,073 downwards.
CGTCGGGGAAGTCGGAGATCAGGGAACCGTCGGCGGCCTCGGCGGCCGACGGCAGGAACACGGCCGTGAAGCCGAGCTGCTCGCCCCCGGTGTCGGGCACCTTGATGACGCCGTCGGAGGTGAAGGTGGCGGTCTCGCGGTAGAGGAACGGCACCGGCTGGTCGAACACCACGTCGCCGTCGGCGTCGGTCACCTTGAAGTGCGGGGCGTAGCCGTGGCCGAGCAGGTACACCTGCACGCCGTCGACCGACAGCGGGTGGTTGACCTCCAGCTCGTGGGTGCGCTCGGGTTCGCCGGGGGCGGCGGTGTAGGTGAGGTCGGCGGCGTAGGAGGCGGCCTGGCCGCTGAGGCCGCCCTCCTCGATGAACGTCGCCCGGAAGTCGTCGACGGTGAAGGAGAACGGCTGGAGGTCGTCGGCGTCCACGGCGGTGCCCGGGTAGAACGCGTCGTAGAGCGGCACGGTGTTGGCGAACGCGTCGCCCTCGATTACCAGCATGTTGCCGCGGTAGCCCAGGAACGACCCGGCCGCCAGCGCGGCGAGCAGGGCCAGCAGCGCCAGGTGGAACACGACGTTGCCGGTCTCGCGGAGGTAGCCCTTCTCGGCGGCGACGGAGTCGCCGTCGGTGTCGGCGCGGTAGCCGGACAGCAGCGACCGGGCCTCGGCGAGGACCGTGCCGGGCGGCGCGGCGGTGGTGAACCGGGCGGAGTACGGCAGCCGGCCGAGGTTGCGCGGGGTGCGCGGCGGCCGGGCGCGCATGGCCCGGTAGTGGGCGGCGGCGCGCGGCAGGACGCACCCGGTCAGCGAGACGAACAGCAGCAGGTAGATCGCCGCGTACCAGGGCGAGGAGTAGACGTCGAACAGGTAGAGGCGGTCCAGCCACGGCGCGAGGTCGGGGTTCTCGATGGCGTAGTCGCGCACCTGGTCGACGCTGACCCCGCGCTGCGGGAGCACCGACCCGGGGATGGCGCCCACCGCCAGCAGGAACAGCAGGATCAGGGCGGTGCGCATCGAGGTGAGGATGCGCCACGCCCACCGCGCCCAGCCGAGGGGGGACAGCCGCGGGACGGCCACCGGTCCACCGGTCGCCGGGGTGTCGGTCGTCGGAGGAGCCACCGTCAGATCACCGTCGCGTAACCGGCCGCCCAGGACTGCAGAGAGGCCGTGATGTCGGTCCAGAGGCCGGTGACCAGCAGCAGGCCGAGCAGGACGAGCATCGCCCCGCCGGCCGCCGTGATCGCCCGGTAGTGCCGCTTGACCGCGGCGAAGGCGCCGAGGGCGCGCCGGTACAGCAGCGCCGCCAGCACGAACGGGAGGCCGAGCCCCACGCAGTAGACGAGGGAGAGCAGGGCGCCGCGGCCGGCGCTGCCCTCGGTGAAGGCGAGGGTCTGCACGGCCGCCAGGGTCGGGCCGATGCAGGGGGTCCACCCCAGGCCGAACAGCACGCCGAGCAGGGGCGCGCCGGCCAGCCCCGCCCCGGGCAGCCGGTGGAACCGGAACTCGCGCGAGAACCCGGGCAGGACGCCCATGAAGGAGAGGCCGAGCAGGATGGTGAGGCCGCCGAGGACCCGGGTGATGGGGTCGGCGTACTCCAGCAGCAGGCCGCCGACGCCGCCCACGGCGGTGCCCGCCGCGACGAACACCGCGCTGAACCCGGCGACGAACAGCAGGCTCCCGGCGAGCATGGTGCCCCGCCGCGACGCGAGTTCGGTGTCGGCCGACACCGCGGTGGCCGTGCCCCCGCCCGCCGCCGCTGCCTCGGCGGCGCGTCGGCGGGCGGCGAAGTCGGCGCCGGTCATGCCGGTGACGTAGGACAGGTAGCCCGGGACGAGCGGGAGGACGCACGGCGACAGGAACGACACCAGCCCGGCGGCCAGCGCCAGCGGGGCGGCGAGGAGCAGGGAGCCCTGGAGGACGGTGTCGGCGATCATGCGGGGTCGGGCTCCGCGGCGGCGTCGCCGCCCCCGCCGCCCTCGGCGACGACGGGCTCGACCAGGTCGGTGAGCTGGTTGTAGGTGGTCTCGCCGATGACGCGGGCGGCGATGCGGCCCTCGCGGTCGAGCACCAGGGTGCTCGGGATGGCGGCGGGCGGCACCGTGTCGCGGAACGCCTGGGGGACCTCGCCGGGCTGGTCGTACAGGCTCGGGTAGGTGGCGCCCTGGTTGTCCTCGAACGCGCGCGCCGCGGTGGCGTTGTCCTTGATGTTGACCCCGAGGAACTCCAGCCCGTCGTCCTTGTGCTCGGTGTAGACCTCTTCCAGCACGGGGGTCTCGGCGCGGCAGGGGCCGCACCAGCTGGCCCAGAAGTTGATGACGAGGACGCTGCCCTCGTAGTCGGCGAGGCGGACCGGGTCGCCGTCGAGGGTCTCGCCGCTGACGTCGGGCGCGGCGGCGCGGTCGCCGGGCGCGAAGGCGGTGCTCGACCCGTCGCCCTCGACGAACCGGCTGTCGGTGGCGCCGTTGCTCGACTCCAGCCCGCCGGCGCAGCCGGCGGCCAGGAACGCCAGGGCGGCGAGCGCGGCCGCGGCACGCACACGGCGCGACCGGTCGGCGGCGCCGGTGGAGATGGAGGGCATGGCGGGGTTCCTCGGAACGGGAGGTGAGGCGGGCACGCTGTCGTCAACGACAAAGTGTAGTAGACCCGCCCGCCCCCTCCGCAGAGGGGCACGTCACGCCGCTGAACAGGGCGGACGGGGCGAACGCCGCCGGCGCCGCCTCCCCGGCCCGGTCCGTCCCCCTCACCGCCGGTGCTCCCAGGGGCCGAGCCCCCGGGCCCGGACGCGGTGAGTGCGTCGGTCGGCCGGCACCTCCAGGGTGAAGTCCGCCAGCCCCGGCCGGCCCGCGTCCTCCAGCCCGGCGTGGAACGAGGCCGCGTCGGCGCCGCGTCCGAGCACCGTGCTCATCGCGCCTCCGGAGGGCATGGTGGAGGGGCGGGCGGTACCCGAGGGGGGCGGTGGCGGGGGGTCGCGGTCACCGCCCCCGACGGGTGGTGCGGCCGTGCTCAGCCCGCCTCGACGAACGCCTCGCGGAGGTAGTCGTGGACGGCGCGCTCGGGCACCCGGTAGGAGCGGCCCACGCGGATGGCGGGCAGCACACCGGAGTGGACCATTCGGTAGACGGTCATCTTGGAGACACGCATGATCGAGGCGACCTCGGCCACGGTCAGGAACCTGACCTCGTCCAGAGGAGCCTTACTCCCGTTCATCTTGCGACGCCCTCACTTCCGGACGTGAGCGTGGATGTCCCTGCCTCTGCCGGCCGGCGCGGTGCCCCGGTGGGCCACGAGGGGGGTCCCGTGGCCGCTGCGCCCCATCGCCGCGCCGGCGTGTCGTTCGGTAACTGCTGACACGTCCGTTTTCAGGGTAGAACCGGCGCCACCCCAGCGAAAGGCCGGTTTTGCTGTCCGTGCAGCTACATGAGGACCGGGGGGTTGGTGAGGTTTAGGGGGTGGGTAGTGACGCGCGCCGTCAGGCCAGCCCCGCGTGGTGCAGCACGTAGTCCGTCAGCGGGCGGTAGTCGTCGGGGGTGTATCCGTCGTCGAGCGGCACGGTGGTGTGCAGTTTCCCTTCGTGCTCGGCGAGGAACAGCGCCGGATCGTTGGAGTCGGCGAACCCCACGGTGGGCACCCCGGCCTCGCCCGCCGCACCGGCGAAACCGTGGTCGGCGATGACCAGCTGCGGCCACGGTTCGCCGCGGTCGGTGAGGTCGGCCAGCACCGCGCGCATGGCGAAGGGGTGGTGGCTGTGCCGGGGCGAGCGGCCGTCGAGCACCATGCCCACGCCGTCGCGCCAGACGAGGACCCTGCGGTGCGGCGCCTGCTCCGTGGCGACCTCGTAGGAGTAGCCGGCGGCCGCCGTGACGACCGTGCAGCCGCGCGCCTCCAGCGCCCGCAGCCAGGTGCGGTAGGCGTCGGCGAGGTTGCGGGGGTGACCGGTGGCGGCCAGGACGCGCTCGCGGCGGTCGGCGGCGACCGCCAGGCGGGCGGCCACGGCCTCCAGGGCGTCGACGGTGCGGTCGGGGTCGATGGTGTCGATGCCCCACTGGTGGGACTCGTCGCCGACGACCCCGCACCGCTTGGACATCAGAGCGAGGACCTCGGTGAAGGACCACTCGTGCGCGAAGGTCAGGCCGAACTGGTAGTACGGGTCCTTGTGGCAGAGTCGGCGGTAGTGCCGCAGGTTGTTCTGCCGCGGTGTGTCGACGTGCCCGGCGATCCCGGTGCGGACCAGATAGGCGATGAGCTCCGCGCGCGAAGGCGGCGTCACCGGCGTCCCCCTTCCTGTGGCGGCCGTGCGGAGAGGGCGCGGCGCTCGGACCGCTGTCCCGTCCGAGGCGTCGTCATACCCTGTTCACGGCCGGTTCAACTCCCGCTCCGGGTAACGATCACCGCCGCGCGGGCGCGGTCACAGGCTGGGGTCCATGCCGTGGCTGGGGAACACCGCGCGCCGGGTGGCCTGGATCGCCTGGTCGACGGGGTCGTCCGGGTCGAACCCGTCCTCGAACGGGGTGAACGCGGGGGTGCGGCCGTCGGTCATGTACAGCGGCGGGATCTCGCCGGTGCGATCGCGCACGAACCGGCGCCAGGCGTCGGGCGTGGCGGCCTGCGGGTCGACGTGCACCCCGGCGACCTCGGCGAGCAGGTGGGTCCAGGCGCGCGGGACGACCTGCACCAGCTCGTACCCGCCGCCGCCGAGCACCACCCAGCGCCCGCCGGCGGTGTCCTTGGCCAGCCGGTGCAGGGCCTGGTAGGTGCGGCGCTGGCCGTCGAGGCTCAGGGTGAGGTTGGCGAGCGGGTCGAGCGTGTGGGTGTCGGCGCCCTGCTGGGTGACGAGCACCTCGGGCTGGAACTCGCGCAGCAGCGGGGGGACGACCGCGTCGAAGGCGCGCAGCCACCGCGCGTCGTCGGTGCCGGCCGGCAGGGCGACGTTGACCGCGTACCCCTCGGCCGCCGGGCCGCCGCACTCGCCCGGCCGCCCGGTGCCGGGGAACAGGGTGAGCGGGGACTCGTGCAGGCTGATGGTGAGCACCCGGGGGTCGTTCCAGAACGCGGTCTGCACGCCGTCGCCGTGGTGGACGTCGACGTCGACGTAGGCGACCCGCTTGGCGCCCTGCTCCAGCAGCCAGGCGATGGCCAGCGCGGCGTCGTTGTAGACGCAGAACCCCCACGCCTTGCCCGGCATGGCGTGGTGCAGGCCCCCGGCGATGTTGGCGGCGTGCTCGGTCTCGCCGTTCCACACGGCGCGGGCGGCGGCCACCGAGGCGCCGGACACGAGCGCGGCCGCGTCGTGCATGTTCGGGAAGACCGGGTTGTCGGCGGTGCCGAGGCAGTAGGGGTCGTCGGGCCGCAGGGTGGTGCCGGCGCGCTTGACGGCCTCGATGTAGCCGGGCTCGTGGACCAGGCCGAGCAGCTCGTCGGAGGCGGGCTCGACGTCGATGAAGGAGACGCGGGGGGCGTCGAACACGCCCAGCTCCCGGCACAGGGCCATGGTCAGCTCCACCCGCACCGGCGCGAGCGGGTGGTCGGGGCCGAAGTCGTACGAGGTCAGCCCGTCGTCCCACGCCATGTGCAGCGAGCAGCCCATGCGTTCTCCCCCGGTCCGGCGTGGCGCGCCCGTGCGGCACGTCACGTGCATCCCACACAGTAGCCAAGGCCGGGGCCGGGCCGCCCGCCCGGGTCAGCCGTCGGAGAGCCGCCGGCTGCGCTCGCGGGCGGCGTCGAGGGCGTCGTTGAACGCGGTGCGCACCCCGTGCCGTTCGAGTTCGCGGACGGCCGCGGCGGTGGTGCCGCCGGGCGAGGTGACCGCCTCGCGCAGCACGACGGGGTGCTCGCCGGCCTCGTTGAGCATCGCGGCGGCGCCGTCGATCGTGCGGGTGACCAGGCGGTGGGCGGTGGCGCGGGTCATGCCCATGGCCACGCCGGCCTCGATCATGGTCTCGGCGATGAAGTAGACGTAGGCGGGCCCGCTGCCGGAGATGGCGGTGACGGTGTCCATGTGCCGCTCGGGGACCCGGACGACGTCGCCGACCGCCCGCAGCAGCGACTCGGCGTGGTCGAGCTGGTCGTCGGTGGTGTGCCGCCCCCCGGCGATGGCGGTCATGCCCCGGCCGACGAGGGAGGGCGTGTTGGGCATGGCCCGCACGACGGCGGTGTCGCCGCCCAGGTGCTTCTCCAGCAGCGCGGTGGTGATGCCGGCGGCGATGGACACCACCAGGGTGCCGGAGCGCAGCTCCGGGGCGAGGGCGTCGAGCAGGTCGACCATGTCCTGCGGCTTGATCGCGAGGATCAGCGTGCGCGCCCGCTGGGCGGCCTCGGCGGCGGGGACGACGGCGGTGCCGTAGCGGGCGCGCAGCTCGTCGGCGCGCTCCGCGAAGGGTTCGGTGACGAGGACGTCGGCGGGGTCGTGCCCGGTGCCGAGCAGCCCGGCGAGCAGCGCCTCGCCCATCTTGCCGCCGCCAATGATCGCGATCATGCAGTCCACCTTTCCGGCCTTCCCCCACGGTAGCGGGGCCGGAGGGGTCCCGGCCCCGCGCGGACGCCGGGGCGCGCCGCCGCGGAGCCGGGCGGGCGCGGCCCGGCGCGTCCGGACGCCGGCTAGTGCGAGGGGGTGCGGTGCCGGCCGGGGGCGGAGTGGTCGCCGTCGCGGCGGCGCCGCAGGATCTTGCGCACCCGGACGACGACGAACCAGAGCAGCAGCAGGGCGATGGCGCCGACGACGACGTTGCTGAGGACGCCGCTCCACTCCTCCAGGACCGGCTTGATGGCCGGGCCGAAGCCGTAGCCCAGGCCGATCCACAGGCCGTTCCACACGCCGCTGCCGATGGTGGTGTACAGCGAGAACTTCCAGAACGACATGCGCTCGATGCCCGCCGGGATGGAGATGAAGCTGCGCACCAGCGGCACGCACCGGCCGATGAGCACGGCCACGCCGCCGTAGCGGGCGAAGAAGCGCTCGGCCTTGTAGAAGTCCTCGACCTCCAGCAGCGGCGTCTTCTCGACCAGCCAGCGGGTGCGCTCGCGGCCCAGCAGCGCCCCGAGCAGGTAGAAGCCCCAGGCCCCCACGAGGGCGCCGAGGGTGGCGGCGAGGATCGCCAGCCAGAGGTTCATCTGCCCGTCGTAGGCGAGGAAGCCGGCCCCGGGGAGCACGGCCTCGCTCGGCATCGGGGGGAAGAAGGTCTCGATGAGCAGGGCGAGTCCGACGCCCACCTCCCCGAGGTCGGTCATGAGTTGCAGGACCCAGCCGATGAAGCCCTCGTAGCCTGCGGAGGGGTCCACCGATCCGTCGGCACCTGTCGTGAACGGCCGGAGCACAGTGTTCATGTGGGATGTCGTTCTTTCGAAGCCGGAGGGGGGACGCTTGGTGGGGCGCCCCCGCACACGGGGGCGGGCGCGGGTCGCCGGGCATCGGCCGGCGCGAGCGGCGCCGCGGTGGCGGCCGGGTCTTCCCGCCACCGGCACGGCGCCCCGGGAGCGGAGCGCGGACCGTGCCCTGATGCGTCCTCGGGCCCAGCCTACGGTGTCCCGGGCGCCGGTGGCGCCGCGCCGCCACCCGGTTCCGGCCCGGCGGCCGGGCCGCCGCCGGGGCCGACCGGCGCGGGGCGGTCCCCGGCCGCGGGGTCGAGCACGGCGCGCAGCGCGGGGGCGTAGATGGCGACCAGCTCGTCCACCCCGGCCGAGGCGACGGGCTCGATGCGGTAGAGGTGGCGGACCGCGACGAGGCCGAAGACCTGCGCGGCGACGACCCCGGCACGCAGCGGCGGCAGGCCGAGTTCGCGGGAGATCTGGCGCTGCAGGATCTCGGTCATGAAGTCGCGGATGGTGACCGCGGCCCGGTCGCTGGAGGCGGCGGAGCGGAGCATGCCGACCACGGCGGCGTGCACCTCGGGCCGCTCCCACAGCGCCAGCAGGTGGCGCAGGAGGTGCTCGGCGCGGTCGTCCGCCCGCGCGTCGGCGTCGGCGAAGACCCGCCGGATCAGCGGCGCCGGGTTGTACGGCAGCCGCATGGCCTCGACGAACACCTGCTCCTTGGGGCCGAAGTAGTGGTGGACGAGGGCGGGGTCGACCCCGGCGGCGCGGGCGATGCCGCGCACCGTCGCGCCGCCGTAGCCGAGTTCGGCGAACTGGGCGCGCGCGGCGTCGAGGATCTGGTCGCGGGTTCGGGTCGCACCGGGACGGCGTCCGGTTCTCGCCATGGGTCAGGGCCGCTGCTCGCCGGCGGTGCCCCCGGTGTCGACGGCGAACGTGCGCGGGGGCGCGGCCGCGGCGGCGCGCCGGGCGGCGACGCGCTCGCGGCGGTCGGTGCGGGCGGCGCCGGTGTCGCCGCGGGCGCCCGCGGCGAAGTGCAGCCGGGTGAACGCCAGCGCCTCGGCGAGTTCGACCAGCCGGGCCTCGCGGTCGGCGGCCTTGCGGGTGCTGACCTCCAGCACGATCTGGCCCTCGTAGCCGGAGGCGGCCAGGTGCTCCAGGAGTTCGGCGCAGGGCTGGGCGCCGCGCCCGGGGATCAGGTGCTCGTCGAGGTTCTGGCCGCCGGTGCCGTCGGCCATGTGCACGTGTGACAGGCGGTCGCCGAGCCGCCGGGCCATGTCCATGGCGTCGGAGCGCGACATGGCCGTGTGCGAGAGGTCGAGGGTGACGTCGGGGTAGTCGCGGTCGAGGGGGTTCCAGCTCGGCGCGTACGGGACGACCTCGCGGTCGCGCATGTGCACCGGGTACATGTTCTCGACGGCGAACACGACGTCGGTCTCGTCCTGCATGCGCGCGACGCCGGCCTCGAACTCGCGGGCGTAGTCGCGCTGCCAGCGGAACGCCGGGTGGACCACGACGGTCTTGGCGCCCAGCGCCTCGGCCATGGCCTGGGAGCGGACGAGCTTGCCCCACGGGTCGCGGCCCCAGACGCGCTGGGTGAAGATCAGGCAGGGGGAGTGGACGGCGAGGATGGGCACGCCGTGGTAGTCGGACAGGCGCCGGAGCATGTCGATGTCCTGGCTGGCCGGGTCGGAGGAGACGAGGACCTCGATGCCGTCGTAGCCGAGCCGGGCCGCGATCTCGAAGGCCGCCGGGGTCTTCTCCGGGTAGACCGACGCGGTCGAGAGGACGACCGGCGCGTCTGGGACCTGGATAGCGCTCACCCCACCAACATATGCGGTACGGGCGCCCGGTGCCCCGTACGGGGCCGGGTACCTATGCTGGCGCGGTGAGAGCAGCGCTGCCGGGGGCGGTTCCCAGCCCCAACATCTGGAACAGTCCGCGCGTGTACGAGCTGGAGAACGCGGCGGTCGACCCCGACGGGGTGATCGAGGCCGCGATGGCGGCGGTGCGCGGCCGCGCCGGGGCGCACGTGCTCGACATCGGCTGCGGTACCGGCTACCACCTGCCGCTGTTCGCGCGCGACGCGCGCCGGGTGACCGGGGTGGAGCCGCACGCGGCGCTCGCGGCGGCGGCGCGGGCGCGGGTCCGGGGGTTGGACAACGTCGAGGTCCACCAGGGCGTGGCCCAGCGGCTCCCGGTGCCGGACGCGTCCGTGGAGGTCGCGCACGCGCGCTGGGCCTACTTCTTCGGGCCCGGGTGCGAGCCCGGCCTGGCCGAGCTGGAGCGGGTGATGCGGCGCGGCGGGGTGGCGTTCGTCATCGACAACGACGCCACCCGCAGCACGTTCGGCGGCTGGTTCCGCCGGTTCCTGCCCGACTACGACCCGGAGGCGGTCGAGCGGTTCTGGGCCCGGCAGGGGTTCCACCGCGAGCCGCTGACGATGCGGTGGCGCTTCGCGCGGCGGGCCGACCTGGAGGCGGTGGTGCGCATCGAGTTCACCCGCGCGGTCGCCGAGGAGGTCATCGCCGAGCACAGCGGCCTGGAGGTCGACTACGCGGTCAACCTGTGGTGGCGCGCGTACTGAACGGCCGCGCCGCCCCGGCCCGGGGACCGGGCGGGGGCGGCGCGGGCCGGCGCGTCGGCCGCTAGAGGACGGCGGTGACGTAGATGGTGCCGTACTCGCTGAACTCGACCTCGTAGGTGTCGGGGTCGCCCTGCGCGTAGCAGTTCAGCCCGGGGACCACGTCGCCGACCGTGACGAGCTGGAACTCCTCCATGTCGCAGCGGACGGCCTCGTTGTCGGTCATCCAGCGGGTCTCGTCCTCCACCATGTCGCGGGAGGCGACCATGCCCTCGGTGGGCGTGGGGGTGTAGGTGAACATGTAGTCGCCGCCGACGACGTCGACGCTGAAGGGCACCGAGATGCCCTTGTACTGGGCGGTGCAGGAGACGGTGCCGTCGACGCCGGCGTCGAACGCGTCGCAGGAGGCGGTGGTCGACGCGTCGGTCACCATGGCGAACTCCTGCACCATGTTGACGAGTTCGCCTTCGACCTGGGTCGCGGGGTCGTCCGACTCCACGTCCGGGAGGGTCTCGTCGAAGCTCATAGGCGCCGGCGGGATCGGGCCGGTGCGGAACTCCCCGCCCTGGGCGGCGGGCGCCGCGGACTCGGCGGCGGGGGCGGCCGCGTCCGTGGTCTCCACGGGCGCCGGCGGCCGCTGCTGCTGGGGGAGCAGGAGTCCGCAGGAGGACAGGGAGACGACGGCGGCGGCGGAGGCCAGCACGGCGCCGGCGGACCGGAGGCGAGCGGGGATGGCCATGTGACACACCTTTCAGCACAACGAGGAGACCCTCGCGGGGGTGGGGGTCGCGGGGCGCGGGAGGGCCCGGCGGCACGGCCGGGCGGGGCCCCTTCGGGCCGCCGCGCCGCGCCGGTGGGTCCGGTGCGGCCGATCGGCCGGCCCGCGCGGCGGCCCGGTGCGCACCGGGGCCGCCGTTGTTCGTGTGCTGGTTCAGATGCGCGGCGGGCCCGTCCGGTTCCCACCGATCTGCGGGAATCCGGACGGGCCCGTTCGGCGGTCAGGCGAGCGGGGACCCCGAGCCGGCGCCGAGGGCGTCGACCACGCGGGCGCCGACCTCGGCCATGCCGTCGGCGTTGGGGTGGACGGGCGCGGCGGGCCGGGTCGGGAAGATGCCCTCGACCCACTTGTCGGAGGGGCGCGCGCACACGTCGTGGCCGCGCTCGAAGACGTCCACGAACACGGCGCCGGCCGCGGCGGCCTCGTCGGCCATGGCGGCGTTGAGGTCGGTCTGCGCGTCGTCCAGATAGGGCACGTCGCCGCGGGAGATCGGCACCGCCGGCCAGCACCCGCGGGACTCGGGCAGGATCTGCAGGTAGCCCACGACGGCGACGGTGGCGTCGGGGCTGCGCTCGCGGATGCCCGCCAGCACGTCGGCGAACCGGGCGCCGGTCTCGGCCACCCGGTCGGCGAGTTCGTCGCCGCCGTCGGCGGTGTAGTGGTCGCGGCAGGGGTCGCCGACCGGGTCGGTGGCGGACCGTGCCGCGCACTCCAGGACGATGTCGGCGAACCCGAAGTCGTTGCCGCCGATCTGCACCGTGACGAGGGTGGTGTCGGGGGTCAGCGCGTCGAACTGCGCCGGGTTGTCGGGGCCGACCGCGAGGTCCTGCGGGGCGGTCATGTCGTCGATGACGGCGCCGGAGCAGCTGGCGTCGACGAACTCCGCTGCGCCGATGGCCTCGGCCACCACGCTGGGGTAGTTGCTGCCCGAGCGCAGGCAGAGCAGCGGCTCTCCGCTCGGCGGCGGCACCAGGGGGCCGGCGGTGAAGGAGTCGCCCAGGGCGACGTAGCGGTCGGCGAGGCCGGCCGCCTGGGCGGGTGCCGCGACGAGGGTGAGCACGCCGGCGGCACCGAGTGCCGCGGCGGAGATACGGGGGATGGTCCGAAACGACACGCGGTCTCCTCGACGGTGCGGAGCGGGACGGCCACCTCGAATGTGACCAGCCGGTAACGAGTCGTCAACACGGAAGTCCGGTACCGGTCAGAAACTTGACGTGGGCGCCTGGACACGCACAGTAGCGGTAGTGGGGAGGGGCCGTCCATCCGCCGCACGGGCCGGTCCGGACGCGCGGCGGATCCCCTCCCCCGCCTCCGGGCGCGGCTGTCCGCTCCACCGGCTACCGTGCAGCCATGGCCAAGACCCCGAAGACCACCTTCCGCTGCGCCGAGTGCGGGTGGACCACCTTCAAGTGGGCGGGGCGCTGCGGCGAGTGCCAGGCGTGGGGCACCGTCGAGGAGGCCGGCGCCCCCACCACCACCGTGATCGCCCCGGCCCGGGTGACCGCCCCCGCCCGCCCCATCACCGAGATCGACGTCGACGCCGCGCACGCCAACCCCACGGGGCTGGAGGAGCTCGACCGGGTCCTCGGCGGGGGCGTGGTGCCGGGCGGGGTCATGCTGCTGGCGGGCGAGCCCGGCGTCGGCAAGTCCACCCTGCTGCTGGAGGTCGCCGCGCTGTGCGCCGACGCGGGCCCGGTCCTCTACGTCACCGGCGAGGAGTCCACCGGGCAGGTGCGGCTGCGCGCCGAACGGCTGGGCGCCCTGTCCCCCAAGCTGTACCTGGCGGCCGAGACCTCGGTGGCGGCGCTGGTGGGGCACGTCGACGCGGTCGCCCCGTCGCTGCTCATCGTGGACTCCGTGCAGACCATGAGCTCCCCCGACGTCGCCGGGGTGCCCGGCGGCGTCACCCAGGTGCGCGAGGTCGCCGGGGCGCTCATCCGGCTGGCCAAGGAGCGCGGCATCGCCACGGTCCTGGTCGGCCACGTCACCAAGGACGGCTCCATCGCCGGGCCGCGGCTGCTGGAGCACCTGGTCGACGTGGTGCTGCAGTTCGAGGGCGACCGCCACTCCCAGTTGCGCATGCTCCGCGCCGTGAAGAACCGGTACGGCCCGACCGACGAGATCGGCTGCTTCGAGCTGACCGACTCCGGCATCATCGGGCTGCCCGACCCCAGCGGCCTGTTCCTCACCCGCCGCAACGAGCCGGTCCCCGGCACCTGCGTCACCGTCACCCTGGAGGGCCGCCGCCCGCTCATCGCCGAGGTGCAGGCGCTCGTGGCGGCCTCCAACCTGCCGCAGCCGCGCCGCGCCACCTCCGGGCTCGACACCGCCCGGGTGAACATGGTCATGGCGGTGCTGGAGCGCCGCGCCCGGGTGCGCATCGCCAACGCCGACGTGTACGCGTCCACCGTCGGCGGGGTGCGGCTGGGCGAGCCGTCGGTCGACCTGGCGCTGGCGCTGGCCGTCGCCGGGTCGGTGCGCGACGAGGCGCTGCCGCGCGGGCTGGTCGCCATCGGCGAGGCCGGGCTGGCGGGCGAGATCCGCGCGGTCAGCGGGGTGCAGCGGCGGCTGGCCGAGGCGCAGCGCCTCGGCTTCACCCGCGCGATCGTGCCCGCGCACAGCGAGGAGCCGGTCGAGGGCATCGAGGTCATCGGGGTGGACGACGTCGGCGCCGCGCTGAACGCCGCGTTCCCGGCCCGCCGCCGCACCGGGTGACCCGGCCCCGGCGCGGCCGCGCCGGGGCGGGGGCGGGTCAGTTCAGCCGGAACACCGCGGGCTCGGCGCCGGAGGTGTAGTCGCCGTACAGGGTGGCGACGTAGGTGCCGGGGCGGTCGGCGGTGGCCTGGGTGTCGCGGCAGTCGCGCCACGAGCGGGTCCGGTCCCAGGTGTAGGTGGCGGTGTGCGGCACGCCGCGCCGCAGCTCCACCTCGTCGGAGTCGTCGCCCTCGACGCAGTCGGCGGTGGAGAACACGCGGTCGTCGCCCGAGGTGATCCGCACCTCCATCGCCGAGAACCCGACGTCGACCGTGCAGGTCTGGTCGGCGGTGTTGACGGCGGTGACCTCCAGCTCGGGCTCGGCGTCCCAGGCGTAGTCGGAGCGGTCGGTGTCCACGGTCACCACCACGTCCTGGGGGCGGCACGGGTCGCCGGCCTCCTGGGGGGCGGGGACGTCGGCCGCGCCGCCGCCGTCCCCTCCCGCCGAGCCGGAGCCGCCGGCGCCGTCGCCGCCCGCTCCCGGGCCGCCCGCGCCGGCCTCGGCCGGATCGTCCTCCTCCGCGTCGTCCCCGCTCGGCCCGGGACTGTCGCCGGGCGAGGGCGAAGGTGCGACACTGGGGGAGGACGACGGTGACGCCGACGCCTCGGGCGGCCCGCTCGCCGACTGCTCGTCGCCGGACGACGACAGCCGGCTGCACGAGAGGGCGATGACGGCGACCACCGCGAGGAGGCCGGCCAGCACGAAGACGCGCCGGCGCCAATACGTTTCGGGGCTCACGGGGCCCGGATGTCCAGCACTCGACGACATGCGCCGTAGTATCCCGCGTGTCGCGGTGTGCCACTACTCAACCCGCCGATCTCCCCACCGATTGAGTATGAACGACAACCCCTACAGCACAGCAGTTCTCGCCTGGTACCAGGCCAACGCCCGCGACCTCCCCTGGCGTGATCCCGACGCCTCGCCCTGGTCGGTGCTGGTCAGCGAGATCATGCTCCAGCAGACCCCGGTCGTGCGCGTGCTGCCCGCCTGGGAGGCGTGGCTGCGGCGCTGGCCCACCCCGGCCGCCCTCGCCGCCGAGCCGTCGGGCGAGGCGGTGCGGATGTGGAACCGGCTGGGCTACCCGCGCCGGGCGCTCAACCTGCACGCGTGCGCGCGCACCATCGTCGAGCGGCACGGCGGCGAGGTCCCCGACGACCACGCGGAGCTGCTGGCGCTGCCCGGCGTCGGCCCCTACACCGCCGCCGCGGTGGCCTCGTTCGCGTTCGGTCAGCGGCACGCGGTGCTCGACACCAACGTGCGCCGGGTGCTGGCGCGCGCGGTGAGCGGGGTGCAGTACCCGCCCAAGGCCCAGACCCGCGCGGAGGTCGCGCTCGCCGAGGCGCTGCTACCCGAGGAGCCGGCGGTCGCCGCGCGGTGGGCGGTCGCGGTCATGGAGCTGGGCGCGCTGGTGTGCACGGCCCGCTCCCCCGCCTGCCCCTCGTGCCCGATCGCGGCCGACTGCGCGTGGCGGGCGGCGGGCCGGCCGGCCTACGACGGCCCGCCGCGGCGCGGGCAGACCTACGCGGGCACCGACCGCCAGGTGCGCGGCCGGCTGCTGGCCGTGCTGCGCGACTCCCCCGGACCCGTGGCCAAGCCCGCGCTGGACGCGGTCTGGGACGAGCCGGTGCAGCGCGAGCGGGCGCTCGACGCGCTGGTGGCCGACGGCCTGGTCGACCCGCTGGACGACGGGACCTACGCGCTGCCGGGGTGAGGCCGGCTCAGGCGGTGGTGGGCGCCACCCCGTTGGAGCACGGCGCGCCGGGCTCCAGGGTCTGCGGGCCCTGCTCGAACGCGGCGAGGAACTCGCCGATCCGGGCCTCGTCGACGCCGTCGAGGACGAGCTGCTTGCCCCAGGCCGACAGCACGACGGCGCCCGGCAGGTCCTCCATCGGGCTGACGATGACGTAGGCGCCCGGACGGTAGTGGCCGTGCAGGGCGGCCACGTCCTCGGCCGCCAGACCGGGGTCGTGGGTGATCCACACGGCGCCGTGCTCCAGGGAGTGGACGGCGTTCTCGACCGGGACCTGCGAGGCGTACACGCCGCAGTCCAGCCACTCGGGGGCGTGGTCGCCGCCGGCCGGGGGGTGCATCGGGTAGTCGACGGTGCCGTCGGTGTGCTCGTTGGTCAGACCGGGGAAGGTCTGCACGCCCTCGGGGTCGCCGGGCTCGACCTGCGCGCCCGCCTGCGGCGCCCCGGAGCCCTCGGGCGGCCGGGTGACGAGGACGTACCCGGTGACGGCCGCGCCGATCGCCAGGACGAGCACGACGGCGGCCCCGCCGATGATCCACGCGAGCGCGCCACCGCCACCGCGGCGGGGAGGGCGCGGGGGCGGCCCGAACCCGCCGGGGCCGGGCGGCACCCCGTAGGGGGGCGGGCCGCCGGGGCCGGGCGGGCCGGGGTGACCGTGGGGGCCGGGGCCGCCGGGGGGCGGCGTCGCGGGGCCGGGCTGGTGGGGTTCGGGAGGGATCGCCACGATCCGCACCCTACCGGCTGCGCGCGGGAGCGGCGGGGCCCGCCACGGGGAACGCGGACGGGGCGGCCCCTGTGCGGGGCCGCCCCGTCCGTACCGCCGGAGCGGTGGTCAGCCGATGGGCTCAGGTGCCGGTGGGTCAGTCGCCGGTGGAGGAGGAACCCGCCTCCACGGGCTCGGCGTCC
>NZ_BCRK01000119.1 GCF_001552555.1 Nocardiopsis trehalosi NBRC 14201 | reverse complement strand
CGCGCGCGGGGCGCCTCCGGTGGAGGCGCCCCGCGCGCCGGCTCAGCGTCCGGTGCCGGTGAACGCGTCGCCCACCAGGTCCTCCAGCGGGTGGGAGGTGCCGGTGAGCCGCCGGTGCTCGGCGCACGCCCCGGCGAGGAACGCCCGCACCTGGGTGGCGAGCAGCCGCAGCCGCACGTTGTCGGGGGTGATGACCTCGACGTGGGTGCGGGCGAACACGCTGCCGCGCTGGATCATGCCGATGTTCTCCATCGAGGTGACCATCGCGAGTTCGATGTCGTCCAGTCCGCTCACGCCAGGCTCCCGCAGACGCGGCACTTGGTGCGGAAGTCCTCGTTGTGGTAGCCGCACCGGGAGCACTCCCAGCTGGAGGCCGCGGGGGCGGGCGCGCTCTCGGGCGCGGGGCGCTGCGTCATGCGGGCCATCCTAGTTTCCGCCGGACCCCGCCCGGGCCGGAACGGGGCGCCCGCGCACACGGGAAGGGGCCGGGGGCGTGCGCCCCCGGCCCCTTCCGCCCGCTCGCGCGGTCAGACGTTGAAGCCGAGCATCCGGAGCTGGTCGCGGCCGTCGTCGGTGATCTTGTCGGGACCCCACGGCGGCATCCAGACCCAGTTGATCTTGACCTCGCGCTCGAACTCGTCCAGCGCGCTGGCGGCCTGGTCCTCGATGACGTCGGTCAGCGGGCACGCCGCGCTGGTCAGGGTCATGTCGAGGGTGATGATGTCGGCGTCGACGTTCACCCCGTAGAGCAGGCCGAGGTCCACGACGTTGACGCCCAGCTCGGGGTCGATGACGTCCTTGAGTGCCTCGTTGATCTCCTCGACGAGTGCCTGGTCGACCGCCGGCTCCGCGGCGGGCGCCGCGGTGTCGGTGGCCGCGCCCGCGGCCTCGGCGGGCTCCGCCGGGCCGGCGGTGGTCGGGTCGTCGCTCATGAGGCGCCCTCCTTCTTCTCCAGGGACTGCGCGGTGGCGTCCTTCCACGCCATCCAGGCGAGCAGGGCGCACTTGATACGGGCAGGGTATTTCGAGACCCCGGCGAAGGCCACCGCGTCCTCCAGCACGTCCTCGTCGGGCTCACCCTGGCCCTTGGAGTGCATGAGTTCGGTGAACGCGTCGAGGGTGCGCATGCCCTCGTCCACGGTCCGGCCGATCAGCAGGTCGGTCAGCACCGAGGCGCTGGCCTGGCTGATGGAGCAGCCCATGCTGTCGTAGGACACGTCGCGCACGATCGCCGACCCGTCGAGGCCGCCCCCGGCGGGTTCGACGGCCACCCGCAGGGTGACCTCGTCGCCGCACGTGGGGTTGATGTGGTGGGCCTCGCCGGTGTGCGGGTCGCGCAACCCCTTGTTGTGGGGGTTGCGGTAGTGGTCCAGGATGATCTCCTGGTACATGTCGTCCATTCGCATCGCGGTCCCCCTCAGACCGACGGGGCGGTGCCGAAGAACCGCTGCGCCGCCTGGACGCCCTCGACCAGCGCGTCCACGTCGGCGACCGTGTTGTAGACGTAGAACGAGGCGCGCGTGGTGGCCGCCACCTTGTAGCACCGGTGCAGCGGCCAGGCGCAGTGGTGGCCCACCCGCACCTCGACGCCGCGGTCGTCCAGGATCTGCCCCACGTCGTGGGCGTGGACGCCCTCGACCACGAACGAGATGGCCGCCCCCCGCGCCTCGGCGTCGAGCGGGCCGACGATCCGCACCCCCGGCAGCGCGCCGACGTGCTTGAGCGCGTACTCGGTGATGGCGTGCTCGTGGGCGAGCACGTTCTCCATGCCGAGGGCGCTCAGGTAGTCGCACGCCGCCGCCAGGCCGACGGCCTGGGGCGCCATGGGCACCCCGGCCTCGAACCGCTGCGGCGGGTCGGCCCAGGTGGTGCGGTCCATGTAGACCTCGCCGATCATGGAGCCGCCGGTGATGAACGGCGGCATGCCGGCGAGCAGTTCGGGCCGCCCCCACAGGACGCCGATCCCGTTGGGGCCGAGCATCTTGTGCCCGGAGAACACCAGGAAGTCGGCGTCGAGGTCACCCACGTCGACCGGCATGTGCGGGACCGACTGGGCGCCGTCGAGCAGCACCAGGGCGCCGAATCCATGGGCCCGGCGGGCGATCTCGCGGACCGGGTTGACCGTGCCCAGCACGTTGGACTGGTGCGCGATCGCGACGATCTTCGTGCGCTCGTTGACCAGGTCGTCCAGGTCGGAGAGGTCGAGCCGCCCGTTGTCGGCGACGCGGAACCACCGCAGGGTGGCGCCGGTGCGCCGGCACAGCTCCTGCCAGGGCACCAGGTTGGCGTGGTGCTCCATCTCCGAGACGACGACCTCGTCGCCCGGGCCCACCCGGAACCGGGCGTACTCGGCGCCGCTGGTGGCGGCGTTGCTCATGGCGTAGGCGACGAGGTTGACGGCCTCGGTGGCGTTCTTGGTGAACACGACCTCGTCGGCGCGGGCGCCGATGAAGGCCGCGATGGTCGCCCGGGCGGACTCGTAGGCGTCCGTGGCCTCCTCCGCGAGCTGGTGCGCTCCGCGGTGCACGGCCGCGTTGTGGCGTTCGTAGAACCCCCGTTCGGCGTCGAGGACCTGGCGGGGCTTCTGCGAGGTCGCCCCGGAGTCGAGGTACACCAGCGGACGCCCGTCGCGGACGGTCCGGGCCAGGATGGGGAAGTCGGCCCGGATCGCCTCGACGTCGAGCGGCCCCAGCTCGCGGGTGGTCACTGTGCCGCGCCCGCCTTCACGAAGCGCTCGTAGCCCTCGGCCTCAAGGGCGTCGGCGAGCTCCGGGCCGCCGGACTCGGCGATCCGGCCGTGCGCGAAGACGTGCACGAAGTCGGGCTTCACGTAGTTGAGGATGCGGGTGTAGTGGGTGATCAGCATGACGCCGACCTCGCCGGTGGCCCGCGACCGGTTGATGCCCTCGGAGACGACCTTGAGCGCGTCGACGTCGAGGCCGGAGTCGGTCTCGTCCAGGATGGCCATCTTCGGCTTGAGGAGTTCGAGCTGGAGGATCTCGTGGCGCTTCTTCTCGCCGCCGGAGAAGCCCTCGTTGACGCCGCGGGCGGCGAAGGAGGAGTCGATGGAGAGGTTCCCCATGGACTGCTGGAGCTCCTTGGAGAACGCCCGCAGCTTGGGAGCCTCGCCGCGCACCGCGGTGACCGAGCTGCGCAGGAAGTTGGACATCGACACGCCGGGGACCTCGACCGGGTACTGCATGGCGAGGAACAGGCCGGCGCGGGCGCGCTCGTCCACGCTCATGTCGAGGACGTTCTCGCCGTCGAGCAGGACCTCGCCCGCGGTGATCTCGTACTTGGGGTGGCCGGCGATGGCGTAGGCGAGGGTGGACTTGCCGGAGCCGTTGGGGCCCATGATGGCGTGGGTCTCGCCCGAGTTGATGGTGAGGTCGACGCCCTTGAGGATCTCCTGGCGCTCCTCGGCGCCGATGAGGACATCGGCGTGGACCCCGCGGATTTCGAACTTCGTCATGTGTTTCAGCCTCAAGAATTCTTGTCCAGCGAGACGAGCACGTCGTCGCCGTCGATCTTCACTGGGTACGTGGCCACCGGCCGGGTCGCCGGAGGGTTGATCGGTTTGCCCGACGCGAGGTCGAAGCACGAGCCGTGCAGCCAGCACTCGATGGTGCCGTCCTCGACGTCGCCCTCGGACAGCGCGACCTCGGCGTGGGAGCAGACGTCGCTGATCGCGTAGACCTGGCCCTCGCTGCGGACGACCGCGATCGGGGTGTCGTCGACCTCCAGGCCGAGCGCCCCCTCGTCGGGGACGTCGGCCAGCGCGCACACGCGCCGGAACGCCGCCGCGCCGGTGCCGGTGCTCATACGGCCGCCTGCTCGCGCAGCTTCTCCTCGACCTCGTCCATGATGCGCTCGCGGAGCTCGGGGATCTCGATGCGGTTGATGAGATCCGCGAAGAAGCCCCGGATGACCAGGCGGCGGGCCTCGTCGGCGGGGATGCCGCGCGACATGAGGTAGAAGAGGTGGATGTCGTCGAGCCGGCCGCTGGCGCTGGCGTGGCCGGCGCCCTCGACCTCACCCGTGAAGATCTCCAGGTTGGGGACGGAGTCGACCCGGGTGTTGTCGGTGAGCACGAGGTTGCGGTTGTACTCGTAGGAGTCCGTGCCCTGGGTGCCCTCGCCGATGATGACGTCGCCGATCCACACCGCGTGGGCGTCGTCGCCGCTCAGCGCGCCCTTGTACTCGACGCGGCTGCGGGTGTTCGACACGTTGTGGTCGATGAGGGACCGGTGCTCGTGGTGCTGTCCGGCGCCGGTGAAGTACAGGCCGTGCAGCTCGGCGTCGCCGCCGGGGCCGGTGTAGCCGACCTTCGGGGAGAGCCGGACGAGGTCGCCGCCGAGGGTGACCACGTAGCTGCGGAACCGGGCGTCGCGGCCGACCTTGGTGTACTGGTGCGACACGTGCACGGCGTCGCGGTCCCAGTCCTGGAGGCTGACCAGGTCGAGCCGGGCGCCGTCCTCGACGATGAACTCGGCGTTGTCGGCGTAGACGGCGCTGCCGGAGTACTCCAGGACGACCGTGGCGGCGGAGTGGCGCTCGGCGCGCACCAGGACGTGGCCGTAGGCGTCGCCCTGCGCGGTGCCGGCGATCCGGATGTGGATCGGCTCGGCGGCCTCGGTCTCCTTGGGCACGGTGACGACCACGGCCTCGGCGAAGTCGCGGAAGGCCAGCGCGCTGACGCGGTCGGTGGGCAGGAACGCGGTGCCCAGGCGGGGGTCGCCGTTGGCCACGGTCTCGACGGTGACCCCGGCGGGGGCGTCGGTCGTGACGGTGACGGCGCCGTCGGCGATCTCGCGGCCGTCGTGCAGGCCGCGCAGCCGGCGCAGCGGGGTGAACCGCCACTCCTCCTCGCGCCCGTTGGGCACGGGGAAGTCGGCCACGTCGAACGACCCGTGGACGTCCAGCTTGGAGATCGGGAGCTCCCCGCCGTGGGAGTGCTCCTTGATTCCGAGATTGGGGCTGGTCACCTTAACCAACCGCTCCTTCCATCTGCAGCTCGATCAGCCGGTTGAGTTCCAGCGCGTACTCCATGGGCAGCTCCCGCGCGATGGGCTCGACGAACCCGCGCACGATCATCGCCATGGCCTCGTCCTCGTCCAGGCCGCGGCTCATCAGGTAGAAGAGCTGGTCCTCGCTGACCTTGGAGACGGTGGCCTCGTGGCCCATCTCGACGTCGTCCTCGCGGACGTCGACGTAGGGGTAGGTGTCGGACCGGCTGATCGTGTCGATGAGCAGCGCGTCGCACTTCACCGTGGACTTGGAGTGGTCGGCGCCCTCCTGGACCTGCACCAGGCCCCGGTAGGAGGCGCGGCCGCCGCCGCGGGCCACCGACTTGGAGATGATGGTGGAGGACGTGTTGGGGGCGCAGTGCACCATCTTGGACCCGGTGTCCTGGTGCTGGCCCTCGCCCGCGAAGGCGATCGACAGGGTCTCGCCCTTGGCGTGCTCGCCCATGAGGTACACCGCGGGGTACTTCATGGTGACCTGGGAGCCGATGTTGCCGTCGACCCACTCCATGGTGGCGCCCTCGTAGGCGACGGCGCGCTTGGTGACCAGGTTGAAGACGTTGTTCGACCAGTTCTGGATGGTCGTGTAGCGGCAGCGCGCGTTCTTCTTGACGATGATCTCGACGACCGCGGAGTGCAGCGAGTCGGACTTGTAGATGGGCGCGGTGCAGCCCTCGACGTAGTGGACGTAGGCGCCCTCGTCGACGATGATCAGGGTCCGCTCGAACTGGCCCATGTTCTCGGTGTTGATGCGGAAGTACGCCTGGAGCGGGATCTCGACGTGCACGTTCTTGGGCACGTAGATGAACGACCCGCCGCTCCACACCGCGGTGTTCAGCGCGGCGAACTTGTTGTCGCCGGGCGGGATGACCGACCCGAAGTACTCCTGGAACAGCTCGGGGTGCTCCTTGAGGGCGGTGTCGGTGTCGAGGAAGATGACGCCCTGCTCCTCCAGGTCCTCGCGGATCTGGTGGTAGACGACCTCGGACTCGTACTGCGCGGCGACCCCCGCCACGAGGCGCTGCTTCTCGGCCTCGGGGATGCCCAGCTTGTCGTACGTGTTCTTGATGTCCTCGGGCAGCTCCTCCCAGGAGGTGGCCTGCTGCTCGGTGGACCGCACGAAGTACTTGATGTTGTCGAAGTCGATGCCGGAGAGGTCGGCACCCCACGCCGGCATGGGCTTCTTCCCGAAGAGCTTGAGCGACTTCAGCCGGAGCGCGGTCATCCACTCCGGTTCGCTCTTCTTCGCGGAGATGTCGCGGACGACCTCCTCGTTGATGCCGCGGCGCGCGGACGCGCCGGCCTCGTCGGAGTCGGCCCAGCCGTACTCGTAGGTTCCGAGCCCTTCGAGCTCGGGGTGCGCGATAGACGTCATTACGCGGATCATCCTCCTGGACTACAGACGTCCTTCTTTGGCGGCCCGCCCGCGGGTCAACGGGGTTCGGGCGGGCCCTGGTTCTCTTCGGCGCGCGCCCCGGCGGGCGCGATGCCGCGCGGGGTGACGTGCGTGGTGCACACGCCGTCGCCGTGGGCGATGGTGGCCAGCCGGCGCACGGGCGTACCCAGCAGCCGGGAGAACACCTCGACCTCGGCCTCGCAGAGTTCGGGGAACTCGGTCGCCACGTGGGCCACGGGGCAGTGGTGCTGGCAGAGCTGGTCGCCGCCCCCGGGAGCGGGGGCGTCGCCGGCCGAGGCCGCGTATCCGTCGTTGGACAGCGCCTCGGCGAGGAGCCGCACCCGGTGCTGGGGCGGCACCGCGGCGAGCAGCGGGCGGTAGCGGCGTTCGAGGTCGGCGACCTGGCGGCGGGCGAACTCGCTGACGGCCTCCGGGCCGGCCTTCTCGGCCAGGAAGCGCAGGGCACTGGAGGCGAGGTCGTCGTAGCCGTGGTGGAACGCGTCGCGGCCGGCCTCGGTGATGGCGAAGACGCGCGCCGGGCGGCCGCGGCCGCGGCGCACGTGGGGTCGCGCGTCGCGGGCCTCGACCATGCCCTCGGCCACGAGGTTGTCGAGGTGGCGGCGGATGGCCGCCGGGGTCAGCCCGAGGCGCTCACCGAGGGTGGACGCCGTGACCGGGCCGTGCTCCAGGATGAGCCGCGCCACGCGGGCGCGGGTGCCGGGTTCGGCACCGGAGCCGCCCGCGGGCACACGCGGGGCACCGCCCTGCTGGGCGCCTCCGTCTGCTCGCTGGGGTCCGCTCACGTTTTTCACAACATCATTGTGTCGTAAATAAGTCCCGGCGGGCAAATGGTGACGCATGCCATAGATCACCAAGGCAAGCCTTGCCTCACTTGGGGGTTCGCGTCCGCGCCGGCGCCGCCGACGCGCACGCCGCACCGCCCGCCGTCCACTCAGTGGGACTTCGATCCCGCCATGCGGACACCGACCCCGGCCACCGGGGCCGCCGCCCGGCGCGCCCGCGCCTCGGGCGGCACCGCCCCGCAGCGGGGCGGTGCGCGCCCCGCACGGGCCCACCCTAGACTGGGCTGCCATGGAGACAGCCGCCGTCGAGGTCACCGACTTGGTCAAACGCTACGGCGACACCACCGCCGTGGCCGGCCTGTCGTTCACCGCGCGCCGCGGCGCCGTGACCGCGCTCCTCGGCCCCAACGGGGCGGGCAAGACCACCACCATCGAGGTGTGCGAGGGGTTCCGCCGCGCCGACGCCGGCCGGGTCCGGGTCCTCGGGCTCGACCCCGCGACCCACGGCGCCCGGCTGCGCCCCCGGGTCGGGGTCATGCCGCAGTCGGGCGGGGTGCCCACCGGCGCGCGGGCGGGCGAGTGGCTGCGCCTGGTGGCCGCCTTCCACGCTCGACCCGTCCCGCCGGAGGACCTGCTGGAGCGGCTCGGCCTGACCTCCGCCGCCGGCACCCCGTTCCGCCGGCTCTCCGGCGGCCAGCAGCAGCGGCTCTCCCTGGCCGCGGCGGTGGTGGGCCGCCCCGAACTCGTCTTCCTCGACGAGCCCACGGCCGGCCTCGACCCCCAGGCGCGCCGCGCCACCTGGGACCTCGTCGGCGAACTCCGGGCCTGCGGTGTCGGGGTGGTACTCACCACGCACTACATGGAGGAGGCCGAGCGGCTGGCCGACCGGGTGGTCATCATCGACCACGGCCGGGTGGTCGCCGACGGCAGCACCGACGAGCTGACCGACGCCCGCCAGGAGCTGCGCTTCGACGCCGCCGCCGGTCTCGACACCGGGTCCCTGCTGGCGGCGCTGCCCGCGGGCAGCCGGGTCGAGTCCGCGCCGGGCGCCACGGCGGCCGACCCGCACCGCTACGCCGTCCTCACCGACGCCCCCGGCGGCCCCGGACCGGAGTTCGTGGCCACGGTCACCACCTGGTGCGCCGCCAACGGGGTCCTGCCCGAAGGGCTGCGCGTGCAGCGCCGCTCCCTCGAAGACGTCTTCCTCGAACTCACCGGCCGGGAACTCCGCGAGTCATGACCGATCGCCAGCCCTCCGCGGGCACGTTCACCCCCGCCCCCGGGGCCGCCCCCCTGCACCGCATGGTCGCCGCCCAGGCCGCCATGGAGCTGCGGCTGATGCTGCGCAACGGCGAGCAGCTGCTGCTGACCATGGTCATCCCGGTGCTGCTGCTCACCGGGTTCAGCCTCACCTCGGTGATCGACGTCGGCACCGGCGCGCGCGTCGACTTCCTGGCGCCGGGCGTCCTGGCGCTGGCCGTGCTGTCGACCGCGTTCACCGGGCAGGCCATCGGCACCGGGTTCGAGCGCCGCTACGGGGTGCTCAAGCGCCTCGGCGCCACCCCGCTGTCGCGGTTCGGCCTGATCGCCGCGAAGACCGCCGCGGTGCTCTGCGTGGAGCTGCTCCAGGTCGCCGTGCTGTGCGCGGTGGCGTTCGGGTTGGGCTGGCGCCCCGCGGGCGGGGCGGTGGGCGCGCTCTACGCGGCGCTGCTGCTCCTGCTGGCGACCGCCGCGTTCAGCTCGCTCGGCCTGCTCATGGCCGGGACCCTGCGCGCCGAGGCCACGCTGGCCGGCGCCAACCTCGTCTACGTCGTGCTGCTGGGGCTGGGCGGGGTGCTGTTCCCCGTCGACCGGTTCCCCGCCGCGCTGGTGCCGGTGCTGGAGGCGCTGCCCATCACGGCCCTCACCGGCGGGCTGCGCGCGGTGCTGGTCGACGGCACCGCGCCCGGCCTGCTCCCGGTGGCCGTGCTCGCGCTGTGGGCCGCCGCCGGGACCGCGCTGGCCGCCCGCCTCTTCCGCTGGGAGTGACCCGGGCCGCGTCCGGCGGCGGCCCGGCGCCCGGCCGCTAGGGTCGGGGCGTGGAGATCATCGGAGTGCCGTTGGTGGCGGTGGTCCGGACCCTCGGGCCGCCCGCGGTGGTGGCCGTGGTCGGGGCCGTCCTGGTGGCGCGGCGGCGGCCGCCGCGCGGCGGGCTGCTCGCCGCCGGGCTGGGCGTGTACGTGGTGGCCGCGGCGCTACCGCTGCTGTGGCTGGCCGTGCAGCGGGCGACCGGCCTGGCGCGCGGCAGCGAGGCGGGGCTGGTGATGATCCTGCTCCAGCCGGCCGTCGAGGCCGGCGCGTGGCTGCTCGCGCTGGCCGCCCTGGTGCCCCGGCGCGCGCCGGCCGCGCCCCGGGGCGGGGCCCCGGCGGACGGCGCGGCCGGCCTGCGCGGCCGGTCCGGCTAGCCGGCGCCCGCGCGCGGGGCCCGGGTCAGGCGGGGTCGCGCTCCAGGGGGCAGGTCATGCAGTGCGGGCCGCCCCGGCCGCGCCCCAGCTCGCTGCCCGCGATCGGGATGACCTCGACGCCGTTCTGCCGCAGGTAGGCGTTGGAGGTCACGTTGCGCTCGTAGGCCACCACGACACCCGGCTCCACGGCGAAGACGTTGCAGCCGTCGTCCCACTGCTCGCGCTCCGAGGAGAACACGTCCTGGGTGGGGGTGAGGACGCGGATGTCGTCGCACCCGGCGGCCGCCGCGATCGCGCGGTGCATGTCCTCGGGCGGGTGGTCGGTGACCTTCAGCTCCTTCTCGTTGTCGCCGGGTTCGATGGTGTACGACGGCAGCATGCCCAGCCCGGCGTACTTGGTGAACACGCCGTGGTCGACGTTGGTCATGACCGTGTCGAGGTGCATGACGGCCCGGGACTTCGGCATCCACAGCCCGAGGATGCGCTCGGCGCCGCCGCGGGCGAACAGCTCGTGCGCCAGCAGCTCCACCGCCTGCGGGCGGGTGCGCTCGCTCAGCCCGATGAGCACCGACCCGTTGCCGATGGCCATGACGTCGCCGCCCTCGATGGTGGCGGGCGCCCACGCCCGCCCCGGGTTCCACACCTCGAACTCGGCGCCGGCGAACATCGGGTGCCACCGGTACACCGCCTCGTAGTGGATGGTCTCGCGGCGCCGCGCCTTCTTGCGCATGGGGTTGATCGACACCCCGTTGCCCAGCCAGCAGGAGGTGTCGCGGGTGAACAGGTGGTTGGGCAGCGGGCCCAGGACGAAGTCGTCGTGGTCGAGCGTGTGGAACCAGACCGAGCGCGGCTCCTCGATGCGCTCCAGGAGTTCGCGCTTGGTGATGCCGCCGACGAGGAACCGGCGCAGCTCCTCGGTGCCCATGGCCTCGAACGCCGAGCGGATGGCGTCGACGGCCATCGGGCCGTAGAAGCGCTCGTCCAGGACGTTGTCGAGGACGAACGCCTTGGCCTCGGGGGTGTCGAGGACGGTCTGCAGCAGCTCGTGGAAGAGGTGCACGCGCACGCCCCGCTCGCGCAGCCGGGCGGCGAACGCGTCGTGCTCCTCCCGGGCGCGCTGCACCCACAGCACGTCGTCGAAGAGCAGGTCGTCGTTGTTGGACGGGGTGAGCCGGGACAGCTCCAGGCCCGGCCGGTGCACGATGACCTGGCGCAGCCGGCCGACCTCGGACGTGACGGAGAAGCCCATGGCCCCCTCGGTTCGCTCGGGAACGGACGAAGGGGTCATTCCCCGCGCGGCGGCGGTTACGCCGCCGGACCCCCGCCGGTGGAGTGGGGATCATAGGATGGCTTCCCGTGAGTGCTCTCGCGGCGGCGAACGCATCCGGTCCGGCCCGCTTCCGCCCGCTCAACGCGGCGGCAGTGCTCCGCGCGGCGGGCGACACCATCCCGCCCACGTGGCTGGTGCTCGTGGGCATCGTCTCGGTGCAGCTGGGCGCGGGGATCGCCAAGGACCTGTTCCACGTGCTGCCGCCGGCCGCGGTGGTCTGGCTGCGGCTGCTCACCTCCGCGGTCGTCTTCCTGGTGCTGGCCCGCCCGGCGGTGCGCGGGCGCACCCGCGCCGACTGGCTCGTGGCGATCGCCTTCGGCGTCTGCCTGGCCACCATGAACTACGCCATCTACCAGTCCTTCGCGCGCATCCCGCTGGGCATCGCCGTCACCATCGAGTTCCTGGGCCCGCTCGCCGTGGCCGTCGCCGGGTCGCGCCGCAGGGTCGACCTGGTCTGGGTGGTCCTCGCCGGAGCGGGCGTGGCGCTGCTCGGCCGCGGTGACGGCGGGATCAGCCTGGCCGGGGTGGCGTTCGCGCTGCTGGCCGCGGCGGCGTGGGCCGGCTACATCCTGCTCAGCGCCGCCACCGGCCGCAGGTTCGCGGGCACCTCCGGGCTGGCGGTCGCCAGCGTCGTGGGCACGGTGATGATCGCCCCCATGGGCATCGCCGAGGGCGGGGCCGCCCTGCTCGACCCGCACCTGCTGCTGATCGGCGTCGCCGTCGGCCTGCTGTCGTCGGTGGTCCCCTACACCCTGGAGATGCAGGCGCTGCGCCGCATGCCGCCCCGGGTGTTCGGCATCCTGATGAGCCTGGAGCCCGCCGCGGCGGCGCTGATCGGGCTCGCCGTCCTCGGCGAGGTGCTGACGCCGTGGCAGTGGCTGGCCATCGGGTGCGTCGTGGCGGCCAGCGTCGGCGCCACCCGCCGCCCCCGCGCGGCGGCCGCGGCGGCCGACCCGGCCCCCGACCCCGGCCCCGGCGCAGGTCCGGGCGTGGACGCCCCGGACGGCGCCCCGGGCGACCGGCCGGGGTGACGGGCGGGACACGCGCGCGCCATTGGGGCGGCGGGGCCCCTTGATCACGGAGCGCCCATGGGTGAGGGTGCTCGGGTAACGGTTCCCCCCGGCGACCCCCGTGGAGCACGCATGAGCCGACCCACTCCCCCCGCCGACCCGTCCCCTTCCCCCACCGAGCCCGGCCCGGCCCGGCGCGAGGTGCTCACCGCCACCGGCCGCACCGCGCTGGCCGGCGGCGCCCTCTGGCTGATCGACGCCCCCGCCGCCGCGGCGGCGCCCCTGCCCGCCGAACCCGCCGGCGGCCCCCGGATCACCGTCACCGAGGGCACCGACATCTCCGCGACGGCCTCCCCCGACGGCGCCTGGATCGCCTTCGACCTCTACACCGCCATCTGGCTGGTCCCCGCGAAGGGCGGCCGGGCCCGGCGGCTCACCGGCGACCTGCAGGACGCCACCCGTCCGCACTTCTCCCCCGACTCCTCCCGGCTGGTCTTCCAGTCCTACCGCGAGGGCACCTACCACCTGTACACGCTGGACCTGCCCGACGGCGAGCCCCGGCGGATCACCGAGGGCCCGCACGACCACCGCGAACCCCGGTTCTCCCCCGACGGCGCGACCATCGCGCTGACCAGCGACCGCGGCGGCGACTACGCCGTATGGCTCTACGACACCGCCACCGGCGACCTCACCGAGCTGCCCGGCACCGGCCCCGCCGCCGCCATGCCCAGCTGGTCGCCCGACGGCACCGAGGTCGTGCACACCCGCGGCGGCACGTCCGTGCACGCCACCGCGCCGGGCGGCGGCGACCGCGAACTGCTCGCCGCCGAGGCCGACACCACCGTCTTCTCCCCGGTGCTGGCCGACGACGGCACGACGCTGGCCTACGTGCGCGCGCACGCCGACACCGTCGACCTGGTGGTCGGCGGCGAGGCCGCCACCGACGGCGAGGACGTGTTCCCCGGCGCCCTCACCTGGCTCGCGCCGGACCGCCTGCTCTACACCGCCGACGGGCGGGTGCGGGTGCACCGCCCCGGCCGCTCCCCCGCCGACGTCCCGTTCCGGGCCGCCGTGGACTACCGCCGCCCCGCCCCGCGCGGACCGCGCCGCGACCCCGGCGACACCGGCCCGCACCCGGTGCGCGGCGTCGCCGGACCGGTGCTCTCGCCCGACGGCACCCAGGTCGCCTTCGGCGCGCTGGGGGCGCTGTGGGTGATGCCCCTCGGGGGCGAGCCGCGCGCGGTGGTGGAGGACGGGTCCTTCGCCGCCGACCCCGACTGGCACCCCGACGGCGGCTCCCTGGTCTACTCCTGCGACCGCGGCGGTTCGCCCGCGCTGTGGCGGCACCACCTCGCCGACGGCACCGACGAGCGCCTGACCCGGCTGGCCGGCGCCCAGACCGCCCCCCGCTGGGCGCCGGACGGCCGGCGGATCGCCTACCAGGACCAGGACGGCGCCACCTGGGTGCTCGACCTCGGCGACGGGTCGGCCCGGAAGGTCCTGGCGGCGCTGTTCCAGCCCGGTCGGCCGACGTGGTCGCCCGACGGCCGGGTGCTCGCGCTGGCGGCGGTGCGGCCGCGCTCGCCGCGCTTCCGCGAGGGCACCAGCCAGATCCTCACCCTGGACCTGGACTCCGGCACCGTCCACTACGCCGAGCCGGCGCCGTACCGCTCGCTGTCCACGCGCGGCGACGACGGCCCGGTGTGGGCGCCCGACGGCTCCCGGCTCGCGTTCACCATGGACGGGGTGCTGTGGACGGTGCCGGTGGCCGGCGACGGGTCCCTCACCGGCGAGCCCGAGCGCGTCACCACCGAGGCCGCCGACGCCCCGAGCTGGAGCGGCGACTCCGCCACCCTGCTCTACCTCAGCGGCGGGCGGCTGCGCCGGGTGCCGGCGGCGGGCGGCCGCCCCGCGACCGTGGACGTCCCGCTCACCTGGACCCGCGCCCGGCCCGAGGGGCGGACCGTGCTCCAGGTGGGGGCGCTGTGGGACGGCCGGAGCCGCCGCCTCCGCCGCGACGTGGACATCGTGGTCGAGGGCGACCGCGTCACCGCCGTCGAGAAGCGCGCCGACCGGTCGGGCGAGGACGGCACCGAGGTGGTCGACGCCACCGGCCTGACCGCGATGCCCGGCCTGATCGACGCGCACGTCCACTGGCACCTGCGCGGCCGGCACTGGGGGTCGCGGCAGGGGCCGCTCTGGCTGGCCTACGGGATCACGTCGGTGCGCTCCCCCGGCGACCCCGCCTACCGGATGCTGGAGACCCGCGAGGCGCTCGACGCCGGACGCGCCCTCGGCCCCCGCTACTTCGGCACCGGCGAGGCGATCGACGGCGGCCGGGTCTACTACAACTTCATGCGGCCCACCCGCGACGAGGCGCAACTGGAGCTGGAGGTGGGCCGGGCCGCCGCCCTCGACTACGACCTGGTGAAGACCTACGTGCGGCTGCCCGTGGAGCTGCAGCGCAACGCCATCGCGCAGGCGCACGCCGAGGACCTGCCGCTGACGTCGCACTACCTGTACCCGGCGGTCGGCCTGGGCATGGACGGCATGGAGCACACCGGGGCGACCAACCGGCTGGGCTACTCCCACACCGTCAGCCGGCTGGGGCGCTCCTACGGCGACGCCACCGGCCTGTTCGCCGCCTCGGGGCTGCCGCTCACCCCCACCCTGTTCACCTCCCGCGCCCTCTACGCCGACGACACGTCGCTGGCCGACGACGAGCGCACCCGGACGCTGTTCCCCGAATGGGAGTACCGCGCCCTGCGGGACAAGGTCGCGGCCGCCCGCGCCGGCGGACCCGACGCCCGGCTCGGCGCCGAGGCGCTGAAGGGCCAGGTCGCCATGCTCCTGGCCGTGCACCGGGGCGGCGGGACGCTGATCGGCGGCACCGACGCGCCGCTGGACGACACCGCCATCAGCCTGCACCAGAACATGCGGGCGATGGTGAAGTACGGGTTCACCCCGCGCGAGGCGCTGACGGTGACCACCCGGACCGCCGCCCGGTGGCTCGGGCTGGGCGACCTGCTGGGCACCGTGGAGCCGGGCCGGCTCGCCGACATCGCCCTGGTCGAGGGCGACCCGCTCGCCGACATCGACGCCGCCGCGGCGGTGCGGATGGTGGTCGCGGGCGGCCGGGTGCACACCGCGGCCGACCTGCTGGATGCGGTGGGCGGCGGACCCGGCACGCGGCGCGGCGACGGCGGCGCGGCGGTGGAGCGGGTGCGCGACCCCCTCGCGGGGGCCGCCGACGGCGACGGGTACTGGTGGCACGGCGAGTCGGAGCGGGGGTCGCCGCACCGCTGCTGACCGGAACCCGCCGCCGGCGGCGCAGGTGCCGGTCGGGGCGGTGCGGCTGTGCCGTCGCCCCCCCGACCGGGACACCCGATTCGCTTTCACCCTTGGTGATCCACCGGGTTCCGGCCTGGCCGCATGCGGCCAGGCCGGGCCGGTCGACCGCGCGCGTGGCCGCAGTTCCCGTGTACACGCCGACACGCGCCGACCGACCGGCAACAAGCACACAACGTGACGAACCTTCACAATGAGCTGATCAGTGATCTACGGTCGTGCGTGCCCGGCGAGCACACACGCACCGCGGGTACCGGAGTCCCCACCCCGGGACACCGGGACATCTTCCAGTTCAGGAGGACACGTGGATCGACCCTCTCCGACTCGGACGGGCCTCCGGGCCACCGCGGCGGGGCTTCTCGCCCTTCCGCTGGCCGCCCTCGGCGCGGGCACCGCCGGGGCCGACGACCTCGCCCCCCTGGCCGACGCCGGCTCCTCCGCCGTCGAGGGCCAGTACATCGTGGTGCTCGACCAGACCGCCGCGGCGGGCACCATGTCCGCCGCGGACTTCGGCATCGCCGCCGAGTCCGTGCTGCACGACTACGACAGCGCCCTGCGCGGGTTCGCCGCGAAGCTCACCGACGACCAGCTCACCGACGTCCGCGGCCGCTCCGGCGTGGCGTTCGTCGAGGAGGTCGCCACCGTCGAGGCGTCCGCCACCCAGGAGAACCCCACGTGGGGCCTGGACCGCATCGACCAGCCGGCGCTCCCGCTGGACGACACCTACGCCACCGACGCCACCGGCGCCGGGGTGTCGGCCTACGTCATCGACACCGGAATCGAGCCCGACCACCCCGACTTCGAGGGCCGGGCCCAGATCGCCTACGACGCCACCGGCGGCGACGGCGTCGACGGCAACGGCCACGGCACCCACGTCGCCGGCACCATCGGCTCGGCCACCTGGGGCGTCGCCAAGGAGGCCGACCTGTTCGGCGTCCGAGTGCTCGACGACAGCGGCAGCGGCACCACCGCCGACGTGGTCGCCGGGGTCGACTGGGTCACCGGCAACGCCGCCGAGAACTCCGTCGCCAACCTGTCGCTGGGCGGCGGCGCCTCGCAGGCCCTCGACGACGCGGTCACGGCCCTGGCCGAGTCCGGGGTGTTCGTGGCGGTCGCGGCGGGCAACGAGTCCCAGGACGCCGGCAACACCTCGCCCGCCCGCGCCGAGGGCGTCATGGCGGTCGCGGCCTCCGGCGACGACGACTCCTCCGCGTCGTTCACCAACTTCGGTCCGGCGGTCGACATCTACGCGCCGGGTGTCGGCGTCACCTCCACCTGGATCGGCGGCACCGAGGAGACCATCGACGGCACGTCCATGGCCTCGCCGCACGTCGCGGGCGCCGCGGCGCTGTACAAGGCGGACAACGCCGGCGCCGACCAGCGGCAGGTGCAGTCGTGGCTCACCGACAACGCCACGGCCGACACGATCGCGGGCGCGCCCGCCGACACGGTCAACCTGCTCCTCAACGTGTCCGGCCTGTGAGTTCCCCGCTCCCTCACAGGACGGCTCCGCGCTGACGGCCCCGGCGGCCGGGCGACCCCCGGCCGCCGGGGCCGTTGCGCGCCCGCGGGGACCCACCCCGGATCGGGTCCCGCGGCGGCTCTACTACAGTGTGTCGTATGCGTGGTCTCCCAGGTCCGGCCGTGATGACGGCGGCGGACGACATCGAAATCCTCTCGCTTCCGCTGTGGGTCTGGCAGGTCGCCTTCGCCGTCGTCGGCGTCGCCGTCCTGGTGGTCCTCGCCCGCACGGCGTGGCACCCGACCGCGCGCTCGCTGCGCTGGTGGGCCCTGGGCAACATCGTCGTCAACAGCGGGATCGCCGTCACCGGCGCGACCGTGCGCGTCACCTCGTCGGGCCTGGGCTGCTCGGAGTGGCCCAAGTGCACCGAGGACAGCTTCGTCCCGGTCGACACCGGGCACACCGCCATGCAGGCCGCCATCGAGTTCGGCAACCGGACGCTGACCTTCCTGGTCCTGGCGGTCGGGGTCATCGTGTTCGTCGCCGTGCTGCGGCTGCGGCCGCGCCGCCGCGACCTGCTGCCGATGGCGACCGTCATCCCGCTGGGCGTCCTCGGCCAGGGCGTCGTCGGCGGCATCACCGTGTGGAGCGACCTGCACCCGGCGTCGGTCGCGGCCCACTTCCTGCTGTCGATGGTCGTCGTGGTGGTCACCGTGGCGTTCTACGTGCGCTGCCAGGAGCCGCCCGGCGAACTCCGGCCGACCGTGGGCCGCGCCCCCCGCCTCATCGCCGCCGCCCTGGTCCCGCTGGGCTTCGTGCTGCTGGTGGCGGGGACCGTGGTCACCGGCACCGGCCCGCACGGCGGCGACGCCGCCGCCCCCCGCTACGGGTTCGACATCACCGTCGTCACCCGCATCCACTCGGTGCTGGCCTGGGCGGTCCTGGTCGGCGCGATCGCCATGGTGGCGCTGACCCTGCGCGGGCGCGCGCCCTCGGGGGTGCGCACGCCCGCGCTGCTGCTGCTGGCCGTGGTGCTGGGGCAGGGGGTCGTCGGCTACACCCAGTACCTGCTGGGCCTGCCCGAGGGCCTGGTGGTCCTGCACGTGCTGGGCTCGGCGCTGGTGTGGGTGGCGATCCTGCGCGTGTACTTCGGCACCGCCGAGCGGGTGGCGGTCAGCGGGCCGGCGGCGGCGCCGGCGGGCCCGGCGGACGCCCCGGACCGTACCCCGGCCGCCCGCCCGTAGCCGGGCGGGCCCCGCCGCCGGCCGCGCGCTGGGCCTGCGCCCGCGCGATGACGTCGGAGAAGTCGGCCCGCTTCATGAACCCCGAGTCGGTGGGGGTGGTGGCCCACCCCGGGGTGACCGGCCGCCGCACCCGGCCCAGGAACGCGTCGCGGGCGGCGTGCATGAGCGCGAGGAACGCGTCGCGGCGGCCCTCCCAGTGCGGGCGGGCCACGCCGCGGTCGAGTCGCTGGTGCAGCAGCGCCAGCTCGGTCGCCGCGAGCTGGTAGTCCTTCATGGCCGCGCGCCCGCGCGCCCCGGCGTTGCGCTGCGCCCAGTTGCGCGCGCCGCGCCGCCCGGCCATGGAGCTGAGCATCCGGATGTCGGCCGGGGTGACCAGCCCGGTGGGGATGTAGGGCGGCAGGTAGTAGGAGATCGCGGCGACCTGGCGGCGGCGGTCCTGCACGGCGATGACGACGATCGACAGCAGGACGAAGAACAGCAGCGTGTAGGCGACGCCGAACCCCACCCAGCCGAACACGGTCGACCCGTTCCACAGCCCGTGCAGCAGCACCGCGGCGAACCACCCGGCCACCGGGGCCAGCAGCCGCGCCCCGCCCCGGTTCACGGCCGCGTAGGCCACCCCGATACCGATCATCGCGGTGTAGATGGGGTGTCCGAACGGCGCCACCAGCCCGCGCAGCACGAACGTGAACGCCAGCCCGAAGAACCCGGATTCGAAGTAGGCGCTGAGGAAGTAGAGGATGTTCTCGGTGAAGGCGAACCCGGTGGCCACCATCGCCCCGTAGATGACGCCGTCGGTGTAGGAGTCGATCTCGTAGCGGCGCCGGAACAGCAGGATGAGCAGCACGAGCCCCTTGGCGCTCTCCTCGACCAGCGGGGCGCCGACGGCCGTGGTGATGAACGCGCCGGCGTCGGGGCCGAACATCGGCACCGCCCACAGCTCCATGCCCGCGGTGTTGAGGACGAACGACACCACCACCGCCACGCCCGCGCCCCACAGGAACGCGAAGGTGAGCACCGACCCGGGTTCGGGTTCGAGCCGGTCGAGCAGCAGGATGAGCGGCACCAGGATCGCCACCGGGATGACCGCGGCGGCCAGGCTGATCAGGAAGCCCACGACGCCGGCGACGCCGCCGGTGGCCAGCCCCGACCAGAGCAGGTAGCCGATCATCGCCAGCATGCAGAGCACGCTGACGAAGATGCCGACGGTGAGGCCGAGGGAGCGCCGCCCGGGTTGGCGGCCCTCCAGGATCGCTTTCGCGTCAAGTGCGGGCATGGCCCCCGATCGTAACGTGTCGGGGGGCCGCGAGGAATCTCACCCCGCCTGTGAGCAGGGCGTTCGCGCCGTGGCCGACACCGGCGGCGGGTCGGCGCCCGGCCC
>NZ_BCRK01000118.1 GCF_001552555.1 Nocardiopsis trehalosi NBRC 14201 | reverse complement strand
CCCCGGCAGAGGGGCCCGGGGAGCCGCGCGGAGGGGGCGGGATGGTCGAGCGGGGGTGTCAGCCCACGACCTGCCAGTCGACGTCGACGACGCCCTGGCTGGAGGAGGCGATCGTCTCGAAGGAGGCGGTGGACAGGTCCAGGCAGCGGCCGTCGATGTAGGGTCCGCGGTCGTTGATGCGGACGGTGACGGACTTGCCGTTGGCGGGGTTGGTGACCTCGACCATGGTGTCCATGGGCAGCGTCTTGTGCGCGGCGGTCATGGCGCTGGGGTCGAAGGTCTCGCCGCTGGCGGTGGGCTGCGGCTCGCTGTACATGGAGGCTTCGCAGGAGCCGCCCTCGCCGGTGGGGGCGAGGTCGGAGCCCTGGTCGCCGGCGGAGCCGCTGTCGCCGGAGTCGGCGGCGGGTTCGGCGCTCTCCTCGGCGGCGGTGCCGGCGAGGGGCTGGGCGGCGTCCTGGGCGGCCTGCTCGCGGGTCTCCTCGGCGGCGCGCCGGTCGTCGGCGACGGGCGCGGCGGGCGGTTCGGCCTCGGCGGTGCGGGCGATGGGCAGGACGGCGCCGGCGGCGGCCTGCGGGGCCGGGGCGAGGTCGCCGAGCGCCGCGGCGCCGGCGGTGCCGCCGGCGATGAGGGCGGCGCCGGCCGCGGCGGTGGCGACGATGGCGCGGCGGCGGGTGAGGTGTTCGCGCAGCGGGGCGCGTGAGGGCCGATGAGTGCCCACGGCTGGGGTCCTTTGAACGGGGACGGTGGGACGCGGCCGCGCCGGTGGGGACCGGCGGGGGGTGGGCCGTGCGCACGAGGGGCGCGTGCCACCCGGGACACGGGGTGGGGCGTTGTCGGTGGTCAGGACCGGTATGGACCGGTCTGCGCCACTCCGCCGAGCCTAAGCATCACGACGGGGTAACGAGAACCTCAACGCGGCGTTTGTGGAATATGTCACAGGCGCCGTCGAGCGGTGAGGCCGTCGGGGGTGCGGCACGGCCACAGGCCCGCGCCGCGCGCCGGAGAACGGGGCACGCCCGATTTCCGGTGGAACGTCCTTGTGTCTACACCGACCGGCCGCACCCGGTCAACTCCTTGCCGGGTCTTTACGCAGGTCGGACAACCCGCCGCCGGTGCCACCCGCGCCCCATGGGCTCCTCCGGACCCGTTGCCGGGAAGGGCGTCCCATCCCCGGCGGCCCCTCCCCCGCCACCCCCCGCGCCACCCGCCCGCAGTGCCGCACGTCACCACCGCGCGCCCCGCCCGGCGCGCCCGCGCCCCCGCCTCGGGCGCCCCGCCCCCGACGGCGCCCGCCGCCGTGGGGCGGGCGCCCCTACCCGCCCGCGCCTATGCTGCGTCCATGGCACGGGAGTACTTCACGGACGGGAAGCCGTCGGGCGAGGGCGGGTATCGGGACGGCGAGCGGCACGGGCCGTGGACCTTCTACTTCCGCAACGGGCGGGTGAAGGCCCAGGGGGCGTACGCAGACGGCGAACCGGACGGGGCGTGGACCTGGTTCCGCGAGGGCGGCGGCCCGCTCCAGGAGGGCTCCTTCAAGGACGGCCTCCGGGACGGCCGGTGGCGGCGGTGGCACGCCACCGGGCACCTCCTCGACGAGGGGGTCTACCGCCTCGGCCGGAAGACCGGCGAGTGGATCACCTACGACGAGTCGGGCGGCGAGGTGCGGCGCCGGAACCACCGCTGACCCGCCGCACCCGGACCCTTCGGCGGCAGGCCGCCGCTAGGACCGCCCGCGCGGCGTGTGCGTGTCCAGGTCCGCGTCCGGGTGCAGGTCGGCGCGGAGCAGGTCCCCGAACCGCCGCATGGCGGCGTCGGCGGCCGGCCGGTCGCCGGTCAGGGCGGGTTCGAACAGCAGGCCGCGGGCCTGGGCGAGGGCGAGCCGGGCGAGGGTGTCGGCGCGTTCGGGGGCGGCGCCCGCGTCGCGGAACAGCCCCGCCAGCGCCTCGGCCCACCCGGTGGCCATCCAGCGGCGCCAGGATGCGGTGTAGGGGCGGCCGAGCACGGCGTGGCCGGACAGCTCGAAGTGCAGTGGGGCGAAGGTCCGCGCGGTGTCCGCGACGTGGTGCCAGAAGGCCAGGCCCGCCGCGAAGGGGCCGCCGGTGGCGGCGAGGAGCCCGGTGAGGGTGTCGCGCTCCCGGCGTTCGACCCGCTCGGTCACCGCGCCGAGCAGCGCCTCCCGGGAGCCGAAGTGGTAGTGCGGCATGCGGTGGCTGGTGCCCAGCCCGGCCGCGAGCGTCCGCATGCCGGTGTCGCCGACACCGTGCTCGGCGAACCACGCGACCACCCGGTCGAGCAGGTCCTCTCGGGCGGAGCCCACCGCTGCCGCTCCCCTCGCCGCGA
This sequence comes from Nocardiopsis trehalosi NBRC 14201, assembly GCF_001552555.1. Lineage (GTDB taxonomy): Bacteria > Actinomycetota > Actinomycetes > Streptosporangiales > Streptosporangiaceae > Nocardiopsis_B > Nocardiopsis_B trehalosi. The sequence goes on along the minus strand of NZ_BCRK01000118.1, from coordinate 17,553 downwards.
CGGGCCGCGCCCCCTGCGGGCGGCGGCCCCTTCCGCCCGATTGTGCCGACCGCCGGGACCCGGCGCGCCCCGGCCCGGGGGCCGCCCCGGCGGTCTCAGTCACCGCCGCCGGGGAAGCCGTCGCCCCGGGTGTGGTCGTGGCCGGTGCCGCCCACGCCGCGCCCGCTTCGGTCGCCGGTGCCGGTGCCGGAGAACCGTCCGGCGACCACCACGACGGCGAGCACCACGAGGCCGACCACGCCGATCACCACGTACTCCACGGCACCCTCCCGGTCGATGCCGGGCCCGTACCCGGGCGCGGGTACGGCGGCACGCGGGCGCGGTGGCCGGAAGCGGCCCCCGATGCCGGACGGCGGTGGCGGCGCCCCGGTCGGTTCCCCGCTCGGGGCGCCACCGCCCGGTCAGGCGACCGGGGTGCGGCCGCGGCGCGGGGGCAGGCCGTCGGGGAACAGGTCGGCGGCCGGGTCGGGCAGGTCGACCCCGTTGAGGGCGGCGGCCGCCCGCGCCAGGCCGGGGGTGTCCAGGTGGCCGCCGACCGCCGTGATGATCTCGCGCAGCGCCCGCACGACCGGCACCCCCCGGCTGCGCGCCGCGTAGTGGGCGGCGACCGCGGGGGTCCGGGACTGCCCGGCGGCGCAGTGCAGCAGCACGCGGCGGCCCTCGGCGCGCAGGGCGGCCACCGCCCCGGCGGCCTGGTCCAGGACGAAGTGCAGGTTCGGGTTGACCCCCTCGCGGTCGGCCAGCCACATCTCGACCCGGTCGCGCGCGGGCACCCGGACGCACACGTCCTCGGGGCCCAGGCGGTTCAGGGTGACGACCGCGTCGAGGTCGTGGTCGGAGCGCAGGAACTCCAGGTTGCCCAGTACCACGCCGGGGTCGTGCGGGTGGGCGACGGAGAAGGGCGTGTGGACGCAGTCGACCGTCCCGGTGTGGTGGGTCGACCGCTCCGGCCACTGGTCGGGGTCGGCGCCCCGCGCGAGGAGGACGGCGCGCACGACCAGGTCGCGCGGCTCGGCGGTGTCGGCGACCCGCCGCTGCGCGGCCACCGGCACCCCCGACACGCCCCAGCGGGCGCCCGCCAGCGCCCCGGCGTACATCGCGGCGAGGTCGCCGGCCGCGGCGGCCGCCCGCCACACGGCGTCGACGTACTGCGCGCAGGGGAACCTACCGCGCGCGGGGTCGAGCGCGGGGACGGGGGTGTGGGCCGCGGCCCGCCAGGAGGCGCCCATGGGGGTCGACGGGGCGGTGCCGTCCGGTCCGGGTACCGCGCCGTCGGCGGCGGTGCGGCGCAGCGCGAGCGCCCACGCGGTCTCCTCGGCGCCGGAGAACGCCGGGGCGGCGGCGGGGTCGTCGAGCGCGCGCAGGGCGGCGGTGATGACCCGGCCGAGCCGGGCGGGGGCGGACCCGCCGCCGGGGCCGGTCAGCTCGGCGACCGCGTCGGCGGGCGCACCGACGATCCCGGCGGCCGCCGCTGCGCCGACCAGCGCGCCGGCCGCGCGGTCCAATCGCGGATCGTCGCGGTCCCAGCGGCCGCCGGTGCGGACGGCGTCCGCGCCGGCCGCCGGTCCGGCGGTCCCCTCGGCGGTCTCCTCGGCGGGCATGGGTCTCCCCTCGTCGCGCGGGCACTCCGCAGAAGGTATTCCCGCGCGGCGCCCGCAGCGGCGGCCGCCCGCGTTGCCGGTTCCGGCCACCCGCCACCGGACCCGCCCGGGTGGACGGCGGGTCCGGCCCATGGGCAGGCGCCCTGGCCGCGACGCGCCGGGGCGCCGCCGGCTCGGCGCCTGGGCGCGGGGGCGACCAGTCGCCCGTGCGGGGCGGATTCACGGACTTCGTGGAGGTCGGGGAACGCGGGCGGCCGGGGTCCGTGCCGCCCGGGTTCAGGCGGGGACGGGGCGGTGGGCGCGGGTGTAGAGGGCGGCGGCGGCCGCCGCGACGCCCTCGTCGGGGCAGAGCGGGGCGGCGACGGCGTCGGCGCCCGCCTGGGTGAGGCGGCGGGCGAACAGGCCCGGGGCCAGCAGCCAGGTCGCGACCGCGACCCGGCGGTGCCCCTGGGCGCGCAGCCCCGCCACCGCCTCGGCCACCGTGGGGCGGGCCGTTGCGGCGTACCCGGTGGTGACGGGTGTGCCGAGGGCGCGGGAGAGCCGTTCGGCGGCCGCCGCGGTCTGCGCCGGCGAGCCGGGGTCGGAGGACCCGGCGGCGGCGAGGACCACGGCGTCGCCGGGGCGGTACCCGGCGGCGCGCAGCCGGCGGACCGCGGCCGCGAGCACCCGGGGGTCGGTGCCCAGGGCGGGGGTGACGGGGGTGCCGCCGCGCCCGGCCCGCTCCAGTTGGGCGGGGATGTCGACCCGGACGTGGTACCCGGCGGCCAGGAACGCGGGCACCACCACCAGGGGCCCGTCGACGGCGGCGGCGACCTCGCCGACGTCGGGGCGGCACACGTCGGCGAAGCCGAGCCGCACCGGCGCCCCGGTGCGGCGGGCCACCCGCCGGGCGAGGTCGCGGGCGGTGGCGGTGCCGCGCGGGTCGCGGGTGCCGTGGACGGCCAGCAGCAGGGTCGGCGCGCTCACCGCTCCTCCGGGGGGCAGTCGCCGCCGTCGAGGGCGAGCCGGTACCCGCGCTTGACGACGGTCTGGATGATCCTGGGGTCGCCGAGTGCGGTACGCAGCCGGGCGACGGCGGTCTCGACGGCGTGGGCGTCGGCCTCGCCCCCCAGCGAGGCGAGCAGGTCGGCGCGGTCGCGGACCTGCCCGGGACGGCGGGCGAGCTGCCGCAGGACGCGCATCAGCGCCGGGGAGACCGGGCGCACGGTGCCGTCGACCAGGACGGCGTGCCCGCGCAGCCGCATCCGGTGCCCGGCGACGGGCAGGCTGGGGAACCGCTCGGGCAGCTCCTCGCCGAGCCGCTTGACGAGGGCCCCGATGCGGGCCCGCGCGGGCCAGGAGGTGGGGATGTCGTGCGCCATGAGCGGGCGGGCGGTGACGGGGCCCACGCACATGGCGAGCGCGTCGCGGGTGAGGGCGTCGACCAGGGCGCGGTGCGCGCCGGTGGCGCGGGCGCGCTCCAGCAGCCCGGCGGCGGCGGGGGCGCTGGTGAAGGTGACGGCGTCGACGCCGCCCGCCACCACCGCGTCGATCAGCCGGTCCAGCGGGGCGGGGTCGTCGGGCGTGGTCCACCGGTAGACGGGGACCTCCACGACCTCGGCGCCGGCCAGCCTCAGGGCGGCGCAGAAGTCGGGCAGCGGCTCGCCGTGGAGCTGGACGGCGACGCGCAGGCCGTCGACCCCGGTGGCGAGCAGGTGGTCGAGGACCTCCGCGGAGGACTCCGAGGGCGGCGACCACTCCTCGGTGAGCCCGGCGGCGCGGATGGCGCCCTTGGCCTTGGGGCCGCGGGCCAGCAGCCGGGAGCGCTGGAGGGCGGCGAGGAGGGGTTCGGCGGTGCCCCAGGTGTCGCACGCCTCGATCCAGCCGCGGAACCCGATGCCGGTGGTGGCCACGACGACGTCGGCGGGGCGGGCGGTGAGTTCGCGGGAGGCCGCGGCAAGGCGCTGGTCGTCGCTGAGCGGCACGATGCGCAGCGCCGGCGCGCACACCACGGCGGCGCCCTTGCGGCGCAGCAGGGCGGACAGTTCGTCGGCGCGGCGGGCCGCGGTGACGGCCACGGTGAACCCGGCGAGGGGGGCGACGGTGGCCGCCGCGCCGCCGTGGACCGCCGAGGGGGCGGCCGTCACGCGGTCGCCTCGGCGGGGCGGACGGCGACCTCGGCCACGCCGTCGCGCACCCGCACGGGGTGGCGGGGCAGCCGGACACCGGGGTCGTCCAGGCAGGCGCCGGTGCGCAGCGAGAACACCTGCTTGAGCATGGGCGAGGCGACGGTGGGTTCGCCGCCGCGGTCGCCGACGATGCCGCGCGAGATGACGGCGGCGCCGCTGTAGGGGTCGATGTTGCCGACCGCGTGCAGGGCGCCGTCGTGGGTGCGGAACAGGGCGACCTGGCCGCCGTCGGGCAGCAGGACGGCGACGCCGCGCTCGGGTGTGAGGCGGTCGGCGGGGCAGGCCGCCGTCCAGGCGGTGGCGGGCGCGGCGTCCGGCAGGGTGGGGGCGGTCATGATCGGACCTCCAGGGTGTCGGTGCGCCGGGTCGGCAGGCCGAGGGCCACGGGGCCGGCCGGCACGGGCTGGTCGCGCTCGGTGGTGAAGGCGATGGTGGGGTCGGGGGCGTCGGGGGCGTTGGCGAAGGACGCGAACCGGGCGAGCTTGTCGGGGTCCTCCAGGACGCCGCGCCACTCGTCGGCGTAGCCGGCGACGTGCCGTTCGACGGCGGCCTCCAGTTCGGCACCGATGCCGAGGGAGTCGTCCACGACGACGGACCGCAGGTGGTCGAGGCCGCCGTCCATGGCCTCGATCCAGGCCGCGGTGCGCTGCAGCCGGTCGGCGGTGCGGATGTAGAACATGAGGAACCGGTCGATGTAGCGGACGAGGGTGGGGCCGTCGAGGTCGGCGGCGAGGAGTTCGGCGTGGCGGGGGGTGAACCCGCCGTTGCCGCCGACGTAGAGGTTCCAGCCCTTGTCGGTGGCGATGATCCCGAAGTCCTTGCCGCGCGCCTCGGCGCATTCGCGGGCGCAGCCCGACACGGCGGCCTTGATCTTGTGCGGGGAGCGCAGGCCCCGGTAGCGCAGCTCCAGGTCGATGGCCATGGCGACGGAGTCCTGCACGCCGTAGCGGCACCAGGTGGTGCCCACGCACGACTTCACGGTGCGCAGGGCCTTGCCGTAGGCGTGGCCGGACTCGAACCCGGCGTCGACCAGCCGCGCCCACACGGCGGGCAGCTGCTCGACGCGGGCGCCGAGCAGGTCGATGCGCTGGCCGCCGGTGATCTTGGTGTAGAGGCCGAAGTCGCGGGCGACCTCGCCGATGGCGATGAGCTTCTCGGGGGTGATCTCGCCGCCGGGGACCCGCGGCACCACCGAGTAGGTGCCGTTGCGCTGGATGTTGGCGAGGAAGGCGTCGTTGGTGTCCTGGAGGGCGGCCTGCTCGCCGTCGAGGATGTGGCCGCCGCCGAGCGAGGCGAGGATGGAGGCGACGGCGGGCTTGCACACGTCGCAGCCGCGCCCGGTGCCGTGGCGGGCGATGAGGTCGGAGAACGTGGTGGTGCCGGTGGCCAGCACGATCTCGACCAGTTCGGCCCGGGAGTGCGCGAAGTGCTCGCACAGGGCGGTGGACTGCTCGACCCCGGCGTCGGCGAGCAGGTTCTTCAGCATGGGCACGCACGAGCCGCAGCGGGTGCCGGCGCGGGTGCACGCCTTGACGGCGGCGACGTCGGCGCAGCCCTCGTCGTGGACGGCGGCGAGCACGGCGCCCTTGGTGACGGCGTTGCACGAGCAGATCTGGGCGTCGTCGGGCAGGGCGCCGACGCCGATTCCGCCGCCCTCGCGGCCGGGGGCGATGAGGTCGAGGGGGTCGCCGGGCAGGGCGCGGCCGACCAGGGGGCGCAGCGCGGCGTAGGCGGTGGCGTCGCCGACGAGGACGCCGCCGAGCAGGGTGGTGGCGTCGTCGGAGACGACGAGTTTGGCGTAGCGGCGGCCGGGGGCGTCGTTGAGGACGACCTCCAGGGCGCCGTCGGCGGTGGCGGCGGCGTCGCCGAAGCTGGCGACGTCGACCCCGAGGAGCTTGAGCTTGGTGGAGGTGTCGGCGCCGGTGAACTCGGCGGCGCCGCCGGCCAGGCGGTCGGCGACGACCTCGGCCATGGCGTTGCCGGGGGCGATGAGGCCGTACACCGCGCCGCCGGCGCTGGCGCACTCGCCGACGGCGTAGACGTGCGGGTCACTGGTGCGGCAGGCGGTGTCGACGGCGACGCCGCCCCGGGGGCCGAGGTCGAGCCCGGCGGCGCGGGCGAGGTCGTCGCGGGGGCGGACGCCGACGGAGAAGACGACGATGCCGGCGTCCACGGCGGCGTCGTCGCCGAGGCGCACGCGCAGGCCGCCTTCGGGCGCGGGTTCGATGGCGGTGAGCCCGGCGGCGGTGTGGGCGGTGACGCCGGTCTCGCCGACGAGGCGGCCGAGGAGGGCGCCGCCGCCCTCGTCCACCTGGCGGGGCATCAGCCAGGGCGCCATCTCCACGACGTGGGCGCGCAGGCCGAGCAGGCGCAGGGCGTTGGCGGCCTCCAGGCCGAGCAGGCCGCCGCCGATGACGACGCCGGTGTCGGCGCCGCGGGCGGTACGGGTGATGGCGTCGAGGTCGTCGATGGTGCGGTAGACGTGGCAGCCGGGCAGGTCGCGGCCGGGGACGGGCGGCACGAACGGGGTGGAGCCGGTGGCCAGGACCAGGGTGTCGTAGGCGACGACGGCCCCGGAGGCGGTGGTGACGATGCGGGCGGCGCGGTCGATGGCGGTGGCGGGGTCGCCCAGGCGCAGGTCGACGGGGCCGCGCGCGGTGAGGTCGGGCAGGCGCAGGTCGTCCTCCCCGGCGCCGTCGAAGTAGGAGGACAGCGCGACCCGATCGTAGGCGGGGCGGGGCTCCTCGCCGAGGACGACGATGTTCCAGGCGTCGGCGCCGCCGCGGTCGAGGACCGCCTCGACGAGGCGGTGGCCGACCATGCCGTTGCCGATGACGACGAGCTGTCTCATACCCGGTGCTCCTCCTCGGTGGTGGGCCGGCCGCCGGGGGCGGCGGGCGCCGGGGCGGTGCCTCCGGCCGCCTCCTGGCCCCTAAGGCAACCCGGAGCGTGTTTCCGCGCCGTCAGTTGCCGGTGACACGGGTGTTTCGTTGTCCTGTCACCCCAGGTGGAATCCCCGTGAGAGCGGGGCGGGCGGGGGCGCGGTGGGGGCGCGCACGCGGGCGGCCCCTCCCCCGGGGTCGGGAAAGGGGCCGCGGTGCGGGTGGGCGGGTCAGCGCACGTTCAGGGTGCGGCTGGCGGTGCCGGTGGCGCCCTCGTCGTCGGTGACGGTGAGGGTCACGGTGTAGGTGCCGGCGCGGGCGTAGGCGTGCAGCGGGGTGGCGCCGCCGCCGGTGGTGCCGTCGCCGTAGCTCCAGGAATAGGCGGCCACGTCGCCGTCGGCGTCGGTGGAGCCCGTGGCGTCGAACAGGCACAGGCCCCAGAAGCCGAGGCAGGTGGCGGTGAAGGCGGCGGTGGGCGGCTCGTTGCCGGAGGGCGCGCCGACCTCCACCACGGTGGTCGCGGTGTCGGTGTTGCCGTCGGCGTCGGTGACGGTCAGCTCGGCGGTGTAGGTGCCGGCCTCGGCGTAGGTGTGGGTGGCGGTGGCGCCGTCACCGGTGGCGCCGTCGCCGAAGTCCCAGGTGTGCGAGGCGAGGTCGCCGTCGGGGTCGGCGGAGGCCGACCCGTCGAAGTCGCAGGTGAGGGTGGCGTCGTCGCAGGTGTGGGTGGCCACGGCGGTGGGGGCGCCGGGTTCGGTGCCGCCGCCGTCGGCCGGGTAGTGGGCGGGGTCGCCGACGTCGAGCAGGGGCTCGGTCACGCCGTCGCCGGAGGTGTCGTCCCAGTCGGTGGAGCCGGTGGAGCGGACGGTGTCGTAGAGGGCGAGCACGTCGGCGCGGCCGGTGGGCTTGGCGTCGCCGACGGCGAGCAGCGCCAGGGCGCCGGCCACGTGCGGGGCGGCCATGGAGGTGCCGCTGATGGAGTTGTAGCCGCCGCCGGGCCAGGTGGACTCGATGCAGACGCCGGGCGCGGCGACGTCGACCACGGTGCCGTAGTTGGAGAAGTCCGCGAGGGTGTCGTCCTGGTCGGTGCGGCAGGTGAAGGCGCCGCCGTCGCCGCCGGGCGCGCCGTCGGAGTCGGCCAGGGCCGAGACGGTGAGCACGTCGGGGTGGTTGGCCGGGAAGAAGTCGGCGGCGTCGACGGCGTTGTTGCCGGCGGCCACCGCGTAGGCCACGCCGGAGTCCACCGACTCGGTGATGGCCTGGCTCATGGCCTGGTCGGTGCAGCCCTGGCAGCCGAGGCTGAGGTTGGCGACCTCGATCTCGTCGGCGTTGCCGGTCACCCAGTCGATGCCGGCGGTGACGGCGGACAGCGAGCCGGACCCGTTGTCGCCGAGGACCTTGACGCCCCAGACGCGGGCGCCGTTGGCGACGCCGACGACGCCGTCGCCGTTGTCGAGGGCGGCGGCGCTGCCGGCGACGTGGGTGCCGTGGCCGTTGCCGTCGGTGCCGGAGCCGTCCTGGCAGACGCCGCTGGTGCAGTCGGTGGTGCCGGCGATGTCCAGGTCCGGGTGCGGGGCGATGCCGGTGTCGATGACGGCGATGTCGGCGTCGGCCCGGAAGTCGTCGGTGCCGTTGACGGCGAGTGAGGGGTTGTCGGGGGCGAAGATCCGCTCGATGCCGGTGGGCGTGGTCTGCGCGGTGGTGTGGACGACCGCGTCCTCGTGGACGTAGGCGACGTCGGGGTCGGAGCGCAGCTCCTCCACCTCGGCGGCGGTCATCTCGGCGGCGTAGCCGTCGAGGGCGTGCTCGTAGACGCTCGTCGGGTCGGCGCCGTGCTCCTCGGCGGCCTGTTCGGCGTCGGTGCCGTCCTGGAGGACGACGATGTAGCTCTCGGTGTCGGCGGGGGCCGGGTCGGCTGCGGCGGGCGCCGATCCGAGGAGGGGCACCAGGACGGCGCCGACGAGCAGGACGGGGAGTCTTCGCATGGTGCGGTCAACCCTTCATTGGGTTCGCTGACCCTCGGGGGACGGGGGATGTCGGGTGGCCACCCAAGGAGCAGCATCGGACGGCGAGCGGGGGCGCACAATACGTAGCGGCTACGTAGTCTCGGCGGCGGGGGCGCGATACGTAGTGTTCGCGGCGGGTGCCGGGGCGAGTTCCCTGCGTGACCGCAGGCCGAGCTTGCCGAGCGCGTTGGCGACGTGGGTCTCGACGGTGCGCGGCGACAGGTAGAGCAGGGCGGCGATCTCGCGGTTGGTGTGGCCGGCGGCGGCCAGCCGGACGATCTCGCGTTCGCGGGGGGACAGTTCGGTGCCGTAGCCGCGCTGGCCGACGTGGGGGGTCGCCACGCCGAGGTCGCGCAGGGCGCGGCGGCAGCGGGCGGCGTCCCAGGTGGCGCCGAGGGAGAGGTAGCCGTCGAGGGCGCGGGTGAGGTGGTCGACGCCGTCGGCGCGCAGGGACCGGCCGCGGGCCTCGGTGGCGTGGGCGGCGTCGTAGGGGCGGGGCAGCGCGCGGTAGGCGGCGGCCGCCTCGGCGTGCAGGTCGGCGGCCCGGTCGGGGGCGCCGTCGTGGGCGGCGAGCAGCGCCCGCCACCGGAGCAGGGCGGCGCGGGCGGCGGGGGCGGAGGTGCCGCGCAGGCCGGCGGTGAACCGGTCGGTGAGGGCGCGGGCGGCGTCGGCGCGGCAGGAGGCGATCAGGGCCTCGATCGCGGGGGTGAGTTCGGCGGCCCACACCCACACCCCTTTGGCCTCGATGAGCCGCAGGACGGGTTCGGTCTCGGCCCAGGCGGCGGCGGGGTCGCGGCGGGCCAGCAGGAGGCGGGCGAGGGTGCCGGCGGTGGCGGCGCCGAGCGGCACGATGTTGCGGGCGGCGGCGGCGTACTGGACGTCGCGCAGGAGGCGTTCGGCGGCGGCGGGTTCGCCGCCGGCCAGGGCCAGGCCTGCGCGGACCAGGTCGGCCTCAGCGGCGATGAGGGGCAGGTCGGCGGCGCGGGCGGCGCGGGCGGCGGCCTCGGCCCGGTCGGCGAGGCCGCCCCACCGGCCGGCGGCCCAGTGCAGGAGGAGGCCGGTGGACTCGGCGGCGACGAGCAGGTACGGGGCGTCGGTGTCGGCGGCGAGGGCGGTGGTGCGGCGCAGGTGGCGTTCGGCCCGGTCGTGGTGGCCGAGCATGGTGGCGGCGTCGGCGAGGTTGAGGGCGGCGCGGGCGAGTTCGCGGCGGTGGGGGCGGTCGGCGGGGCCGCCGGTGAAGGCGACGTCCCAGGCGGCGGGGTCGCCGACCTGGGCGAGGAGGGTGGCCCGGTTGACGGCGACGGCGGTGCGGACCAGCGGGTCGCCGCTGCGGCGGGCGGCGGCCACCGCCCGATCCATCCACCGGCGGTGGGTCTCCAGGGGTTCGGGGGTGGCGCGGGGGACGGCGAGCGCGGACATGGCGCGGGCGGCCAGGGCGAGGCGGTCGGGCAGTTCGGCGGCGGCGCGGACGAGTTCGCGGCGGGCGCGCGGGCCCTGGCCGGAGGCGTTGAGCAGCAGCAGGCCGAGTTCGAGGCGGAGTTCGCCGCGCGCGTGGGGCGGCAGTTCCTCCTCGGCGATGATGCGCTCCAGCAGGGGGACGGTCTCCTCGGTGGCGAGGCCGTTGAGGGCGGCCCGGCCGAGTTTGACCGCCAGGCCGCAGCGGCGGTCGGCGTCCAGGCCGGGGCGGCGCAGGGCGTCGCGCAGGTGCTCGGCGGCAGCGGTGTCGTCGCCCGCGGCGGCGGCGCGGTCGGCGGCCTGCTCGGCGTGGGCGGTCCAGGCGTCGAGCTGGCCGGCCTCGCGGTGGTGGCGGGCGAGCCGGTCGTGCGGGGGGTCGGGCAGGCGGGCCAGGGCCGCGGCGGCGCGGCGGTGCAGGCGGCGGCGCCGGTGCGCGGGGAGGGCGTCGTCGACGATGCGGCCGAGGAGGGGGTCGCGCAGGGCGATGGTGCCGCCGTCGCTGGTGGTGAGCAGGGCGCGGGCGGCGGAGACGCCGCGTGCGGCGCGGGCGGGGCCGAGCCCGGCGACGGCGGCGAGGGCGTCCTCGGTGGCGGGTGCGGCCAGCACGGCGGCGGCGCGCACCGCGCGGCGGGCGGGGCGGGGCAGGCGGGCGACCCGCTCCAGGACGGCGCCGCGCAGCGGGGCGGGCAGGCCGTGGGCGTCCAGGTCGTCGGGGGCGGCGCCGCGGGCGGCGAGGTGGCGCAGGACCTCCACGGTGGTGAAGGCGTTGCCGCGGGTGCGCCGGGCGAGCCGGTCGGCGGCGCCGCCGGAGGTTGCGGCGCGGCCCAGGGCGTCGGCGGTGAGGGCGGCGACGGCGTCGGCGGGCAGCGGGGGCAGGGACAGTTCGGTGCGGGCGGCGCCGTGCGGCAGGCGGGCGAGGAGGGCGGAGAGCGGGGGGCCGGCGGGGGGTTCGTCGGCGCGGTGGGTGAGCAGCAGGCGGAGCCCGCCGGGCAGGCGGGGGGCGAGGTAGTCGAGGAGGGTTCGGGTGTCGGGGTCGAGCCATTGGGCGTCCTCGATGACGAGGACGCGCGGGGCCAGGGCGTGGAGCAGGGCGGTGAAGGCGCGCAGGACGCGGTGGCGCTCGGCGGCGGGCCCGGGGGCGGGCGGGGGCGGCGGGGGCAGCCGGTCGGCGGCCTCGGGCAGCAGGGGGCGCAGCGCCCCGCACACGGCCCCGAGCCCGGTGGGCGGGTCGGCGGCGTGCAGCGCCTCGACCAGGGGGCCGTAGGGGAAGGGGTCGGCGGCCGGGTGGCAGTGCCCGACCAGCGCGGGCGGCGCGCCGGGCGCGGCGAGCCACTCGCGGACGAGCCGGGTCTTGCCCGCGCCGGCCTCGCCGTCGAGCAGGACGACGGCGCGGTCATGGGCGGCGGCCTCGGCCAGCGCCCGCAGGTGCGCGTCGCGGCCGACGAAGGGGGGAGCCCACACCCGCCGAACCTAACCCGCCACCGCCACTCTGCACAGTAGGCGAACGGTGACGAATACGTTCATCCTCGACAGCCACCACCCCGGCCGGGCCCGCCGAGACGAGCCCACCGCCGCGGAGCGAACGGTCGACTCACTCCCCGCCGAGCCACACCACCCGGACGATGACGATGACACGCCTCCACCGATCGGGCATCAAGGACCTCATTTCCTGCCTCCCGCTATGACCAGATGCCGCAGGAACCTCCCGTGCCCCACGTCCTTCGCGTCATCACCGAGCACGACGGGGTCGCCGGCCAGCACTCCACCTCCGCGACGATGTGGGAAGGCAGCCCCGAAACGACATGTTCGGCATCCGGATCGCAGGCCCAGGTCCAGGCGTCGCTCATTGCCCGATCTCCTGCCGGGCCGCATCGAGGATGGTGCCGATCTCGGCGACCGCGCGGCGCCGGACGTCCGCATCGGGGCTCTCCTGGACCAGGCGCTCGCACTCGCGCAGCCGCGCGGCCCGCGCCGGGAGGCGCTCGATCGCGACGGCGGTCCCCCATGTCACCAGGAACGTGCGGAGGGGGACCGTGCTCCCGCTGCGCTCCGCCTGCGCGACCGCCTCGGCCAAGTGGTCGGCCATCTCCCCCAGCCGGTCGGGCAGGAGCGACGCGACCGCCGACCGGAGCGCCCCGGCGGTGAGCGGCGGCATGAGAGCGGTCGGGTGGTCGGGGCGTCCGTCGTCATGGGGACGCACGCGCGGGACCCTCCTCGGTGTCGCGGGCGCGCGCCGACCGCGCGCCGGCCTCCGATCGTGCCGCGGACCTCGGACGTTCCGCTCCCCCGCCGGACGCCGTCCGAGGACATCGGGGGCGCGGGCCTCAGCCGACCGGGGCGGGGGTGGTTCCGCTCCAGCCGGTGAGGAGGGTGTCGACGTCGCGGACGCAGCCGCCGCAGCCGGTGGTGGCGCGGGTGGCGGCGGCGACGTCGACGCGGGTGCGGGCGCCGTCGAGCCAGGCCGCCTCGATCGCGCTGCGGGGCACCGCATTGCACCGGCACACCACCGGGTCGCCGCCGGTGTCGGGGGTGTGGGCGCCGGGGGCGGCGCGGCCCAGCAGCAGGGCGAGCCGGTCGGCGGGCACGGGGTCGCCGCCGTCGTAGAGCTGGGCGATGGTGGACGCCGACTCGGGGAAGCCGAGCAGCACCGCCCCGGCGACCCGGCCGTCGCGCACCGACAGCTTGGCGTAGCGGCCGCCGTAGGGGTCGGCGATGGTGACGGTCTCGGCGGTGTCGTCGGCCTCGGTGTCGCCCAGCGAGGTCAGGTCGATGCCCTCGGCCTTGAGCCGGGTGACCGGCCGCGCCCCGGTGTAGCGGGCCTCGGGCGCGGTCCCGGTGAGCAGCCCGGCGAGCACCGCCGCCTGCTCCCAGCCCGGCTGGACCAGGCCCGCGCCGCCGCCGCGGTGCTGGGCGCAGTCGCCGATGGCGTGCACGCGGGGGTCGCCGGTGGTCAGGGTGTCGTCGACGAGCACGCCGTGCTCGACCGGCAGCCCGGCGGCGCGCGCCAGGTCGGTGGCGCCGCGCACCCCGGCGGTGACGACGAGCGCGTCGCCCGCCAGCACCCGGCCGTCGTCCAGTTCCAGCCCGGTGCCGGAGATCCAGCGGGACGCCACCCGCCAGGAGTGGACGGCGACGCCGAGGGCGGTGTAGCGGTCGGCGAGGATGTCGGCTGCGGGCCGGTCGATCTGGCGGCGCATGATCCACGGTGAGGACTCCACCAGCGACACCCGCACGCCGCGCGCGGTGAGGGCGCGGGCGGCCTCCAGGCCGAGGACGCCGCCGCCGAGCACGACCACGGGCGCGCCGGGGCGGGCCAGCGCCATGACCCGGCGGCAGTCGGCGAGGTCGCGCAGCGCGGTGACCCCGGGTTCGGGGGTGCCGTCGGCGGCGGCGACGCCGTCGACCGGGGGGAACGCGGCGCGGGCGCCGGTGGCCAGCACGCACTCGTCGTAGTCCAGGGCGGTGCCGTCGTCCAGGGTGACGCGGCGCCGCGCGGTGTCCAGGGCGGTGGCGGCGGTGCCGGTGCGCAGGGTGACGGCCGGGCCGTCGGGGAAGGGCAGCCGGATGTCCTCGGGCGTGTAGATGCCGGCGAGGACGCCCGGCAGCAGCACCCGGTTGTAGGCGGGGCCGTTCTCGTCGCCGATCACGGTGAGCCGGACGCGCTCGCCGCCGGGGTCGCGGCGGGCGACCTCGTCGGCGAGCCGGGAACCGGTCATGCCGTTGCCGATGACGACGACGTGGCGCGCGGAGGGGTTCACGCGGTGCCTCCCTGGGGGCGGTCCGGGCGCAGCCGCACGGCGCTCACCTTGAACTCGGGCATGCGGCTGACGGGGTCGAGCGCGGGGTTGGTCAGGTTGTTGGCCGCCTGGTCGCCGGCGTAGTGGAACGGCAGGAACACCGTGTCCAGCCGGGCGTCGGCGCGGTGCCGCACCCGGGCGCGGGTGGTGCCGCGCCGGGACTCCACCAGCGCCCAGTCGCCGTCGCCCAGCCCGTTGCGGGCGGCGGTGTCGGGGTGCACCTCGACGTGGGCGGCGGGTTCGGCGGCGGCGAGTTCGCCGATGCGCCGCGTCTGGGCGCCGGACTGGTAGTGGCCCATGATCCGCCCGGTGGTGGCGATGAGCGGGTAGGCGGGGTCGGTGGTCTCGGCGGGCGGGCGGTGGGCGACCGGGGCGAAGCGCGCCCGCCCGTCGGGGTGGGCGAACGCGTCGAGGAACAGCCGCGGGGTGGGGGCGCCCCCGGCGGGCGCCGGCCAGTACAGCTCCTCGCCGGAGTCGAGGCGTTCGGGGGTGACCCCGGAGTAGTCGGCGGGGCCGCCCGCCGAGGCGGCGCCCAGTTCGGCGAGCACCGCGCCGGGGTCGGCGGAGAACCGGTCGGCGGGCTGGCCGAGGCGGACTGCGAGGCCGTGCAGGACCTCCAGGTCGGTGCGGACCCCGGGCGGGGGCGGCGCGGCGGCGCGGCGGCGCAGCACCCGGCCCTCGATGCCGGTCATGGTGCCGTCCTCCTCCGCCCACTGGGTGACGGGCAGGACCACGTCGGCGCGGCGCGCGGTCTCGGAGGGGACGAAGTCGGCCACGACGAGCAGGTCGAGCGCCGCGAGGCGGTCGGCGACGCGCCCGGTGTCGGGCGCCGACACCACGGGGTTGGAGCCGAACAGCAGCAGGGCGCGGGGGCCACCGGGGGCGCCGAGGGCGTCGAGGAGTTCGTAGGCGCTGCGGCCGGGCCCCGGCAGGTCGTCGGGGTCGACGCCCCACACGCCGGCGACGTGGGCGCGGGCGGCGGGGTCGTCGATGCGCCGGTAGCCGGGGAGCTGGTCGGCCTTCTGGCCGTGCTCGCGGCCGCCCTGGCCGTTGCCCTGCCCGGTGAGGCAGCCGTAACCGGAGCCGCGGCGGCCGGGCAGGCCCAGGGCCAGGGCGAGGTTGATCCAGGCCGAGACGGTGTCGGTGCCCTTGGCGTGCTGCTCGGTGCCGCGCCCGGTGAGGATGTAGGCGCCGCCGGGGTCGGCCAGCGCGCGGGCGGCCTCGCGGATGAGGGCGGCGGGCACCCCGGTGGTGTGCTCGGCCTGCTCCGGCCACCAGGCGGCGGCGCCGGGCCAGGCGGCGGCGAACCCGGTGGTGCGTTCGGCGATGTAGGCGTCGTCGCACAGGCCCTGGGCACGGGCGGCGTGCAGCAGGCCCAGGGCCAGGGCGGTGTCGGTGCCGGGTCGGGGGGCGAGGTGCAGTCCCCCGTTGGCGAGCGCGTAGGCGGCGGTGGCCGAGCGGCGCGGGTCGACCACGACGAGGCGGGGGGCGCTGAGGTGGCCCATGAGCGGGGGCATGGTCTCGGCCGGGTTGGCGCCCGCGAGCAGCACGGTGGCGGCGCCGGCGACGTCGGTGAGCGGGAACGGCAGGCCCCGGTCGAGACCGAAGGCGCGGTTGCCGGCCGCCGCCGCCGAGGACATGCAGAACCGGCCGTTGTAGTCGATCTGGGCGGTGCGCAGCGCGACACGGGCGAACTTGCCGAGCTGGTAGGACTTCTCGTTGGTCAGCCCGCCGCCGCCGAACACGGCGACGCTGTCGGGTCCGTGCTCGGCGCGCAGCGCCGCCAGCCGCCCGGCGACGTGGTCGAGCGCGGTGTCCCAGTCGGTCGGGGCGAGGGGGGCGGACCGGTCGGCGCGCAGCAGCGGGGTGGTGAGCCGGTCGGGGGCGGTGAGCAGGTCGGCGGAGGTCCACCCCTTGCGGCACAGCCCGCCCCGGTTGGTGGGGAAGGGCGCCGGGCGGGCGGCGAGGCGCCCGTCGGCGCCGGGCTCCAGGTGCATCGCGCACTGCAGGGCGCAGTAGGGGCAGTGGGTGGTGGTCATGGGCGGGCCGCCGCGGTGTCGGCGGGTGCGGCGCCGGCGGCCGGGGCGGGCCGGCGCAGGTAGACCAGGTAGGTCACGGCGATGCAGACGAGGTAGAAGGCGAGGAAGGCGACGTAGGCGGGGGTGGCGCCGCCGAAGGTGGCGAAGGACTGGCGGAACACCAGGTTGATCGCCACCCCGCCGAGGGCGCCGACCGCGCCGACCAGGCCGAGGACGGCCCCGGCGACGCGCTTGGCGTGGGCGGTGGCGGCGGCCCGGGACATGCCCGCGTCGGCGAGGTCGGCGGCGCGGGCCGCGTAGATGGCCGGGATCATCTTGTAGGTC
Organism: Nocardiopsis trehalosi NBRC 14201; assembly: GCF_001552555.1. Lineage (GTDB taxonomy): Bacteria > Actinomycetota > Actinomycetes > Streptosporangiales > Streptosporangiaceae > Nocardiopsis_B > Nocardiopsis_B trehalosi. Next base: position 1,284 of record NZ_BCRK01000118.1, on the reverse strand, counting down.
GACCCGTTGCCGACGCCGGTGAGCAGGAACAGCGCGATGAACCCGGTGGTGAACAGCGCGAGGGAGCCCTGGGTGGAGGCGAGCACGATGGCGGCGGTCCCGGCCGTCATGGCGGCGAACACGGCCAGCGTCACCCGGGCGCCGCCGAACCGGTCGGCGAGGTGGCCGCCGACGGGGCGGATGAGCGAGCCCAGCAGCGGGCCGATGAAGGTGACGGCGGCGGCCTCCAGCGGGGTGCGGCCGAACTCGTTCTGCAGCAGCAGCCCGAAGGCGAACCCGTAGCCGATGAAGGACCCGAAGGTGCCGATGTAGAGGAAGGACATGATCCAGAAGTGGCGGTCGCGGACCGCGGCGGCCTGGGCGCCGATGTCGGCGACGGCGCCGGCCAGGTTGTCCATGCGCCGCCAGGACACCCAGCACGCGAGGGCGAGCAGCGGTATGTACAGGGCGGCGAGCACCCACCCGTGGTGGACGCCGAGGACCGCGATCACGCCGAGGCCGAGGACCTGCACCACGGGGACGCCGATGTTGCCGCCGCCGGCGTTGAGGCCGAGCGCCCACCCCTTGCTGCGCTCGGGGAAGAACGCGTTGATGTTGGACATCGACGAGGAGAAGTTGCCGCCGCCCAGCCCGGCGGTGGCGGCCAGCAGGACGAACACCGCGAACGGGGTCTCGGGGCGCTGGATGAGCAGGATCGCCAGAACGGTGGGCACGAGCAGGGCGGCGACCGAGACGAGGGTCCAGTTGCGGCCGCCGAAGCGGGGCACGGCCAGCGTGTAGGGCACGCGCAGGACGGCGCCCACGAGGGTGACGACGGAGACGAGCAGGAACTTCTGCGCGGCCGTGTAGTCGAACCCGGTCTCGGGGGTCATGAAGAGGGTGAGGACCGACCAGATGGTCCACACGGAGAAGCCGAGGTGTTCGGCGAGGATCGACGCCCACAGGTTGCGGTTGGCGGTGCGGCGTCCGGTCCGCTCCCAGAAGTCGGCGTCCTCGGGGTCCCACTGGGTGATCCAGCGCCCGCGGGCGCGCGGGGTTTCGGTCGGGGCGGTCACGGCCTGGCCTTCCTGCTCGGCGGCGGGGACGTCACCGACGGTAGGGAGCCCCGGTTGCCGGTGCGTGTCGCGCCGTAACACCCGCGAAACGGAGACCTCACCCCGCCCGGGAGGGCGCGGTGAGGTCGCGGCGCCGGCGCGGCCGGGCCCGGGGGTTCGCAGCCCTTCGGGCCGGCCGACGAGGCGCCCCCGCCCCCGGCGGGACCGGCGGCCCCGGGGCGCCGCGGGG
>NZ_BCRK01000117.1 GCF_001552555.1 Nocardiopsis trehalosi NBRC 14201 | reverse complement strand
CCCCGCCACACCCCCTGACCCCCCCCGCCCACCCCCGCCACGCCGCCCGAGCCCGACCGGGCGCCCGGCCGGTCACAGGCGGGCCCGCAGGTGCTCGACCACGCTCTCCCGGAACCGGACGACGGCGGACGCGCGAAGCGCGAGTCCCGGCAACCGGAGCCGGGCTCCTCACCACCATGCGCCAACGCGCCCCCGCACCCCACCACCGCATCAGGAGCAGCCTCGCCACACCGAAGACATGCGCGGGAACCGTCACGGCAGCAATCACGGGGCAATATGCTCCGAGACGAGCCAGCCACTGCATGCCCTCCCCTCAGATAGCGATTCGGTAACGCCCCGCGTTCGCCCAGGTCGTTTACTGAGAGCCCCGCGCACGCGGGGGTGGACCGGAGACCGCGGAGTTCATGATGGCCAACCTCGCGAGAGCCCCGCGCACGCGGGGGTGGACCGGAGTCCGGGGTGGGCCTGGCTGCCCTGCACGGGAGAGCCCCGCGCACGCGGGGGTGGACCGGCGCGGCCCCCGGGGTCGACGTCGGCCGGTTCGAGAGCCCCGCGCACGCGGGGGTGGACCGGAAGACCTCGACGCCTACGCCATGTTGACGACGAGAGCCCCGCGCACGCGGGGGTGGACCGGCGTCGGCGGCCGCGGCGTCCAGCTCGGTGTGGAGAGCCCCGCGCACGCGGGGGTGGACCGACGGGGCGGACCATGGTCTACCTCGCGTGCTCGAGAGCCCCGCGCACGCGGGGGTGGACCGGGCTACGTCTTCCCCGCCGCAGCGACGGCGGAGAGAGCCCCGCACACGCGGGGGTGGACCGGGGTCCTCCGGGTCCACCTGGTCCAGGGACAGGTCGGAGAGGCCGAACGGGGGCAGACCGGACGGCAGCGTGCCGACGATTTCCACGCCGTGGTGGTCCAGGCCGAAGCCCGTGATGGCGGCCACCCCCGCGACCAACGCGAGGTTCCCGCCTCGTCCCGCTCGTAGCGGCCGACGCGGCGCGCCCCGTCGGCCGCTACGAGCGCGCCACCGGGGCGCGGGCGACATGGGCGGCCGAGGACGTCGAGTCCGGGGGCGCCACCAGCGGGGGCCGGCGGAACGCACCGCCGGCCCCCGCAGGGCGCACTCCGTTCGGGGCCGAGGGCCGCCGCCGGACGCCGCCACGACCACGGCGGGTCGCCGGTCACCCCTCCGGGGCCGCTACCCGTCGACGCCGCCCGACCGGGCGGCCGGGCCGGCGGCGCGGACCGCGTCCGGCTCAGGTGACCTCCAGGTTCGCCATCATCCCCATGTCCTCGTGCTCGGCGTTGTGGCAGTGGAAGAGGTAGCGGCCCCGGTAGCCGTCGAATCGTGTGATGATCTCCGCCGATTCGGCCGGCCGCAAGGAGACGGTGTCCTTGAGGCCCGCGTCGTGCGGCAGCGGCGGCCCCCCGCCGCGGGAGAGCACGCGGAAGCCGACCAGGTGCAGGTGCACGGGGTGGTGGACGTCGGCGACCAGCCGCCACACCTCGACGTCGCCCAGCCCGACGGTGACGTCGGAGCGTGCGGGGTCGAACGGCAGCCCGTCGATCAGCCACCCGTGGCCGCCGCGCATGCGGCCGGCGCGGAAGGACAGCTCGCGCACCCGGACGGCCTCCGACCGGCGCCAGGTCGGCAGGTCGTCCGCGAGGACGTCGGGCACGGGGCTGTCGTCGGCGGCCCTGCGGGCGACCCGGAAGGCCAGCACGTCGCGGGTGCGCCCGGAGCCCGTCCGGTCGACGACGCGGACGAGGCCGCCGACCGGCACCTCGGAGAAGTCCACGACGACGTCGTACCGCTCGGCCGGCGCGATCGGCAGGGACCGGTGGGTGACGGGCGCGGCGAGCAGGCCCTGGTCGGCGCCGACCTGGACGAGGTCGAGGCGGCGTCCGCCGTCAACGACCGCCTCGAGGTCGTAGTGCCGGGCGTTCGAGGCGTTCAGGATGCGCAGCCGGTACCGGGCCGCGTCGACCTCGTGCACCGGCCACGGGGCCCCGTTGACCAGGATCACGTCCCCGAGGACCCCGCCGAGGTAGGGCTCGCGGACGCCGGGCCGCCCCCGCAGCGTCGGGTCGAGCGCGGGGTAGTCGAGGCCGCCGTCCTCGGTGAACGCGCGGTCCGCGATCATCAGGGGCAGTTCGCGCGGCCCCGAGGGCAGGCCGAGCGCCTCCTCGGCGTCGTCGCGCACGATGTGCAGCCCGGCGAGGCCGCGCCAGACCGCGGGGCCGGTGAAGTCCATCCGGTGGTCGTGGTACCAGAGCAGGGCCGGCCGCTGGTCCAAGGGGAACGTGTAGTCGCGGGTCAGCCGGGTCTCCACCGCGCGGGGGTCGTGCATCGTGTGCGCGCCGTGCCCGTGGCCGCCCGGGGCGGGCCGCGCGGCGTCCGGCCAGCCTTCGGGCAGGACGAGGTCGGTCGGGTACCCGTCGGACTCGGCGGGGGTCCGGCCGCCGTGCAGGTGGACGGCGGTCGGCACGGGCAGTTCGTTGCGGTGGGTGACCGCGACCGGCCGGCCGCGGCGCGACTCGATGGTCGGCCCCGGGAAGACGCCGTCGTAGGTCCACATCGGCGTCCGGACACCGGGCAGGATCTCCACGTCGGCCGCGCGCTGGGTGATCTCGTACCGGTCGACGCCGCCCGAGGTGGCGACCGGCGCCAGCACGGGCGGCAGCGGCAGCGGCACCCGGAACGCGGGCGGCAGCGGCACGGCGCTGCGCAGTTCGGCGCCGGTGGCCGGCGGGTGGCGCGACAGCGCGGCCGACGCCGCCAGTCCGGTGGCCGCCAGCAGCGCGAGCGACCCACCGATGTTCAGCGCCCGGCGCCGGGTCACGCCCATCGGGCGGCCCGCGCGGTCGTCTGCGTGCTCACGCATCGCCGGCCTCCCGCCGACCCGCATCGGCGCTGGCGCGGGCCCGCGCACGGGAAGGCCGCGCCCGCCGGTCCAGCGGTCGGCACCACACGCCGACGAACATCACCACGAGCCCGGCGATGGTCGCCACGCCCAGCGGGAAGTGCGCCCACAGCGCCCCGGTCATGCCGACCAGGTACTGCACCGTCTCGGCCGCCACCAGCGCGAGGGTGGCGAGGAACGGCCAGGCCAGGCGGAGCCGGCCCCAGACCACGGCCGCCGCGGCGATCTGCAGGTAGCCGATGGAGGTGACGGTGTCGGCGCCGGCCACATGCCAGCGCAGGCCGTCGTAGTCGCCGCTCAGGTAGACGCCGGCGAACACGGGCTGCCCGAAGGCGGCGATCGTGTGGGCGGTGACGACGGCGCGCAGCGCCCAGCCGGTGCGGCCCGTCCGCCGGGCGGCGCCGGACGCGGTCGGCCCGGCGGGGGGTGGCCTGTCGGCTGCGGTGGTCATGGGGCGTCCTCTTCACTCGGTCGTCGAGGGGTCGGTCGCCCATGACGTTATGATCCGCGCGTTATCCTGTCTAAGATCTATATCGCTAAGGTGTTATGCCCCGGCGGGCATGACGGCTCCCGTCGATCCGCTGTACGGGGCGGCGGCGCACGGGGGAGGGCCATGGACCTGCACACGCTCACGCAGTTCCTCGTGGTCGCCCGGCTGGAGCACCTCAGCCGCGCGGCCGAGGAGCTCCGCGTCGCCCAGCCGTCGCTGAGCCGCACGATCACCCGGTTGGAGCGGGAGCTCGGCACGCCGCTGTTCGACCGGGCCGGCCGGCTCCGGCTGAACGACGCCGGACGGCTGTTCCGGGGCTACGTCGAACGCTCCCTGGGTGAGCTCGACGCGGGGCGGCGGGCCGTCGCCGAGGCCGTCGGCGAGGGGTTCGGCGCCGTGCGCCTGGCCTCGGAGACCTTCCTCGCCTTCACCGGGCCGCTGACGGCGTTCAAGCGGGCGCACCCCGCCGTCGAGATCCGTCTCCACCAGGCGTCGGTCGAGGAGATGGCCCGCCGCCTGCGCGCCCGGGAGGTCGACCTCTGCGTCGCCTCGCAGCCGCTTCCCGTGGGGGACGTGGAATCGGTCCGGCTGCTCGACGAGAAGGTGCTGCTGGGCGTCCCGCTCGACCACCCGCTGGCGGGCCGCGCCTCGGTGCGCGTCGAGGAGCTCGCCGGCCTGCCGTTCGTCGCCGCCGGCCAGGGGCACTGGCAGCGCCGCCTCCTCGACCGCCTCTTCGCCGCGAGCGGCCTCATCCCGAGGGTGGTCTGCGAGGGCGACGAGCCCACCGCCATCGCGGAGCTGATCGCCGCCGGACTGGGGATCGGCCTCGTCCCCGCCATCGCCCGGCGCACCGCCCCCGATACGCCCATCGCCTGGCTCGCCGTCGACGACCCCGCCTGCCGCCGCACCGTCACCCTGCTCTGGAACGCCGACGACCGCCTCCCACCCGCCGCCCGCCTGATGCGCGACGTCCTCACCACGTGGGACTGGCCCGCCACCCACCCCCACCCGCAACGCTGACGCACCACCCCGGAGCCGGAGGCCGTGGGCCGGCCGCATCCACGCCTCCCGGCCCGGTTCGAGCAACTCGATCCCGCGAGTCCCCGCCACCCGGACCGAGACGCGTCGCAGCGCCAGTACGTCACTCGGGGAAAGGAATCCTGCAATCCATTCTTCGGCTCCATCGTTCATGGAAGTCGCCGCCTGCACAGGTAGTACGTCGTCGTCGCGGGCCTGGGCCCGTCGGTCCGGCGAACCCAGGGGACGACGGAGGCCGCCCACCGGCGAGGACCGTCGTCCTGCCGGTGGGCGATGCGGTGACCGCGGCGCCTGGTGCCGGCTCACAGAAGCGGCTCCGCGAGCGTGGGCGGCGTGGTGGGGCGGGCGGGCGCGGTCAGGCGGGCTGGCCCACGGGGCGGATGGTCAGGGTGTTGAGGTCGACGCCCGTCGGCTGGTCGAGGGCGAAGCAGACGGCCTCGGCGATGGGCTGGGGGGACAGGGCGAAGGGGGGAGCGCCGACGCCTTCCCAGAAGGGCGTGTCGATCATGCCGGGGTTGACGAGGGTGACCCCGACGCCGCGGGTCGTGGCGTGCAGGCGCAGGTTCTCGGCGAGCCCGGTGGTGGCCCACTTGGTGGACGAGTAGAGGTTGGCGGGGGAGTTCTTCAGCCCGGCGACGCTGCCGATGAGCACCAGCCGTCCGCCACCGGCCTCGAGGTGCGGCAGGGTGGCGTGGGCCAGCAGGGCGGGGCCGAGGACGTTGGTGAGGACCATCGGCGCCCAGGACGTCGGGTCACCGGCCCCGATGGAGCCACCGGACATGAACCCGGCGTTGGCCACCGCCGCGTCGAGGGCGCCGAAACGCTCCACGGTGCGGGCCACGGCCGACTCGGTGGCCTGCCAGTCCGCCGCGTCCGCGACCAGGCCCAGCAGCCGGTCGGCGTGGCCGGCCTGGTCGAGGAACGCCTTCAGCCTGCCCTCGTCGCGGCCGGTGACCGCCACGCGGTGGCCGCGGTCGAGGAGCGTCCGCGCGGTGTGGGCGCCGATACCGCTGGTCGCGCCGGTGATCAGTACGGTCTTGCCGGCCATGGTGATGCTCCTGAGGTGGGAGTGGGGAACGGCGGACGGCGGCCCGCCATGGAGGGGTGCCGTTCACGTCAGCTGCCCCCAGGAAACCGGCGCCGCCGAAGGCGGAAAAGGTCGCGTTCATGGGGGGTATGAACGCGACCTCCTTATCGGCCGGACCGTGGCTACCCTGGACGAATGGAACCTCCGTCCGAAACCCCCACCGGTGCTTCCACCGGCAACCGCTCGGACATCCGCGACTTCCTCATCAGCCGACGCGCCAAGCTCGCCCCGGAGCGGGTCGGACTGCCCGCCGGCCGGCGCCGCCGCGTTCCGGGGCTGCGGCGCGAGGAGGTCGCGGCCCTCGCCGGCGTGAGCACCGAGTGGTACACACGGCTGGAGAAGGGCCACATCGGCGGCGTCTCCGAGGAGGTGCTGGAAGCGGTCGCCCGCGCGCTGCTCCTCGACGAGGACGAGCGCACCTACCTGTTCGAGCTGGCCAGAGCCGCCCGCCCCGCCCGCCGCAGGTCGCACCGCCGCAAGGACGTCGACATCCCGGCCTCCGTCCAGTGGATGGTGGACGCCATGACCATGGCCCCCGCCTTCGTCCGCAACGGCCGCCTGGACATCGTCGCGAGCAACGCGCTGTGCAGGGCGCTGTACGCACCGATGTTCGACAGCGCCACCACCGGCGACCGGGGCTGCGCCAACTTCCCCCGCTACTTCTTCCTCGACCCCGGCTCCGCCGACTTCTTCGCCGACTGGGAGGAAGGCGCGCGGGCCACGGTCGCCGTGCTCCGCGCCGAAGCCGGGCGCGAGCCCCACGACCGGGCCCTGCGTGAGCTCGTCGGAGAACTGTCCACCCTCAGTCCCGACTTCCGCACCATGTGGGCCAGCCACGACGTCCGCATCCGCCACGAAGGCGCCAAGCGGCTGAACCACCCCGAAGTCGGCCGTGTCGAGATGACCTTCCGCTCCCTGGACCTGCCCCTGCCCCAGCGGGCCGTCCACGACCTGATCGTCTACACGGCCGAGCCGGGCACCCCCTCGGCGGACCGCCTCCGACTCCTCGCCAGTTGGACCGCACCGCAGGCCCCACCCGCGCGACCCACCCGCCCGCCCCGCTGAGCCTCCTCCGGCATCGGCCGAACCGAGCCGGGGTGCGCGCTCGGCGGCACCTCGCGGTAGGGGTCAGGTCTGCGGCACCGGGAACGCGACGCCGGTCAGCCGTTCGCTCTCACGCCACAGCCGGGAACCCAGCTCAGGGCTGTCGGCCCCGGTGGGCAGGGGTGCCGGCTTGGGAGTGCCGGAGGTCTGGTCCCGTCCGGCGGGACCGAGGAACGCGCCGCTCGCGGCCTCGGGGTGGGTCGCGCCGTACAGGGAGGGCCAGGCGGCGCCCTCGGCCGACCCCATCAGGGTACGCGCGGCCAGGGCGACGAACAGCCGCCCCGCCCGCCCGGCCGACGTGTGGCGCTGCAGGTCGGTGAAAGCCGAACCCGGATGCACGGCCAAGGCGCGGTGCGGGCCGCCGCCGAGGCGGCGGGCGAGTTCCCGGGTGAAGACGACGTTGGCGCGCTTGGACTTCGCGTACGCGCCCATCGGGCGGTAGCGCTGTTCGCTCATCAGGTCGGCGAGGTCGCCCCAGCGCCAGGTGGCGGCGATGGCGCTGACCGTGACGATCCGCGCGGCCGCCGAGCGCGCCAGCGCGGGCATCAGGTGCGCGGTCAGCGCGAAGTGGCCGAGGTGGTTGGTGCCGACGGTCAGTTCGAGGCCGTCGCGGGTGGTGCGGCGTTCGGGGACGTTCATGACGCCCGCGTTGTTGACGAGGATGTCGATCGTCTCGCCGGCGGCGAGCGGGGCCGCCGCGTCGCGGATCGTGGCCAGGTCGCCGAGGTCGAGTTCCACGGTCTCCAGGCGGGCGCCGGGCACGTCGGCGCGCAGGCGGGCGGCGGCTTCGGCCAGGGCGTCCGGTCGGCGCCCGGCGAGCAGGACGCGGGCACCGTGCCGGGCCAGGGCCCGGGCGGTGCGGTAGCCGATGCCGCTGTTGGCACCGGTGATCAGGGCGGTTCGTCCGTCGAGTGACGGAATGTCGGCGGGGGTCCAGTGCTGCGCGGTCATCACACATCCTCTTAAATGAACGTTCATTCACTACGTTCAGCATGCGTGCGCGGTCCCCGACTTGTCAAATGAACGTTCATTAAGCGAGGGTGGAGGCATGGCAACGCGTGACCCCGACCGCAAGCGGCAGCAGCTGATGGACGCGGCCCTGGCCGAGTTCGCCGAGTACGGCGTGGCCGGCGCCCGGGTGGACCGGATCGCCGGACGCGCCGGCATCAGCCCCGGCCTCGTGTACTCGTTCTTCGCCGGCAAGGAGGGCCTGTTCGACGCCGTCTACGAGGCGATCGCGGAGCAGACGGTGGACGCCGTGCCCATCGACGCCGACGACCTGCCCGGATACGCCGGCCGCCTGCACGACGCCGCGGCACAGAACCCGCAGGTCATGCGGTTCCTCGCGTGGTACGCGCTCGAACGCGGGGAACGACCGGTCTCCGAGATGGTCGCCCGCTCCATGGACGAGAAGATCACGGCCATCGAGGCGGCACAGCGGGGCGGCACCGTCAGATCCGACCGGTCGGCCGGCGAGATCCTCGCCCTGGTACTGGCCCTGGCCAACATGTGGCAGCACCACACCGAGGACGTCGGCCGCCTCGTCCCCGACGCACAGCGGCGCACCGTCATCACCGACGCCGTCCGCCACCTGGTCACCCCGCAGCAACCCCCTCGCGGTTGACCCCCTCACGCCGTCCGACGGATAAGGGCCATCACGCCGAAGAACCTCCTCATCGTCGTCACCGAGTTCACTGAGACGAACGACCGGATCATCGGCGGAGTCGTGGTTGCAGGCGGTTCTCACGTACCTTGATCGCCCTTGGGCCGCGACCTTCCTGGGCTGGGCGGCTCGTACACTCACGAAAATGGAGGACCACACGGCCACCGAGATCGGCGCACGCCCGGCGCCCGGCTTGCGGGACTACGTCGACTCGTATGTCGGCTTCGACCTGCGTGGACTCCCGACGGGGGTGCACCGCGGCCCGCCGAGCCGCGCGCTCACCGCGGTGATCAGCCTGTCGGATCCCATGGAGGTGGCGGCGGGCGTCGACGACGGGTCACCGGTCACTCGATTCGGCAGCCTCGCCGCCGGCCTGATGTGCCGGTCCGTCGCGATCCACCACGACGGACGCCAGCAAGGTGTTCAGGTATCGCTGACACCGCTCGGGGCCCGGGCCATCTACGGCATGCCGTCCGCCGAACTCGCCCACCGACTGGTCCCACTCGACGAGCTTCTCGGAGCGCTTGCCGTTGAGCTGGTCGACCGGCTCCGATCGGCGACGACATGGGCGGCGCGGTTCACCGCGCTGGACGACGTGCTCCTCCGGGCCGTCGGCCGCGGCGCCCGCGGCGACCACATGCGTCGGGTGCGCCCCGAGGTGGCCGAGGCCTTGCGCCGGCTCGTCGCCGCGCGGGGGTGCGTCCAGGTGGGTGCGGTCGCCGCGGAACTCGGCTGGAGCCGCCGGTACCTCACCGAGCGGTTTCGCGGTGAGGTGGGCCTGGCGCCGAAGACCTTCGCCCGGGTCCTGCGCTTCGAGCACGCGCACGAACTGGCGGCGGCGCAGGACCCGCCCCCGTGGGGCGATGTGGCGACCGTCTCCGGCTATGCCGACCAGGCGCATCTCGTCCGGGACTGGCGCGAGTTCACGGGCCGGTCGCCGACGGCCTGGCGTCGCGGCGAAGTCCTCCTCGGAGCCGGGTAGCCGCCGACCGCCTGCCCTTCGCGGCGGCTCCCCTTCCCATTTCTTCAAGACCGCCCGATCCCTGTCGTGGACGATCATCGGCATGAGACTCGTCAACCACGAACGCAACGCCATGGACCTGCGGACCACCCCCGTGCACCTCGGACTGGGATCGAGGGCGAGGCCCGTCGAGGGCTTCGCCTGGGACCCCGAGGTGCTCCAGGCCTACAGCGCCGCGGTAGCGGCAGACGGCGCCGAGGGTCGGATGGTGGCGATCTTCGACGGCGACGGGCGCGGCGACCACTGGGAGAGCCACCCCGCGGGCGACGAACTGGTCATCTGCCTCAGCGGGTCCGTGAAGGTCACCCGCGACGTGGACGGGGCGCCCGAACACGTTCTGCTCGGGCCGGGCGAGGCCACCATCAACCCGGCCGGAGTATGGCACGTGGTCGACATGGAGGGGCCGACGTCCCTCCTGTCCATCACCGCGACCCTCGGCACCGACCACCGCCCTCGGACCGACGCCCGCCCGACCGGTCGCGTCGGCACGATCCGCCCGGAGGAAGCGCCGTGACGACACGCATCGCGTGCCTCGGCGACAGCCTCACCCGCGCGCAGTTCAGCGTCGACTACCTGGGCCTTCTCGGACGGCGTCACCCTCCCGGAGTCGTGCGGCCCGCCCGGTTCGGCGTCAACGGCGACTTCGCCTACAACCTCCTGCAGCGCCTCGACGCCGTCGTCACCAACCCACCCGACGTGATCACCGTGTTGATCGGGACCAACGACGCCCGAGCGAGCCTGGCCGGCTACCCCGTCGAGCAGGCCATGAAGCGCAAACGGCTCCCTGACCGCCCGTCGGCGGGCTGGTTCCAGCAGTGCCTGGGAGACGTCGTCGCACGGCTGCGAGCGGAGACCGACGCGACGATCGGTCTGCTGTCGCCACCCGTACTCGGCCAACGACTCGACGGAGCAGCGGCACAGGCATCGCGGGAGTACAGCCGGATGATCGCCGAGGTCGCCACCACCAACGACGTGGCCTACCTTCCGCTCCACGAACGCCAGACCGAGGAACTGCGTCGAGCGGACCCGCCGCCGATTCCCTACCTGGAGGTGACGCCCGCGGCGGCCATCGGTGTCATCCTCCAGCACGCGGTCCTGCGCCGCAGCCTCGACACGATCTCCCGGCGGCGAGGTCTCATGCTCACGACCGACCACATCCACCAGAACAGCCGCGGCGCCGCCCTCATCGCCGAGGTCATCGACGCCGGTCTGCTGGCTCGGAGCGCGTAGCCGGCTCCGCCGCCCGGCCGGTCGGATGCCATCTCCGCACGGAGGTGGCATCCGACCCAGGCGGATGACGCCTACGCCATCCGGCCCAAGGGGTGGTCGGCGGAGCCGAAGGCGTTGAACAGGTGGTCGCCGTGGGGGAGCGGGTTCTCCCGGTCCGGACGGGATGCCGAGGGCGTCCACGGATTCCGTGATGCGGCTCCGCCGCTGGGCGGGAACTCCGCGATCGACCCCCACAGCGCGGTCACGACAGGCCGGGAACGCTCTCGACCGCCTTGACCTCCCTACAGCTGGTCCCCCCTGGTGGGCGGTTCCGGGGGATGCATCCCGCCACCGTCCTTGATGTCCGTTTCACAGGTGGGCCGGTCGTAGGACTGGTCATTGGGGATGAACAACACTCCAGCCACCTGCTCAGGGTGCTCGACGGCGAGCCAGTCGTCGCCCGTGAGGGGATCGTCGGCCGGCCCGAACGCCTGGTATGAGTAGACCGTCTGACACCCCAACGCCACGCGCTCCTTATCGACCGCGCAGGCGTCCACCGCGGTGCCGGAATCCTCCTCGGGGCCGTCGAAGCGGAAGCGGAAGTGGACCCGGTCGCCTTCGGAGGGCGCCTGCGGGTGGGGCTCAAGGCGCCAGTCGACGACCACGGCGGTGACGCCGAGGGGCTGACCATTCGTGTTCACGATCTCCACCCTGGCACCGGCCTCACCGCGCTCCGCCGTCGTGTCGGTGCAGCCCCAGGGCGAGCAGCCGGAAAGGGCGAGAGTCGCCAGAGCCAGCGGGGCGACGGCGAATACTCGGGCAGGTGACACTGGGTCGACCTCCGGTCGGGGTGGGGCGGGGCCGTGGATCTCGGGGCCCGGCGGTTGCGGGTGATGGCGACCTCGGCTCGGCGGCAGCCGGTTCACGCCGCGCCGAGGCCGCCCCATCATCCCGGTATCCGAGCCTGCAGAGCACGGACGGCCCGGTCGAGCACCGGCCGCAGGCCCTCCGGCCCCGGCCAGCCGTTGACCACCGCGAGCGGCGAGGGGTATCGCTCCCCGCGAGGATCGTTCACGCGTTCCAGCCGGGCCAGGAGCCGCCGCCGCGACGCGGCATCGTCACAGCAGTCGAGGAGATGTGCGCTGCGGGTCATGAGGGTCGCGATGGTCGGATCGGCCTGAAGAGAGGCCGGTTCGACACCCGCTGCCACGGCCGGCGTGATCTGGCCGCGGACGATCGCAGCCAAGTCGTCGTGCAGCGCGGGTGGACCACCCTGGACGTGCCCGGCCGCCTGCTCCTCGGCCATATGCCGCATGACGCAGGCCCGTCCAGCCGACCGGATTCGTTCAGCGGCCCCGGGGGCGGCCGACCGGCAGTGCCTCGCCGGCCGGCCCTCCACAGGCGGTGCGGCGCGGCGGGCGGGTGGGCCGGGCCGCGGCGTCCAGCCGACCGCGCACCGCCGCGAGGAACTCGGGGCTCATGGGGTTCGGGGGGCGGTCCCGGTCCAGGTCGCCGACCATGCGATGCAGGGCGCACGCCGAAGGTGGCGGCCTCTCGACGTCAGCCCGCCTGCCGCTCAGGTGCGCCATCGCGCCCTGCCGTGTCGCGCCGCCCGTGCAGCAGCGCGATGGGCAGCAGCAGGGTCGCGGCCAGGCCGCCGAGCAGGGCGAAGGCCATCCGGAAGTCGCCGGTGGCGTCGCGCAGCATCCCCACCAGCACCGGGGCCAGCGCCGCGCACCCGTAGCCGACGAAGAACGCCATCGCGCTGAATCGCCCGGCTTCGGCGGAGTCGCGGCCGATCACCGCGGGCAGCGCCAGCACCAGGGTGAACAGGCCGCCATGGCCCACACCGACGAGGGCGATCCACAGCCAGGTCGCCGCAGCGGGGGCCAGCCCGAGCCCCGCCAGGCCGACGGCGGTCAGGGCGGCCGTGAGCGCCAAGCCGATCCGCGGGTCGCGCTTCTCGCCGAGGAGGGCCGGGACGGCCACCATCGCCGCGACCTGGATCGAGATCATCACGGTCAGCAGTGCGCCGGCCGCAGCCGGAGTGCGGCCGGCGTCTTCGAGCAGCAGCGGCGCGACCCAGGCCAGCTCGCAGTAGTACAGCGCGGAGTTGGCGGCCGCCAGGGCCGTGACGCGCCAGGCGGTGCCGCTGCGCCAGGGAAGGCCGCGAGCCGCAGGGGCGGAACCGGCCGCGGCCCCGTCGAGGGACAGCGGCCCCCGGGCGGCCGACCACAGCACCATCCCGGCCACCGCCAGCACCGCCCAGGACGCCAACGCACCGGGCCAGGAGCCGAGCGCGTCGGCCAAGGGCGCGCTGACCCCCGCCGCCACCGCGCCGCCCAGACCGAGGCCGGCGGTGTAGACGCCGGTCACCAGGCCCACGCGTCCCGCGAACCGCGACTTCACGACGGCGGGCAGGAGCGTCTGCGCGATCGCGATGCCCGCTCCCACGACCGCCGCGCAGCTCAACTGCACCCAGGTGGAGGGGCCGGCGGCGCGGGCCGCGGTGGCGAGGGCGATGACGGCCAGCCCGAGCAGGACGCCGCGGTGCAGGCCGAAGCGGCGGCCGACGACCGCGGCGAGGGGGGCGCACACGCCCATGGCGAGTGTGGGGACGGTCGTCAGCAGCGCGGCGGCCGTGGCCGGGAGGTCCAGGTCGGCGCGGATGCGGTCCATCAGCGGGGACACGGCCGCGATCGCGGGGCGCAGGTTCGCGGCGGCGACGAACAGTGCGGCGGCGGCTCCCAGTACCGCGGGTGCCGCGTCGACTCGGGAGGGGGTGTGGGTCACAGAGGGCTCCAGGAACGATCTCGGACACCTTGTATCCGGGTTGTCTGGAGTTCTACCACAACCCGGACACGAAACGTCCGGGATAGACTCGCCCCATGAAGCTGTCCAACGGGGTGGAATGGGCCCTGCACTGCTGCGTCTCGCTCAGTCAGAGCCGGACGCCGGTGCCGGCGGCGCGGCTGGCCGAACTGCACGGCATTCCGCCGTCCTACCTGGCCAAGCACCTCCAGACCCTGTCCCGGGCCGGGATCGTGCAGTCGACCGCGGGCCAGGTCGGCGGCTACCGCCTCACCCGGCCGGCGGAGGCGATCAGCGCCTTGGACGTGGTCCGGGCCATCGACGGCACCGAACCCGCCTACCGCTGCGCCGAGATCCGGCAGCGCGGGCCGCTCGCCGTTCCCGCCGAGCAGTGCACACGCCCGTGCGCGATCGCCCGCACCATGGCCGCCGCTGAGGACGCCTGGGCCGGCGTCCTCTCCCGTATCACCATCGCCGACCTCGCCTCCGCCATCGACGCCGACTCCGACGGCGCGGCGCTCGCCGACCTCCGCCGCTGGCTGGCCGCCGCTCCCCGCTGACGCGGACGAGCGCCGTCCGCGTCGTGGCCTACCCGGCGAGGTCGGCCGGGATCAGGCTGTAGGCGGCGAAGTCACCGCGCCCTGAGCGGGTCAACGCGGCGTTGCGCAGAACGCCCTCGAAGCGGAACCCCGCGGCTTCGGCCACGCGGATCGACGCGGCGTTGTCCACCATGGCCAACAGGGCGACGCGGTTCATGCCCTGGGCGGTCAGCGCCCATCGCGCCACGGTGCGCACCGACTCGGCGGCGTAGCCGCTGCCCCGCCCCCAAGGAGCCGTCCAGTAGTGGATCTCGGTGACCATCGCGGTCCAGTCCGTGCGGATCAGCGCGACGTGCCCGACCAGCCGCCCGTCCGCACGGCGTTCGACGGCGAAGACCGGCCCGCTCGAACACCACTCGACGGCCCGTGGCAGATCGGCTCCCGCCGTGGCCAGCCCGACGGGCGCGAAGCGCAGGTAGACGTCGTCGTTCCACACCGCATGCACATCGGCGGCGTCCTCCGGTCGAAACGGGCGCATCTTCAGGCGTTCGCTCATCAAGCCTGCTCGGGGGAACGCGTGCTCGGTCACGCTGACGAGCCTACGGCGCACGCCACCGGTGGCGGAATCGACGCGTGCTCCCATGGCCCGCGCCTGTCGGCCCGCGGCCGCTCGTTTGGGCGCCCGTATCGAGGAACTCCCGCCGCCGTCGAGCGCACCGTGCGCCGCTGAACCGCGATGCACCGGCGCGGCGAGCAGGTTTCCGGCTACCGCGTCACCGCCACCGATTCCGCCGGGCGCCGGGCGCCGGGGGAGCAGATGACCGCGCTGCTGGTCGACAGGAGTGCCGGCGCTGCCTCGCCTGCCCGCGAGCGGGCGGCCGTGGAGCGCACGCGCGCCGCAGCGGCCATGTGGGAGGCAGGGTGCCGCTCCCTGGTGCCCCGGCTCCATGCCCAGCCCTACCGTCCCCGCGCCGACGTTCCCGTGGACCATGTGTGGGGCATGCGCCTGGACCGGCGGCGCAGGTGGTAGGCGCCGGCGAGCACGATGACGGCCGGTCCCCACACGCGGAGCGGGGCGGTGCACACCAGCGCGAGCGCCCGCCACCAGCCGTTGTCGTAGGTGATGTCCTGGCTCACGCCGAGCAGGGACAAGGACTGTCCGCCGCCGATCGGCACGGAGCAGAACAGCACGGTGAGGACCAGCCCGCCGAGCACGGCGGGCCCGACTGCCGCGAGGGGAGGGACGCGCCTCCCGCCGATGACGGGCAGCCAGATGGGTGTGACCTCGCCCCAGCGGCGCACCAGGCCCAGGCACAGGAACGCGACCAGTTCGGTCACCAGACTCAGGCCCAGCACATAGGGAATGCTTACCCACAGGCTCGGCAGGACGGCCTCGTGCTGCTGCCCCATGTCGAAGTGGAAGGCGAACGGCAGCCGCCACAGGCACGAGGGCAGGAGCAGGAGCGGCATCGCGTAGGCCAGCCGCAGTACCCAGCGCGGAACGGGCCGCTCGGTGTCGGTGCTGTCGGGAGGGGTGTGAAAGATCGCGCGCAGGAGCCGGGTATTCGCCATGGCCGACAGTCTCTCCACCGGCCCTGGATGTGGTGATCCCCCGTGCGGGTGAAGAGGCTCCGCCCTGCGGGTGATCCCACCGCCGGCGCGACATCGTCGATCAGACCCGCAACGCCTGAAATTGGCCGGGACGCCCTTTGCCAGCCATCGCCTCAGCAACCATGGGAAAGTATCGTCTTGGGGTAGGACCTGCCTTTGCATGCCCGTCTCACAGACCGCGATTCGGTAACGCGTCGCGTTTTCCCAGGTCGTTTGCCGAGATCCCCGCGCACGCGGGGGTGGACCGCGAAATGAGGGAAATAGGCGTCCGCGCAGGTCAGCTGCCGGGCCCGGGCGCCGCGGCGCAGCTGCCGACGACGCGTTGACCAGCGGCGGCGCCTATTGGACGGGCCGGAGCAGCGCATAACGTCGATTGAGCGCTGGCTCAGCGGGCCCTCCGGGCAGCCCTTCCTCTTGTGCCGACTACCGCCAACGCCACGCCGGCGAGTTCGGGATCAATCGGCTCGAACGCCACCGGGCGCCGGCCACCAGGTACGACAAGCTCGCCGTCCGCTACCAGGCCACCGTCCACATCGCCGCCATCAACGGATGGCTCTGATCAGCTTTGGAACAGGCTCTAGCCGCGCCCACCGGGCGTTTCCCCCGAGCGGCGGGTGGGCTCACCCCTACGGGGGATGTCATGACCCGGCGTGGTTGCGATCTTGGATGCGGAGCGGGCAGTCGGGCCCGCCTGACCAAGGATCGACTATGACCGCTGTGATCGATCGGCCGGTGACCACCGGACGGCTACGCACCGCATGGGCAGCCGCCCACGCCCCGGTGGCCGGGGTTCCCCGCTGGGCGCGGACGGCCGCGCTCGCCATCCCGTTCGTCGTGCTGCCGGCCAGTATCTGGCGGCTCCCGGCCGCGTTCGCCGACGGGAGCGGGCTCGGTGAACGGGCCTACATCGTCTTCCTGTCGATCGCCTCCGAAGCCGCCGCGTTCGCCGCGGTCGGCCTGATCGCCCGCTGGGGCGAGGTGGTCCCGCAGTGGGTTCCGTTCCTGCGCGGCCGACCGATCCCGACGAAGGCGGCGGCCATCCCCGCGGCTCTGGGCGCCCTGGTGCTGACGGTCCTATGGACCGCCTGCTGGATCGCCGAGTTCGCCGGGGTCACCCTCCGAGGCGAGCCGACGCCCGCGAACTTCCCCACCCAGGCAGGCGGCTGGGAAGCCGCGACCTACTACCTGTGCTACCTGCCGCTGCTGCTGTGGGGGCCACTGCTCGCCGCCGTCACCTTCGCCTACGTCCGGCGCCGCCGGAACGGCTGACCCAGTCGGCCGAGCACGATGATCCCCCCTTACACAGCAGATGGTCCCGCACTTGTCGCTACTGCCTAGCACTTCGGCCAGGCGCTCGAAGACCGATGCGGAACCGAAGGTCGGTCCGCGATTGCGGGCGCGAGGGCGAGCACCAGGAGGACGATTCAGGTTCCGGGCGGCTGCCGGAGCCCACCGCCTACCGGCTACTGGCGCCCGAACCCGCGCAGCACCATCCGCCAGATCGCCAGCCCGGCGCTGTCACCGGCGGGCGGCGCGCCGGTTTTTTCCCCGGTGGAGCGCCTACGTGGTGCTGTCGCTGTCCACGGGGGGCGCACGGAGGAGATCCGCGCGCTGGGGTGGAGCGGGTCGACACCGGGGCCGACACCATCGACGTGTGGTGCTCGGTGCGCGACGGCGGGGAGACCAAGACGCGCAAGTCCCGCCGGACCCTGGGCCTGAGCCGCGAGGCGACGGAGGCACTGCGCCGGCACCGTGCGCTGCAGGCGCGCGACCGGCTCAAGGCCGGGGAGCTGTGGCAGGAGAACGGGTTGGTGTTCTGCACGCGGATCGGCACCCCGGTCGAGCGGCACAATGTGCTCCGGGGGTTCCGCAGGATCGCGAAGGAGGCCGGGCTGGACCCGATGGCGTGGACACCGCGCGAACTGCGGCACACGTTCGTGTCGCTGCTCTCGGACGCGGGGGTGAGTAGCGAGGAGATCAGCCTGCTGGTGGGCCACGACGGGACCGAGACCACCGAGCGGGTCTACCGGCACCAGCTGCGTCCGGTGCGCCGATCGGCGGCCGAGGCGATGGGGCGGCTCCTGGCCGAGGCGGAGGCGGGCTGAGGGCCCTACTCCACCTGCAAATCCTCCTGGACGTCAGAGAGCCGGTCCCACTTGCGTGAAACCGGCTCTGACCTGCGTCGGGACGGCGGGATTTGAACCCACGACCCCTTGACCCCCAGGCAGCCCCCGCCCTGCCGCCCGGGGGAGCCGAGGGGCACTGAGAGAACCACGCAATATCGCAGGCCGGAGACCGCCTCCGGCCACGAAAAAACGGAAGCAGCCACAGAGGGGCGCCCGCCCGGGCGCCCCTCTTCCAACTCCACCACTTCCGCTCCCACGTCGGCCGGGGCACGATCTGCGGGCCATCGCCTCAGCCGCCATGGGGCAGTATCGTCTTGGGGCGGGCCTTGCCTTTGGATGCCCGACTGGCAGATCGCGATTCGGTAACGCCTCGCGTTTGCCCAGGTCGTTTGCTGAGAGCCCCGCGCACGCGGGAGTGGACCGTTGGTGAGGCTCCGGCATGCGGCGTCGGTCAACGAGAGCCCCGCGCACGCGGGAGTGGACCGGCTCTGGTGGGCAGCTCCACCGAGTTCCGGGCGAGAGCCCCGCGCACGCGGGAGTGGACCTGTGCAGGACGTCGCGCGGCGTGAGGTCGTGCAGAGAGCCCCGCGCACGCGGGAGTGGACCGCACCTGCACCCTCACCTACACCTGCACCTACAGAGAGCCCCGCGCACGCGGGAGTGGACCGCGCCGCAGCTTGGCGTCGGCGGACGGTTCGACGAGAGCCCCGCGCACGCGGGAGTGGACCGCCGGACCGCTCGTGGCCGCCTCCGCCCTTGCTGAGAGCCCCGCGCACGCGGGAGTGGACCGAGCCAGTGGACCTGGAGCCGCTCGGCCGCCCAGAGAGCCCCGCGCACGCGGGAGTGGACCGTCGCCGTAGACCAGATCGCCGTAGCGCCCGCGGAGAGCCCCGCGCACGCGGGAGTGGACCGCACCGGACCACCACGGAAGCGATCATCGGCGGGAGAGCCCCGCGCACGCGGGAGTGGACCGGTCGCCAACGGCGAATCCCTGGAGACCAAGGCGAGAGCCCCGCGCACGCGGGAGTGGACCGGGCCGCCGCGCACCGACGACGAGCAGACGCGCGAGAGCCCCGCGCACGCGGGAGTGGACCGGTGGCGCGGATGGACGCGTACCGGAAGGCGGCGAGAGCCCCGCGCACGCGGGAGTGGACCGGTGAAGGGCGCGGTCGGTGCCGACGCGAAGCCGAGAGCCCCGCGCACGCGGGAGTGGACCGTTCGGCTTCGACCTGATGGTCTGGGAGCCCATGAGAGCCCCGCGCACGCGGGAGTGGACCGGCCCCAGCGGAGGCACCCGCTAGGGCCGTCCGGAGAGCCCCGCGCACGCGGGAGTGGACCGTTGGTGTCCATCGCGGCCCGGTCCGACACGTTGAGAGCCCCGCGCACGCGGGAGTGGACCGCTCCGGTCCCACATGTGCTCGTTCGGGCGCCCGAGAGCCCCGCGCACGCGGGAGTGGACCGCCGATGAGTGACCGCGAAACCAAGGTCATCCGGAGAGCCCCGCGCACGCGGGAGTGGACCGCGGTGCCTCCGGCGGGGGAACGACAACCGCCAGAGAGCCCCGCGCACGCGGGAGTGGACCGCTGAGCCGGGCCGAGCGTGTGGCGCAGGCGGTGAGAGCCCCGCGCACGCGGGAGTGGACCGGCCGGCGCCCTGCTGGCGCTGGCGGGCGGAGCGAGAGCCCCGCGCACGCGGGAGTGGACCGCGGGTGACATCCAGCGGTCCATCCGCCGTGTGGAGAGCCCCGCGCACGCGGGAGTGGACCGCTCGCGGCGGCGCCGCTGGTGGAGGCGCTGCGGAGAGCCCCGCGCACGCGGGAGTGGACCGGTACGACTGTGGCTCCAGAGACGCCGGGCCCGAGAGCCCCGCGCACGCGGGAGTGGACCGACCTCCGGGCTGGTCGCGACCATGACCCTGCAGAGAGCCCCGCGCACGCGGGAGTGGACCGCCCCCGCCGACCTTTCCGGCGGGGGCTTTGACGAGAGCCCCGCGCACGCGGGAGTGGACCGGCCCCGACGGAGCACACCGCCGGGGCCACGGGGAGAGCCCCGCGCACGCGGGAGTGGACCGATGTGGTCCCGGACTAGGTTGATCCCGGTGGTGAGAGCCCCGCGCACGCGGGAGTGGACCGGCGAGAAACCCTCGCCGATTACACCCCGTTCGGAGAGCCCCGCGCACGCGGGAGTGGACCGTCGGCGAGGACCAGGTTGGTTTTCACCGGGGAGAGAGCCCCGCGCACGCGGGAGTGGACCGGCCATCGACGGCGACCTCGGCACCCTCGTCGAGAGAGCCCCGCGCACGCGGGAGTGGACCGAATGCCTCGGCGTGCTGGATGGGACTGGATGGG
>NZ_BCRK01000116.1 GCF_001552555.1 Nocardiopsis trehalosi NBRC 14201 | reverse complement strand
CCCCGCCGCACACCGCGGCGGGGCGTCCCCGCTTCCCGGCCCCGGCCGGTCGCGGCCTCGTCGGAGGCCGCCGACCGGCCGGGGTATCCTTTTTCGGGCGACCGAATACCTCCTGTCGGTATGTCGGGCGGTACGGTCGTCTTTGTCAGGGGTCGACCGGTGGGGGAGTACACCGGCGCGGCGGGCGCCTCCCGAGGGGCCGCCGCGGAACGGGACGTGGAGGTCGCACGGGTGAGAGACAGCGCAGTACCCACCATCTACCGGCGCGCGGGGGCCGGAGCGGCGGGGCTCGCCCTCCTCCTGTCCGCGGCGTGCACCGGCGGGGGCGGAACGGCCGACCCCGCGGGCGCCGAAGGCGAGGGCGACGCCGTCCAGGTCGAGATCACCCCCGAGGACGGCGCCGCCGAGGTCCGCCCCAACCTCCCGGTCACGGTCACCGCCTCCGGCGGCACCCTCACCGACGTCCGGGTGGAGCAGGACGTCGCGCCCGCCGACGAGCAGAACACCCCCGAGGGCGAGGGGGAGGGCGCCGAGGCCGCGCCCGAGGACCTCTACGCGGTCGCCGGCACCCTCAACGACGACGAGACCGAGTGGGTCAGCGACGGCAACCTCGTGCCCGGCACCGACGTCACCGTCACCGCCACGGCCGTCAACGAGGCCGGCGAGGAGACCGAGGTCGTCAGCGAGTTCAGCACCCTCCCGGCCACCGAGGGGCAGCGCCTGGAACTCCAGTCGAACTTCCCCACCAGCGGCCAGACCGTGGGCGTGGGCATGCCGGTCATCGTCAACTTCGACCTGCCCGTCGAGAACAAGGCCCAGGTGGAGAACTCCATCGAGGTCGTCTCGGAGAAGCCCGCCCAGGGCGCGTGGAACTGGTTCGGCGACCAGATGGCCGTGTTCCGGCCCGAGGAGTTCTGGGAGCCGGACCAGAAGATCACCGTCGACCTGCGGCTGGCCGGGGTCGAGGCCGCAGAGGGCGTGTTCGGCATCGAGAACCACCGCCTGGAGTTCGAGGTCGGCCGCGAGCAGATCACCACGGTCGACGACGCCGCCCACACCATGACCGTCGAGCGCGACGGCGAGGTGGTCAAGGAGTTCCCGATCAGCAACGGGCGCGCCGACACCGAGCGCTACACCACCACCAGCGGTATCCACCTGACCATGGAGAAGTACGAGCACCTGGTCATGGACTCCTCGACGGTCGGCATCCCCGAGGGCAGCCCCGAGGCGTACAAGCTCGACGTCAACTACGCCGTCCGGTTCTCCAACAGCGGCGAGTTCACCCACGCGGCGCCGTGGAACGGGCAGCTCGGCGAGGCCAACGCCAGCCACGGGTGCACGAACATGAGCACCGAGGACGCCAAGTGGTTCTACGAGGAGTCCTACATGGGCGACCCGTTCATCGTGGAGGGCACCGACCGCGAGCTGGAGGTCGACAACGGGTGGGGCTTCTACCAGCGCTCCTGGGAGGAGTGGCTGGAGAACAGCGCCACCGGTGAGCCCGACGCGACCGACGACACCGGCACCCCCGGCTCCGTCCAGGGCGAGGCCGAGTAGCGCCCCGCCGCCCCGGTCCGCACGTGAGGGCCCCTTCCCGTCCGGGGAGGGGCCCTCAGGCGTCTCCGGACCGCCCCCTGCCCGGGCCCCTGCCCGGCCCGGGCAGGGGGCGGTCCGGACGCGGGCCGGACACCGCCCCTCGGAGCCCGTCTCTCGGAGCCCGCCCCGCAGGTCCCGCCGCCCGCCGGCCGCCCATCGCCGCTCAGGCGGCCGCCACCGGGCGGGCGGGGGAGGGGGCGGGGGATCCGGTCGTCCGGCCGCGAGGCGGCCGGAGGGCGGGCGCTGAGCAGCGCCCAGCGGCCGAAGCCGCGGGCACGGGGCACCGGCGGCGCCGGAGCCCGCGCGGCCGCCCTCGGTCCGACCCGCGGGCCGCCGCGGTGCGCCGGACGGGCGGCCCCGGACCGGCCGCGCGCGGCCCGGCCCGGAAACGGCGGCGGCCCGGCCCCCCGAGGGGGACCGGGCCGCCGATGGGCTCCGAGCGTGCGGCTCAGTGGGTGGCGGCGGGCTGTTCGGCCGCCGTCTCCTCGCTGTGCCCGCCGTGGTGCAGGTGGTGGCCGCTGTGCGGGCGCACCCCCTCGAAGGAGATGTTGTCCTTCGTGAACCAGTGGGCGAGCCGCGAGCGCAGGCCGCCGGAGAGGCTGCGCTTCTCGGGCGACTCCACCCCGTTGTCGTCGACGCCGTCGGCGTCGACGACGATCCGCTCCACGGGCTCCTTGCTCTGCAGCACGTGCACGGTGTCCGTCGAGGACTCCTTGTGGACCTCGATGAACTCACCGCTGGGCAGCTGCTGGATGGTGCCGCTCTCGTAGCCGTGCTCCAGGGTCTCCCGGTCCCGCCGCTGCAGGCCCAGGCAGATCCGCTTCGTCACCATGAACGCGATGAACGGTCCGATGATGACCGCGAACCGGAAGAACCAGCTCAGCGCGTACAGGCTGATGGAGAAGGTCTCCGAGATGATGTCGTTGGCACCGGCCACCCACAGCAGGCCGTAGATCGTGATGCCCGCCGCGCCCAGCCCGGTCCGGACCGGGGCGTTGCGCGGACGGTCGGCCATGTTGTGGTGGCGCTTGTCCTTGGTGATCCACGCCTCCAGGAACGGCCAGGCCGCGAGCCCGCCGAACAGCAGGCCGGGGATGACCAGACCCGGCACGAGCACGCCGGTCGGGATGGCGTAGCCCGCGATGTTGATGTCGAACCAGTTCGGGAAGAGCCGCAGCGACCCCTCCATGAAGCCCATGTACCAGTCGGGCTGGAGCCCGGAGGTGATGGACGTCGGGGTGAACGGCCCGAACAGGTGCACCGGGTTGATCTGCACGAAGGCGCTGAGCCCCACCGTGACGGCGAAGACGAAGAAGAAGAACCCGCCCGCCTTCACCGCGAAGCCCGGGAACATCGGCGTGCCGACGACCTTCTTGTTCGACCGCCCGGTCCCCGGGTACTGGGTGTGCTTCTGGTGCCACAGGATCATGAAGTGCGCCGCGATGAGCGCCAGCAGGATCCCGGGGATCAGCAGGATGTGGATCATGTAGAGCCGCGGGATGATGTCGTGCCCGGGGAACTCGCCCCCGAACAGGAACATCGACACGTACGTCCCGATGACCGGCAGCGACAGCATCACGCCCTGGAGGATGCGCACGCCCATGCCCGAGGGCAGGTCGTCGGGCAGGGAGTAGCCGAAGAGGCCCTCCAGCATCGCCAGCGTGAAGATGGCGACGCCGATCAGCCAGTTGATCTCGCGCGGCTTGCGGAACGCCCCGGTGAAGAACACCCGGAGCATGTGCACGACCAGCGACGACACGAAGATCAGCGCGGCCCAGTGGTGGATCTGCCGGACCAGGAAGCCGCCGCGGACGTCGAAGTCGATGTACAGCGTCGACGCGTACGCCTCACTCATCGTGACGCCGTTCAACCGCTCGTAGGAGCCGTCGTAGACGATCTCGGCCATGCTCGGCTTGAACCACAGGGTGAGGAACACGCCGGTCAGCAGCAGGATGATGAACGAGTACAGCGCGATCTCACCCAGCATGAACGACCAGTGGTTGGGGAAGACCTTGCGGAGGTTCTTCTCACCGGTCTTGGCCAGGTGGAACCGGTCGTCGATCCAGTTGCCGGCGCCTCGGAGCGCCTTCGGCGCCTGGGTTGACCTGCTCATCTGCTAGGCACCCCTCTCCGCGTCCCAGAAGGTCGGACCGACGGCGCTGGAGAAGTCACCGTCGGCGACGAGATAGCCCTCGGCGTCGACCGAGATGGGGAGCTGCGGAAGCGGCCGGTGCGCCGGGCCGAAGACGACCTTCGCGCCGTCGGCGGCGTCGAACGTCGACTGGTGGCACGGGCACAGGATGCGGTGCGTGCCCTGCTCGTACAGCGCAGCGGGGCAGCCCACGTGCGTGCAGATCTTGGAGTACGCGATGATCCCGTTGTACGTCCAGCCGAGCTGCTCCTCGGTCATGGTGGGCTTGAAGGCGCCGTCCGGCATCTTGATCAGCAGGATGACGGCCTTGGCCTGGTCGTTGAGGCTGAGCCCGTGCGGGTGCTCCTCGGTGGGCTCCACGTAGGGGAGCGCGGAGATCATCGCGCCGGGCTGGTTCTCCAGGTCCTCGGCGCGAATCCAGGTGCTGGGGCCCTCGCGGTGGGAGCCCTCGACCACCATCCGCATGCCCCGCCGCCACGTGGTGCTGTGCAGGACGTCGCCCGGGAGCGGGCCCATGTCGCGCAGCAGCACGATCGGCGCGAGCCCCAGCGGAGCCATGGCCAGCAGCAGCGTGCGGCGCAGCAGCGGGCGCTTGGTGAAGCCGCTCTCGTCGGCGCTCCGCATGAAGAAGTCGCCGAAGGAGCCCTTCTCCTCGGGGGAGGAGGGCAGCTCGTCGTAGGGGGAGCCGACCTCGTAGTGCGGCATCACCTGCCGGGTCCACACGGTCATGCCCGCGCCGATGGCGAACAGGGCCAGGGCCAGCGAGCCGCCGAGCGCCATGTTGGAGTACTGGCCGATGCGCGGGTCGGCGATCTCCGCGGAGTTCCACCAGAAGTACGCCACGAAGAACAGCACGCCGGCCACGAACGCCACGACGAACCACAGCGAGGCGAGGCGCTCGCCCCGCCGCTGCATCTCCTCCGGGCGGCCGTGGGTCTCGGCGGCCGGGTAGGCGCCCTCGTGCTCCTCGTGCGGGTCCGCCGGCGCGGCGACCAGGCGGTCACCGCCGGCCGACGAGGGGGTGCCGATGACGCGGCCGGAACCGTCGATGCCCTCGTTGTCGTTGTTGGGGTTGGTATCAGTCATGGGCTCGCTGCTTCGCGGTGATCCAGATCGCGCACGCCACGATCAGGCTGAGACCGACCGTCCACCCGATGAAGCCCTCGGCGACCTGGCCGATGCGGTTCAGGTCGAAGATGCCGCCGGCGTTGGGTTCGGCCTGGAGGTCCTTCACGTACGCGATGAGGTCCTGCTTCTCCTCGGGCGTGATGGTCATGTCGTTGAAGACGGGCATCTGGCCGGGGCCGGTGACCATGGCCTCGTAGAGCTGGCGCGGGCTGGCCTCGTGCAGCTCGGGGGCCCACTTGCCGTCGGTCAGGGCGCCGCCCTCGCCGGACCAGCTGTGGCAGTGCGCGCAGTTGGTCAGGTAGAGCTTCATCCCGGCCTCGACGTCCTCGGCGCCGTCGAGGTAGGCCTCGTAGGAGGCCTCGTACTCGGCGTGGGCGGCCTCGTAGGCCTCCTCGTCCTCGAAGTCGGCCCGCTCGGGAGCGGTGCCCGGGACCTCTTCGGGGATGGCGGGGCCGGAGCCGATCTCCGCCTCGTAGTACGTGATGAGCGCGTCGATCTCGTCCTGCGTGAACGCCGGCGGCTTGCGGGGCATCTGCGCGTCGGGGTTCATCGACGGCATACGGCCGGTGCTCACCTGGAAGTCGATCGCCGCGGCGCCGGCGTCGGTGATGTCGGGGGCGTTCTGGCTCCCCGTCCCGGCGTCGCCGTGGCAGCTCGCACAGCTCTGGGTGAAGATGTCCCGGCCCAGCGCGTAGTCGGTCTGTTCGTCGTCGGCCGTTGCCTCAGCGGCCAGCGTCTGCGCCTCGGCCCGGTCGGCGCCGGGCGCCAGATAGGCGTAGCCCACGCCGAACAACGTGAGCGCGAGTATGACGACGACATACCCCGCCAGGGGATGCCGTCGCCGCGCGGTGATCCATTTCACGGTTTCCCCGTTTCGGGTTACTGAATGAAGTAGATGGTTGCGAACAAAGCGATCCAGACCACGTCAACGAAGTGCCAGTAGTAAGACACGACGATGGCGCTGGTGGCCTGCTGGTGGGTGAAGCGCTTCGCGGCGTACGTGCGTCCCAGCATGATCAGGAACGCGATCAGACCACCGATGACGTGGAGACCGTGGAAACCCGTGGTGAGGTAGAACATCGAGCCGTAGGCGTTGGACTGGAGTGTCAGTCCCTCCACGGTGATGAGCTCGTAGTACTCGTACGCCTGGCCCAGTACGAAGACCAGGCCCATGGCGAACGAGATGAAGAACCACATACGGAGCTTCCGGACGTCACCGCGCTCGGCGGCCCAAACGCCTGCCTGCGCGGTGAAGCTGGAGGCCACCAGGATGACGGTGATGCCCAGGGCCCACTCGACGTTGAGGTGAGCGGCTGGCCACTCGCCCAGGTCGGGGTTGCCCTTGGTCACCGATCGGATGGTGAAGTACATCGCGAACAGCGCTGCGAAGAACATGAGCTCGTTGGCCAACCACACGATGGTGCCAACGCTCACCAGGTCAGGTCGCTTAGCCGCACCGTGTACGGGTGTCGGTCCTGTTTCTCGGTTCGCGGTTGCTGTCGCCACGCTTGCATTATTGCGGCATCCGGCAGGGGTTGGTGCACGACCCCCCGATAGGGCCCCGATCGGCGGCGACAACGGTATCCGGCCGTGATCGCCCCGCGTCCGGCGGGGTCCGGCCGGCCGCGCCCGGGCGCCGCCGCGGGCGTCCGCGCCCCGCTCCGCGGGCGGGGGAGGGGCGCCGCGGGGCATCCTGCCGTGCCGGCGCCGCCGCGCGGGCAATAGGCTCGGGTGTGAGGTGGCGCACTCCGGCGCGCCCCGCCGAGCTACGCAAAGGGACGGTGACGGTCGAGCATGTCGAGCAGGATGGACAGCGGCTCCGCGGACGCGGAGCGCGCCCCGAAGATGCGGATCCTCGTCTACAGCGACAACGCGCGCACCCGCGAGCAGGTCCGGCTGGCCATCGGGCGGCGGCCCGCCGCCGATGTGCCCAAGGTCGAGTTCGTCGAGTGCGCCACCGCGCCCGGCGTGATCAAGCGCCTGGAGAACGAGCGGATCGACGTGGCGATCCTCGACGGCGAGACCGCCCCCGCCGGCGGCATGGGCGTCTGCCGGCAGATCAAGGACGAGATCTACCGGTGCCCGCCGGTGCTGCTGCTGATCGGCCGCCGCGACGACGGCTGGCTGGCCACGTGGTCGCGCGCCGACCGGGTCGTCAGCCACCCGATCGACCCGGTCGCGCTGGCGGAGTCGCTGGCCGAGCTGATGCGCGAGCGGGCCGCCGCCACCGCCGCCCTCGGGTAGTCTCCCGCTGAGTTCCCCGCGCCGCCCCGGGCGGCGGCCGCACCGGCCGCCGCCCGGGGCCGCGCACGCCCACCCGGCGCGCCGACGGCCCGCCGGGTCCGCGCGAAGGAGACCAGATGGCGCAGCACGCGGCCGCCCACGGCGGCCGGTCCTCCCGGTTCCGCAACGGTGCGGCCCACCACGGGGCCGACATCGCGCGATGGCGGCCCTGACCACCACCGCCGACCACCGCCCCGAACCTCCGGAGGACCGCTCCCGTGAGCACCCCTGAACGCACCTGGTCCGAACTCATCACCGCCCTGCTGGAGGGCCGCTCCCTCACCGCCGACGAGACCGGCTGGGCCATGAACGAGATCATGGCCGGCTCGGCCAGCGACGTGCAGATCGCCGGCTTCGCCGTCGCGCTGCGCGCCAAGGGCGCCGACGTCGACGAGGTCACCGGCCTGGTGGCGGGGATGATGGACAACGCCGTCCAGATCACCGTGCCCGGCCGCACCGTCGACGTCGTCGGCACCGGCGGCGACCGCGCGCACACCGTCAACGTCTCCACGATGGCCGCGATCGTGGCCGCCGCCGTCGGCGTCAAGGTGGTCAAGCACGGCAACCGGTCGGCGTCCTCGTCGTGCGGCACGGCCGACGTGCTGGAGCGCCTGGGCGTGGTCATCGACCTGCGCCCCGAGGACGTCGCACGGGTGGCCGAGGAGGCCGGCATCACCTTCTGCTTCGCGCCGCTGTTCCACCCCGCGCTGCGGCACACCGCGCGCACCCGGCGCGAGCTGGCCGTGCCCACGGTCTTCAACTTCCTCGGCCCGATGACCAACCCGGCCCGGCCGTCGGCCGGCGCCATCGGGGTGTTCGACCCCGGCATGTGCGAGGTCATCGCGGGCGTGTTCGCCCGCCGGGGCACCTCGGCGCTGGTGTTCCGCGGCGACGACGGCCTGGACGAGCTGACCACCACCACGACCTCGCAGGTGTGGCGGGCGGTGGACGGCGAGGTCCGCCACTCGGTGCTCGACCCGGCCGACATCGGTATCCCGCGCGCCGAGCCCGGCGCGCTGCGCGGCGGCGACGTCGAGTACAACGCCCGCGTGGTGCGCGAAGTGGTGGCCGGGGCCGCCGGCCCGGTGCGCGACGCGGTCCTGCTGAACGCGGCCGCGGCGGTGGTGGCGGCCGAGGACGCCCCCGGGCCGCTGCCCGAGGCGCTGCGCGCCGCCTACGAGCGCGCCGCGGCGGCGGTCGACGGCGGCGCGGCGGCCGGGGTGCTCGACGCCTGGGTGGAGATCAGCCAGGCGCACGCCAAGCGCCGCTGAGCCGGCGGCGGCGCCCGGGTCGGACCCGGGCGCCGCGGTCTCGGGGGTGCTTCCCGGACGCCTCCGGATCAGCGGGCCCGGACGGGCCCGGGAGCACGGCCTAGTCCATGCCCAGGGAGAACGCGGCCTCCAGGTCGTGCTGGGAGAGCGCGCTGAACGCGATGTGGGTGTCCGACGACCGCACCCCCGCGACCCGGTTGATCCGGCCCGGGATGACGTCGGCCAGCTCGTCGTGGCGGCGCACCCGCACCATGGCGATCAGGTCGACCCCGCCGGTGACCGAGTAGACCTCGCTCACCCCCTCGATCTCGGCGATGGCCTCGGCGACCTCGGGGATGCGGTCGACGTCGGCCTTGATCATGACGATCGCGGTGATCACGGGTGTGCCCTCCTGAGGCTGCGGTCGGCCGGCGCCGGGGGCCGGCGTCAGTGGACGTCGGACAGCCGCGTGCCGGCGCGCCAGCGGATGCGGTAGACGAGCACCCCGCCGACGACCCCGGCGATGAACCCGTAGACGTGCGCGGCGTAGGCGACGCCGGTGTCGGCGCCGCCGGGGAACAGCGAGGCGCTGATGTACAGAAAATACTGGAGTACGAAGTAGGTGCCCACGAGCGCCCACCCGGGGAGCCGCACCGGCAGCACGAAGAACACCAGGGTGATGACCCGGCTGCGGAACTGCACGGCCAGGTAGGCGCCGAGCACGCCGGAGATCGCCCCCGAGGCGCCCACGAGCGGGGCCGTGGGGTCGCCGGCGGTGAGGGCGAACGCGTAGGTGGCGGCGACGCCCGCGGCGGTGTAGAGCACCAGGTAGCGGGCGCGGCCCAGGCGGTCCTCGACCACCGGGCCGAACACGAACAGGTACACCATGTTGCTCAGCAGGTGGAACCCGTCGCCGTGCAGGAACATCGAGGTGACCGCCGACAGCCACGGGATCTTGGTGAACTCGGCGCCGCCGCACACCGGCGCGTCGAGCTGGTGGCCGCTGAGGAGCTCGGCGGGCACCGCGGCCCAGCGCATCAGGTACGCCTCGGCGAAGCACTCGCGCGCCAGCAGGTCGGAGCCGTACCACGCGGCCAGCGCCGACATGGGCGACATCAGGTAGACGGCGACGTTGGCGGCGATGAGCAGGTAGGTGACCACGGGGACGCGGCGGACCGGGTAGTCGTCGCTGAGCGGCATACCCGCCATATCACGCCATCCGTCCGTGTCCGGGTGCGGGGGCGCCGCCGGGTCGGCGGGCCGCGCGCCGGATCACCGCGGGAACGCCCCGGCCGCGCGGTCCCAGTCTGTCAGCTCCCGGTACTTTTCCGCACCATTGACGGGACATGTCCACGGCGCGCCGACCTCGATCAGCCGCACACCGGGGGAGTCGAGCCAGCGGAGCACGCACTCGGTCTCCTGGGCGGCCGCGCGCGGCGCGGGCCCCGCGCCGGGCTCGACGGTCTCGGCGGTGGCCACCAGCGCGGCGACGAAGGCCGCCGGGTCGGAGGCGGGGGTCATGACGCCGCTGTTGGCGAGCCGGCCGTGCCGGACGACGTGCACCTCCCAGTCGGCGCCGGCGCGCCGCGCTGCGACGAGCCGGCCGGTCGCGGCGAGCGCGGTGAGGCGCTGGGCGCGGGCCGCCCCCGTGAGGAACGCGGCGAGCCGGTCGCGGTGCGTCGCGGCCTCCTCGAACCGCAGCTGCGCGGACAGCTCGGTGATGTGCCCGGTGACGGCGGCCACCACGGCGGTGGCGTCGCCGGTCATGGCGTCCCGGGCGGCCGCGGCGTGGCGGCCGTAGTCGTCGGGGGACTCGCGGCCCTCGCAGGGCGCACCGCACCGGCCGAGTTCGAACAGCACGCACGCCGACACCGGGCGGCCCGGGCCGAACCGGTGTGTGCACTGGCGCAGCGGGAAGGCGTGGTGCAGCGCGTCGCGGGCCAGTTCGGCGTCGCGGGCGGAGCGGAACGGGCCCACGTAGGGGGCGCCGTCGTCGCGGACGGCGCGCACGACCGACAGCCGGGGGAACGCCTCGGCGGTCAGCTTGAGCCAGGACACCCGCTCGGGGTTGCGGGAGCGCCGGTTGTAGGGCGGCTTGCGCCCGGCGATCATCCGCAGCTCGCGGACCTCGGCCTCCAGCTCGGTGGCGCACACGATCGGGGTGACGCCCTCGACCAGGGCGATCATCTCGCGGATGCGGCCCCGCGTCTCGGCGGCGGTGAAGTAGGACCGCACCCGGCGGCGCAGGCTGCGGCTCTTGCCGACGTAGAGGGTGTCGCCCTTGGCGTCGGTGAAGACGTAGACGCCCGGCGCGTCGGGGACCCCCTCGGCCAGGTGCCGCTTGCCCCGCTGTGCGGAGGTGGGCGCGGACCGGAACGACCGCAGCTCCTCGACGGTGTCGACGCCGAACGCGCCCAGGCGCTCGAACAGCCCGTGCAGCACGCCGACGGTGGCGCGCGCGTCGTCCAGGGCCCGGTGGGTGGGCCGGTCGGGGACGCCGAAGAACACGGCGAGGGTGTGCAGCTTGTGGTTGGGGACCTCGTCGCGGGTGACCAGGCGGCGCGCCAGCGGCACCGTGTCGACCACCGGGGCGCCGACCGGCCAGGCGTGGCCGTGCTCGGCGCACGCGGCGCGCAGGAAGCCCACGTCGAATGGGGCGTTGTGCGCGACCAGCACGGTGCCGGTGTCCAGCCCCGCGAACTCCAGGAACGCCGGGAGCACCGCCTCGATCGGCGGCGCCGGCGCCACCATGGCGTGCGTGATGCCGGTGAGCAGGGTGATCGACGGCGGGATGGGCACCCCGGGGTTGACCAGGGTGGCGAACTCGCCGACCACCTCGCCGCCGCGCACCTTGACGGCGCCGATCTCGGTGATGCCCGCGCCCGCCGCCCGCGCCCCCGTGGTCTCCAGGTCGACCACGACGAAGGTGGCCTGCGACAACGGGGTCCCGAGGTCGTCCAGCGTGCCCTGGACCGCGATCTGCTGCTCTGCCACCCCGCCAGGGTAGACGCGGGTGCCGACGGACCGGACCGGAGCCCCCGCGAGCGCGCGACCAGGGCCGATACCCGGCCGCCCGGCCCGCCCGCGGTGCGCCGTGGCAGGATGTCTGCGGCCCGGCCGGGCGTCCCGGTCCGGCGGCGGCGGGGCCGCCGCCGTGTTCCCGGGAATGTTCGGCGTGCTCAGGACTAGGGTCGGAACCAACGAAGGAGGACACGACGGTGAACATTTCGGTGCCATCCGATACCCAGCGGTGGCGGTGCGCGCAGTGCGGGAACCTGACCCGCTTCGACGTCACGCGCAGCGTGCGGTCGCGGGACTACCTGCACTTCGAGCTGTCGGGGGCGCACCGGGTGGAGGAGAGCGAGGTCCTCGGCGAGACCGTCGAGCAGGTCCGCTGCCGCTGGTGCAACGCCGTCGACGCGGTGGAGACCATCGACCGGCCGGCGGCGGAGCACGGCTCCGGCACCGAGGCCGAAAGCGGCGCGGAGCGGACATGACCTCCGAACCCGGCCCGGCGTCCTCCGCCGAGGGCGCCTCCGGTGACGACGCGGCGCTGCGCCGCCCGCTGCCCGAGGCGGTGCGGGAGCGGGTCATCGAGTACGGCTCGGACGTGCTGGGCGGCCTGCGCCCGGCCGACCTGCCCCCCGTGCTGCGCCGGGTCGCCCGGTTCGAACCGCGCCGCCGGGCGCGGCTCGCCGGCCCGCAGATCGCCGCCCAGCTGGAGAGCGACCCCGGTTTCCGGGCGCGGGTGGCCGACCGGGTCGGCGAGGTGTGGCCGGAACTCGCCGAGGGCCTGCGCCGGGGGGTGGTGCCCCCGGCGGCGGACCCCGTCGCCGTGGGCGCGGCCGCCTACCTGCTCCGCCCCGAGGGCTGGCGCGAGGTCGTCGAGGGCGTCCACGGCGAACTGGAGCGCCGGGCCGAGGTCCGCGAGGTGGACGCCGCCGCGGACACCATCGCGGACCTGCGGCGCCGGCTGGAGGAGCTGCGGGTCGGGCAGCGCGCGGAGCTGACCCGGCTGCGCGCGCAGCTCCGCGAGCAGCGCACCACCATCGCCGACCTGCGCCGCAAGATCCACGGGGAGCGCCAGCGCGCCCGGGAGGCCGTCGAGCGGGCCGAGCAGGCGATCGCGGAGGCGGCGGGCCGTTCCGCCACGACGACCACCCAGGTCAGTGCCGTGGAGGCGGAGAACCGCCGGTTGCGCAACCGCCTCGCCGCCGCCGAGGCCCAGGTCGAGAACGCGCGCCGGGCGGCGCGCACCGGCCGCAGCGTCGACGACGCCCGCCTGCGCGTGCTGCTCGACGTGCTGCTCGACGCCTCGCACGGGCTGCGCCGCGAACTCGCCCTGCCCACCTCCATCGCCGCCCCGGCCGACCTGGTGGCCGACGACCACCGGACCGGCGCGCGCGACGTTCCCGGCCTCGGCCTGCCCAACGACGACCCCGCCCTGGTCGACCGGCTGCTCACCCTGCCCCGCGTGCACGTGCTGGTCGACGGCTACAACGTCACCAAGACCGGCTACGGCACGCTGCCGCTGGCCGACCAGCGGACCCGCCTGCTCGCGTCGCTGGAGGGCCTGGCCAGCCGGACCAAGGCCGAGATCACCTGCGTCTTCGACGGCGCCGACGTCGACACCCCCGTGGCGGCCCCGGCCACCCGGCGGGTGCGGCTGCTGTTCAGCGACCCCGGCGAGACCGCCGACGCGCTGATCGTGCGGCTGGTCCGGCTGGAACCGCGCGGCCGCCCCCTGGGGGTCGTCACCTCCGACAAGGAGATCGTCGCGGCGGTGCGCCGCGAGGGCGCGCGCACGGTCCCGTCGGCGCTGCTGCTGCGCCGCCTGGAGGCCCCCGGTTAGTCCGCGGGACCGTCCGGTGTGCGGGTGTGACGTATTCGTGACGCGCCGCCCGCGCCCGCTGTCGGCAGCGCCGATGCGCGGGTGATCTCCGTGCCGGACGGTACGGAACGGGCGTCGTGGTTGAGGTGGGGGACCCGGTCCGCTAGGTTCTACCCGGAGCTTGATCGGCTTCCCGTTATGACGCCGGACCCCTGCCCGGCGGCACGCGCGCCCCGCGGCGCCGGCGGGAGGTCCCCGGACATCGAGGGGCGGTGCGGTCGTGCTGCCGCGTCACGTGTGGGTGGCGCACCGGATCGTGGTCCCCGCTCACCGGGCCGGTGCCCCTTCCGCCGTCGGCGCCGAACCCCGTCCCCATCCCCCGTTAGTGCACTGACCCAAGAGGAGCGTGGACCGCCATGGCGAACAAGGGTGGTCGGCGCACGGCCCGCCGGATCGCGACCGGTATCGGGGTCGTGGCCGCCGGTGGCCTGATCGTGCCGTCCGGAGTCGCCTACGCCGACCCGGAGCCGACTCAGGAGGAGGTCGAGGACAAGCTCGATCAACTCAACGAGGAAGCCGGCCAGATCGTCGACGACTACAACGCGGCGAAGGAGGACTACGACGCCGCGAAGGAGAAGGCGGACGACCTCGAGGCCGAGGTCGGCGACGAGCAGGAGCGCTACGACGAGCTGCGCGACGAGGTCGCCGAGTTCGCCAGCGCCGCCTACCAGGGCAACGACCTGGACGCCACGACGACGGTCCTGACCACGGAGGACCCCGAGGACCTCCTCGGCCAGTCCGCCGACATGACCTACCTCTCGGAGAGCCAGAAGGCCAAGCTCGACGAGTTCAGCGACTCCTCCGAGCGCCTCTTCCAGCTCAAGGACGAGGCCGACGCGGCCCTTGAGGACGCCGAGGAGAAGAAGGACGAGGCCGAGGAGAAGAAGGACGACGTCGAGGCGAAGATCGAGGAGCAGGAGGCCCTGCTCGCCGAGTTCCCCTCCGCCGACCCCGCCACCGAGGGCACCGACACCGGCGGCTCCTACACCGGATCGGCGTCCGGCGACGCGCGCACCGCGCTCGACTTCGCCTACTCCCAGCTGGGCAAGCCCTACGTCTACGGCGCGGCCGGCCCGGACAGCTACGACTGCTCCGGCCTGATCATGCGCGCCTGGGGCGCCGCGGGCGTCAGCCTGCCGCGCACCACCTACGGCCAGGCCGAGGCGGGCCCGCAGATCGACCGCGGCAGCCTGCAGCCCGGCGACATCCTGTTCTTCTCCGGTCTGGGCCACGCCGGCCTGTACGTCGGCAACAACCAGATGATCCACGCGCCGCGCACCGGCAAGAACGTCGAGGTCGTCTCCCTCTCGGGCTACTGGGACGGCCAGTTCATGTACGGCGTCCGCCCGTAGCGGCACCCGCCCCGCGGCCCCGCGCCGCCGAGCGGAATGTCACACGGCACCTCCGCGACACCCGCCGCCGCCCGGCCTCCGGAGCCCCGGAGCGCCGGGCGGCGTCGTCGTACCGGGGCCCCGTACCATGCGCGACGGGTCGGGCACCCGCCGAACGGGGCGGAAAATGGTAACGAATCGGTTGAGTCGGGCGCCGGGGATGCACTAGTGTTCGTCGCCGAGCGCGGTCGTCGTTCTCGCCACCACCAGGGTGGCAGCGACCGGCTCCCGCTGAACTCCGCCGCGTGCCGACCCCCACCCCCGGCGCCGCGGAGACCGGGGAACCCCCCGGGCGCCGCCCCCGAGCGCGCCCGCCGCGGGCCGTTCCTGGGGAGACCCCCACCGCCACGCCCCGATCCCGGCCTGGCCGGGGCCCCGTGCCCCGCTCCCACGCCCGCGCGCACCCCGGTCCGGCGGACAGCAGAAAGGTGCGCCACCACCGTGGACCAACGCCCTGAACGTGGCTCCTACCGTCGGCATCTCGCCACCGTCGGCTTCGTCGCCGCCGGCGCGCTGCTCATGTCGTCCGGCGTCGCGGCGGCCGACCCCACGGCCGACGAGGTCCGCGAGGAGATCGAGCAGCTGGAGCAGGACCACGCCGAGCTGGCCGAGTCCTACAACCAGGCCAAGGAGGACCACGACGCCGCCCAGGAGAAGCTGGAGGACCTGGAGGCCGACCGGCAGGACACCGAGGACGCCCTGGAGGGCATGCGCGACGACATCGCGCGCCTCGCCAGCGCCGCCTACACCGGGACCGACTACGGCTCCCCCGCCTACCTGATCGGCTCGGCCGGCCCCGAGGACGCCCTGGAGCAGGCCGCCGACCTCGGCTACCTGTCGCAGAGCCAGGAGGCCACCCTCGGCAACTACCTGGAGCAGCAGGACAAGCTCGACGACCTCACCGCGCAGGCCGAGGAGACCGAGCAGGACGCCGCCGACAAGCTGGAGGAGGCCGAGGAGGCCAAGGCCGACGCCGAGGACAAGCTGGAGGAGCAGGAGTCCATCCTCGCCGACCTCACCGCCGACGAGCAGGCCGACGCCACCTCCGGCATCTCGCCCGCCGGCAACTCCTCCGGCGGCTCCTACACCGGCGACGCCTCGGGCGACGCCCGGGTCGCCCTGGACTTCATCTACGCCCAGATCGGCGACTCCTACAGCATGGGCGCCAACGGCCCCGACACCTGGGACTGCTCCAGCCTGGTGCAGGCCGCCTGGCGCGAGGCGGGGGTGAACCTGCCCCGCACCACCTACGACCAGGTCAACGCCGGCTCGCCGGTGTCCTGGGACGCCATGCAGCCCGGCGACCTGATCTTCTTCTACGGCGGCCCCGACCACGTCGGCATGTACGTGGGCAACGGGCGGATGGTGCACGCCTCCACGTCGTCCAAGCCGGTCATGGAGGTCGAGCTGAACGACTACTACCGGAGCAACTTCCACTCCGCGGTCCGGCCCTAGCGGCGGCACGCGCGGGGGCCGCCGGACCGGCCGGCCCCCGCGCGCCGTCCGCGCGCCGGACGGGCGGCGCCCCGCGCGGCGTCCCTAGACTCGGTGCCGTGCCCCGAACCCTCATCGTCACCAACGACTTCCCGCCCCGCCCCGGGGGCATCCAGGCGTTCGTCCACGAACTCGCCCTGCGCCGCCCCGCCGAATCCGTGGTCGTCTACTGCTCCACGCCCACCGCGCGCGGCGCCGCCGCCTGGGGCGACCCGGCGGCCTTCGACCTGCGGCAGCCGTTCCCGGTGGTACGCGAGTCGACCCCGGTGCTGCTGCCCACCCCCGCCGCCACCCGGCGGGCCGCCCGCATCCTGCGCATCGCGCGCTGCGACTCCGTCCTGTTCGGCGCCGCCGCCCCCCTGGGGCTGATGGCGCCCGCGCTGCGCGCCGCCGGGGCGCGCCGGATCGTCGGCCTCACCCACGGCCACGAGGCCGGGTGGGCGGCGCTCCCGGGCGCGCGGGCCGCGCTGCGCAGCGTCGGCGAGCACACCGACCACCTCACCTACCTGGGCGACTACACCCGCCGCCGGCTCGCCCGCGCGCTGTCCCCGGCCGCCGCCGCGCGCCTGCGCCCGCTCGCCCCCGGCGTCGACACCGGGCGGTTCCGGCCGGGCGCCGGGGGCGCGGCCGTCCGGGAGCGCCACGGGCTGACCGGTCGGCCGGTGGTGGTGTGCGTGTCGCGCCTGGTGGCGCGCAAGGGGCAGGACACCCTGCTGCGCGCCTGGCCGCGGGTCCTCGCCGACGTCCCCGACGCGGCGCTGCTGCTCGTGGGCGGCGGCCCCGACCGGCGGCGGCTGGCGGCGCTGGCCCGCGACCGCGGGGTCGCCCACGCGGTCCGCTTCGCCGGCGACGTCCCCGCGGCGGAGCTGCCCGCCCACTACGACGCGGGCGACGTGTTCGCCATGCCGTGCCGCACCCGCAACGGGGGGCTGGACGTCGAAGGACTCGGCATCGTCTACCTGGAGGCGTCGGCGTCGGGGCTACCGGTGGTCGCGGGCGACTCCGGCGGCGCGCCCGACGCGGTGCGCGACGGCGACACCGGGCTCGTGGTCGACGGCCGCCGCCCCGGCCCCACCGCGCGCGCCCTCGTCCGGCTGCTGCGCGACCCGGACGCCGCGGCGGCCATGGGCGCGCGCGGCCGCGCCTGGGTGGAGGAGGCGTGGAGCTGGGAGGCGGCGGCGGGGCGCCTCGACGCGCTGCTGGCCGGCTGACCCCGCCCCGCCGGCGGGCGGCACGGCACCGCCCGGCGGCCGGGGCGGCCGCCGGGCGGTGCGGGGGAGCGGCGGGGCGTCAGCCCGTGTAGAGCGCGTCGATCTGCGCCGCGTACTGCTTGGCGACCACATGCCGCTTGATCTTCAGGGAGGCGGTCATCTGGCCGCCCTCCTCGGAGAAGTCCTCGGGCAGGATGGTGAACTTGCGCACCGACTCCGCCCGCGAGACCGCCTTGTTGGCGTCGTCCACGGCCTCCTGTACCGCCGCCCGCAGGTCGGGGTCGTCCACCAGGTCGGCGATGGTCCCGGTGCGGTTGTGCTGCGCCCGCCAGAACTCGAACGCGTCGGGGTCGATGGTGATGAGCGCGGAGATGAAGTTGCGGTTGTCGCCGACCACCATGCACTGGCTGACGATGGCGTGCCCGCGGATGCGGTCCTCCAGCACGGCCGGGGCGACGTTCTTGCCGCCCGCGGTCACGATGATCTCCTTCTTGCGGCCGGTGATGCTCAGGTGGCCGTCCTCGTCCAGGGCGCCCAGGTCACCGGTGCGGTACCAGCCCTCGCCGTCGAACGCCTCCTTGGTGGCGGCCTCGTTGCCCCAGTAGCCGCGCATCACGTGGTCGCCCTTGACCAGGACCTCCCCGTCCTCGTCGATGCGCAGGGTGACTCCGGGGAAGGGGCCGCCGACCGTGCCGATCTTGTTGCGGTCGGGGGAGTTCACGGCGGTGGGCGCGGAGGTCTCGGTCAGCCCGTAGCCCTCGATGATGGTCAGCCCGACCCCGCGGAAGAAGTGGCCCAGGCGCGTGCCCAGCGCCGAGCCGCCCGACACCGCGTACCGGGCGCGGCCGCCGACGGCCGCCAGGATCTTGCCGTAGACGAGCTTGGCGAACAGGCCGTGCTTGAGCCGCAGCGCCAGCGGCACGCGGCCCGAGTCGAGTGCCCGGCTGTAGGCGATGGCGGTGTCGGCGGCGGCGGCGAAGATCTTCCCCCGCCCCTCGGAGACCGCCTTCTGCTCGGCCTTGTTGTACACCTTCTCGAACACGCGCGGCACGGCCAGCAGGAACGTCGGCCGGTACACGCCCAGGGTGTCGATCAGCTCGGGGCCGGTCGTGGGGAAGTGGCCGAGGACCGTCCGCGACTCGATGCAGCCGATCTGGATGATCCGCGCGAAGGAGTGCGCCAGCGGCAGGAACAGCAGGGTGGAGCGGCCCTCCAGGGTGAAGACCTCCTCCAGCGGGCCGCGGATGATGTTGAGGATGGTGAACAGCAGGTTGCGGTGGGTCAGCTCGCAGCCCTTGGGCCGCCCGGTGGTGCCGGAGGTGTAGATGAGGGTGGCGAGTTCGTCCACGCCGCCCGCTGTCCGCCGCCGCTCCAGCACGTCGTCGCCCACCTGCGCGCCGCCGGCCGTGAAGGCGGCCAGCGCGTTCCCCTCGATCTGCCACACGTGGGCGAGGCCGGGCAGGTCGGAGCGGACCGCCTCGACCCGCTCCGCGTGCTCGGCCGTCTCCACGAAGACCGCCCGGCTGCCGGAGTCGCCCAGGATCCACGCCGCCTGCTCCTCGGAGGAGGTCTCGTAGATCGGCACGGTGACGGCGCCCACCGCCCAGACGGCGTAGTCGATGGCGGTCCACTCGTAGCGGGTCCGCGACATCAGCCCGACGCGGTCGCCGTGCTCGATGCCGGCGGCGATGAGCGCCTTGGCCAGCGCGGCGACGTCGTCCCGGAACTCCCGGCAGGACACGTCGCGCCACTGGCCGGACTCCTGGCGCCGGAGGGCGACCGCGGTGGGCTCCTCGGCGGCGCGGGCGAAGACGGTGTCGGGCAGGCGGGCCTCGGCGGAGACCTCGACCTTCACGGGACGGCTGAATTCGCGCACGTGTTGCTCCCGGGCAGACGGCTTGGGCAGGGGACGCAACGACGGTAACAAGATTCACTACCTGTCGGTAGAACCTGTTCTCGTTCGGTATCCGATGGTGACCCTGACCGGGCCGGAACCGGGAGGCCACGGGCGGTCCCCGCGCCGCCCGCGCCCGCCGCGCCCCTGAGCCGCCTCGGGGTTGTCCCCGGTTTCCGCCGCGCGGGGCGCCGCGGGTCCGCCGCTGCGGCTAACGTGGCGGCAGAGCCGACGAACAGGGGCAGCACCACCATGGCAGAGCCGAACCGCGACTCCACCGGGTCGCAGGAGATCATCGACGACGCGCTCCGGCTGGTCGACGCGCTGCAGCGCAAACTCATCATCGCGGGTGTGCGGCGCGGGGTCTCCAGCGCCGTCTCCGCCCCGCCGCGCAAGGGCGACGTGTGGGAGGAGGCCATCCGCCGCGAGCAGCCCGAGCCCGAGCGCCCGCCGCTGGAGCAGTTCTTCGGCATCGTCCGCACCAAGGGCCCCGAGGTCGCCGGCCACCTCGGCCGCGCCGGCCTGGCGCTGTTCGGCGCCATCGGCGAGACCGCGGGCGTGGTCGAGCGCGCCCTCCAGCGCACCGGCGAGCGCGCCCGCGACCGTGCCGACGGCTCCCAGGGACCCGGCGGCCCCGCCTCCGGCGGCCCCGCCTCCGGCGGCACCCCGGACGGCGCCCCCGCCCCGGACGGCGGCGCCCCCCGCGGCATCTCCGCCGGCGGCTGACCCGCCCGCCCCGGCGGCGCGGCGCCCCG
>NZ_BCRK01000115.1 GCF_001552555.1 Nocardiopsis trehalosi NBRC 14201 | reverse complement strand
GCAAGGGCTGCGCCATCGGCGGCGACGGCTACGCTCGCTCGATCGCGTTCGCGCCCACCACCCGCACGCGCTCACGCTCCTCACTCACTCCGCCGCCCCCGCACGGCGGCTCCGCCGGATCACCAGCGACGGCTACGCTCGCTCGATCGCGTTCGCGCGCGGGTGGCTCGCCGCGTACACCTCTCGCAGCCGGTCGACCGTGACCAGCGTGTAGACCTGGGTGGTGGTGACCGACGCGTGGCCGAGCAGCTCCTGGACCACGCGGACGTCGGCGCCCCCGTCGAGCAGGTGCGTCGCGAACGAATGCCGCAGGGTGTGCGGCGACACGTCGGACAGCCCGGCCCGCTCCGCCGCCGCCCGCAGCACCGCCCACGCCCCCTGCCGGGTCAGCCGGCCCCCTCGGGCGTTGAGGAACAGCGCCGGGGTGCCGCGCCCCGACCGCGCCAGCGCCGGGCGGGCCCGCACCAGGTAGGCGTCGACCGCGCGGCGCGCGAACCGGCCGATCGGCACCAGGCGCTCCTTGCCGCCCTTGCCGCGGAACCGGGCCACGCTCACCCCCGGCCGCCCGTCACCGTCCGCGACCGCGCCGCTGTCGTCCAGGCGGGTGATGTCGTCGACGTCGAGCCCCACCGCCTCCGAGATCCGCGCCCCCGTCCCGTACAGCAGCTCCAGCAGGGCGCGGTCACGCAGCGCGCGCGGGTCGCCCTCGGCGTCGACCGCCGCCAGCAGCGACTCGATGTCGCTCAGCGACACCGCTTTCGGCAGTCGGCGGGGCGGGGTGGGCGGGCGCACGCCCCGCGCGGGGTCGTCCGCCGTCAGCCCCTCGCGCTGGGCGAACCGGTGCAGGCCCCGCACCGCCACCACCGCGCGGCCCGCCGAGTTGGTGCCCAGCGGCGGGTGGGCGGGGTCGCCCTCGCGCAGCCGGCGCAGGAACTCGGTGACGTCGGGCTCGTCCACGGCGGCCAGCGAGGTGCGGCCGCGCTCGGTCAGGAACCCCAGGTAGCGGCGGAGGTCGCGGCGGTAGGAGGACAGCGTGTTGGCGGCCAGGCCGCGCTCGACGGTCAGGTGGTCGAGGTAGCCGCGCACCGCGCGGAGCAGCGCGGGGTCCGGCCCGTTCGGGTCGTGCTGGTCGGCTTCCGTCGCGATCACCTGGCTTTCCCGTATCCGCCGCAGATGATGCCATAGCGGAGGTCCGTCCGCCCCCGCGACACCGCGGGACGCCCCCGCCGACCGCCCGGCACGGCGGACCGCGCCGGCCCCCGGGGACGCCGCCGCCCGGGCACGCGGCCCGGGCGGCGGTCGGCCCCCGCGCGGGGGCCGGGGGTCAGTCGGCGGCGCGCAGCGACGCGAACCCGTCGGCGCGGGCGATCGACGCCGCGAGGATGCCGATGACGGTGGCGCCGTTGTGCAGCCGGTCCTCCAGCACCGCCCGCACCGCCTCGTCCAGCGGCAGCCAGGCGCGCTCCATGTCGGCCTCCTCGTGGACGCGCTCGAAGTCGATGTCGACATCGGGCACCCGGGTCAGGCCGCGGGCGAGGAACACCTTGATGCGCTCGCTGGAGAAGCCGGCCGACGGGAAGAAGTCGACCAGCTCGTACCACTGGTCGGCCCGGTACCCGGCCTCCTCCAGCAGCTCCCGGCGGGCGGTGTGCAGCGGCGGCTCGTCCGCCTCGTCGCGCAGGCCGGCGGGCAGCTCCCACAGCCGGTGCCCCACCGCGTGCCGGTACTGCGACAGCAGCAGCACCCGGCCCTCGTCGTCCAGCGCGAGCGCGGCCACCGCGCCCGGGTGCTCCAGGCGCTCGCGGGCGACGTCCTCGGCGCCGGCGGCGCCGGCCATGCGGATCCAGTCGACCCGGGTGGCGGTCTTCGCGCCGCGGAACGGCTCCTCCGAGCGGACGACCTCCCACGCCTCGGGGCGGTCGGTGACCTCCTCGGCCATCAGGCGGCCCCGCCGACGCCGGCGGCCGACCGCTCCAGGGCGGCGGAGACCAGGCCCGAGAACAGCGGGTGGGCGCGGGTCGGCCGCGACCGCAGCTCGGGATGGGCCTGGGTGGCCACGAAGAACGGGTGCTCCTCGCGCGCCAGCTCCACGTACTCGACCAGGCGGCCGTCGGGCGACAGGCCGGAGAACACCAGGCCGCCCTCCTCCAGGCGGGCCCGGTAGGCGTTGTTCACCTCGAACCGGTGCCGGTGCCGCTCCGACACCCGCTCCTCGCCGTACAGCTCGCGGGCGAGCGACCCCTCGGCCAGCTCCGCCGGGTACAGCCCGAGCCGCATCGTGCCGCCCATGTCGCGCTCGCCGGCGATGACGTCGGTCTGGTCGGCCATCGTGGCGATGACCTGGTCGCCGGCCTTGTCGTCGAACTCGGCGCTGTTGGCGCCCGCCAGGCCGACCACGTTGCGCGCGTACTCGATGACCATGCACTGCAGGCCCAGGCAGATGCCCAGCAGCGGCACCCGGTTCTCGCGGGCATAGCGGATCGCGCCCAGCTTGCCCTCGATGCCGCGCACCCCGAACCCGCCGGGGATCAGCACGCCGTCGACCCCGCCCAGCTCGCGCTCGGCGCCCTCGGGGGTCGCGCACTCGTCGCTGGCCACCCACTTGATGTTGACCCGGGTGTTCTCGGCGAACCCGCCCGCGCGCAGCGCCTCGGTGACCGACAGGTAGGCGTCGGGCAGGTCGATGTACTTGCCGACCAGGGCGATCGTGATCTCGTGGTCCGGCTGGTGCACGCGGCGCAGCAGGTCGTCCCACTCGGTCCAGTCGACGTCGCGGAACGCCAGGCCCAGGCGGCGCACCACGTAGGCGTCCAGGCCCTCGCGGTGCAGCACCTTGGGGATGTCGTAGATCGACGGCGCGTCCGGGGTGGACACCACGCCGCCCTCGTCGACGTCGCACATCAGGCTGATCTTGCTCTTCAGGCTCTGCGGGATCGGCCGGTCCGACCGG
Organism: Nocardiopsis trehalosi NBRC 14201; assembly: GCF_001552555.1. Lineage (GTDB taxonomy): Bacteria > Actinomycetota > Actinomycetes > Streptosporangiales > Streptosporangiaceae > Nocardiopsis_B > Nocardiopsis_B trehalosi. Next base: position 17,206 of record NZ_BCRK01000115.1, on the reverse strand, counting down.
CACACGATCGCGTCGGGCTGGATGCCGATGCTGCGCAGCGCGGCGACCGAGTGCTGGGTCGGCTTGGTCTTCAGCTCACCGGAGGGGCCGAGGAACGGCAGCAGCGACACGTGCAGGAAGAAGCAGTTGTCCCGGCCGATCTCGTGCCGGATCTGCCGCACGGCCTCCAGGAACGGCTGCGACTCGATGTCGCCGACCGTGCCGCCGATCTCGGTGATCACGATGTCGACGTCCGCCGCCTCCATGGCGAAGATCCGCGACTTGATCTCGTTGGTGATGTGCGGGATCACCTGCACGGTGTCGCCCAGGTAGGCGCCCTGCCGCTCCTTGGCGATGACGCTGGAGTAGACCTGGCCCGTGGTGACGTTCGCCGACGCCGACAGCTCGGTGTCGAGGAACCGCTCGTAGTGGCCGATGTCGAGGTCGGTCTCGGCCCCGTCGTCGGTGACGAACACCTCACCGTGCTGGAAGGGGTTCATCGTGCCGGGGTCGACGTTGAGGTAGGGGTCGAGCTTCTGCATGGTGACCCGCAGTCCACGCGACTTCAACAGCCGCCCGAGGCTGGAGGCGGTCAGGCCCTTCCCGAGACTGGAGGCGACGCCGCCGGTGACGAAAAGGTGTTTGGTGCTCGCGGCGGATGCCAAAGTGTTGCTCCCGTGGTCGTTCGGCGACGGCCACCCGTAGGTGAGGGCGGCCGTGCGGTGTCCGGTCGGCCGGACGGTACGCCCCTGCCTCTACCCTTGGACTCCACGGGCCACCAGGATAACAGGGCCCGAAGTGCGGGCCGGTCCCGGCCCCGGCCGCCGCCTCCCGGGCGGCGGGGCGTCGCCCCTGGTCCGGGCGGTGCGGGGCGGGCCGCGACGGCGGGTGGCCGACCGCGGCCGCGCCCCGGTCGGGACGCGGATCGGGCGCGGATCAGGGCGCGGGGAACCCGCCGGCCCGGCCCAGCAGGGCCGTGGGGGGCGTGCCCAGCCGCTCCCCCAGCCAGGTGCCCGTGGCCGCCGTGGCGGCCAGGTCGACGCCGGTGGCCGCCCCGCTGCGCTCCAGGGCGTACACCAGGTCCTCGGTGGCGATGTTGCCGGTGGCGCCGGGCGCGAACGGGCACCCGCCGAACCCGCCCACGCTCGCGTCGAGCACCCGCACCCCCTGGTCGAGGGCGGCGAGCGCGTTGGCGTAGCCGGTGTTGCGGGTGTTGTGGAAGTGGCAGCGCAGCCGCGCCCCGCCCACCACCGCGCGCACCCGCGGCACCAGGTCGGCGACCTGGCGCGGGACGCCGACGCCGATGGTGTCGGCCAGGGCGACCTCCACCGCGCCCGCCGCGGCGGCCCGGCGCGCCACCTCCACCACCCGCTCGGGGGCGGTCTCGCCGTCGAACGGGCAGCCGAACGCCGTGGAGACCGTGGCGCTGACCGGCATGCCCGCCTCGGCGGCGGCCGCGGCGATGCCGTCGAAGGCGTCCAGCATCTCCGCGACGGTGCGCCCCTGGTTGCGGACGCAGAACCCGTCGGTGGCGGGCAGGGCCACGTTGACCTCGTCCACCCCGGCGGCGAGCGCCCGGTCCAGGCCGCGCCGGTTGAGGACCAGCCCGATGTAGGACACGCCGGCGCCGCGCTCCACGCCCGCCATGACCTCCTCGGCGCCCGCCATCTGCGGCACCCGGGCCGGGTTGACGAAGCTGACGGCCTCGATGCGGCGGGCCCCGGCGGCGACCAGCCGGGCGATCAGCTCCACCCGGGCCTCGGGGGGCAGCGGGACGGCCTCGTTCTGCAGGCCGTCGCGGGGCCCGACCTCCACGATCTCCACCCGTTCGGCCGCCATGGCGCCTCCCTGCCTCCGCGTCGTGTGCCGGTGGTCCCCGCCAGCCTAGCCAGCCCGCCCATGGCCCGCCCGGCGCGGTCCCCGCGATGCGCGGGGCGCGCGCCGGGCGGACGCGGTCAGCGGCTCGGGCGCAGGACGGCGGCGTGGCCGCCGCCGCGCCGCTCGGGTTCGGCGACCGCCTGGATGCGGCCGTCCCGGCGGAACTCCAGGGCGGCGGCGGCGCCGATCTCGGGGACCTCGGTGAACTCGTGGCCCAGGGCGGTCAGCTCGGCCTCGGCGGGGCTGCCGAGGAACGCGGCCTCGGCGCCGGTCTGCGCGGCGTTGCGCTGGGACACCCGCGGCTCGGCCATGGCCGCGGGCAGGGTCAGGCCGCGGTCGACCCGGTCGACGATGAGCTGCAGGACCGTGGTGATGATGGTGGCGCCGCCGGGCGTCCCCAGGGCCAGGTAGGGCTCGCCGTGGCGCAGCACGATGGTCGGCGCCATGCTGGAGCGGGGCCGCTTGCCGGGGGCGGGCAGGTTGTTGGCGCCCGCGCCGGTGTCCGACACCCGGAAGTCGAAGTCGGTCAGCTCGTTGTTGAGGATGAAGCCGCGCCCGGGGACGGTGATGCCGCTGCCGCCGGTCTGCTCGATGCTCAGCGTGTAGGAGACGACGTTGCCCCACCGGTCGGCGGTGACCAGGTGCGCGGTCGACATGCCCTCGTTGCCCTCGGGCGCCGGCTCGCCGGCGGCGGCGCAGCCGTCGCCGCCCGCCGCGTCGCCCGGCGGCACGGGCGCCGGCAGCGCGGCGCCGAGGTCGACCGCGCACGCCCGCTGCTCGGCGTAGGCGTCGGAGAGCAGCGTCTCGGTGGGCACGTCGACGTGGTCGGGGTCGCCCACGTAGGCGTTGCGGTCGGCGAAGGCCAGCTTGGCGGCCTCCAGGGTGGCGTGCCGGACCCCGGTGTCGCCGATCTCGTCGGGGTCGAAGGTCTCGATGATGTTCAGCGCCTCGCCGACCGTGGTGCCGCCGGAGGACGACGGCGCCATGCCGTAGACGTCGAGGCCGCGGAACTCGCTGTGGGCGGGCGCGCGCTCGGCGACCTCGTAGCCGGCGACGTCGGCGGCGGTGAGCAGCCCGGGGCGGACCACCCGGTCGGTACCGGGGACGGTCTCGGGGTCGGCGGCGGTCGCGGCGATGTCGGCGCCGATGGCGCCGTCCAGGACGCGGGTGCCCTTTGCGGCGAACGCGCGGTAGGTGTCGGCGAGGTCGGGGTTGCGGAACACCGTGCCGGGCTCGGGCGGCGCGCCGCCGGGCAGGAACAGCTCGGCGGTGGCCGGGAAATCGGCGAACCGGTCGGCGTTCTGCGCGGTCTGCTGCTGGAAGGTGGCGTCGACGGTGAACCCGTCCTCGGCCAGCTCGATGGCCGGGCGCATCACCCGGCGCAGCGGGGTGCGGCCCCACTCCCGGACGGCGTGCTCCCACGTGGCGGGGGTGCCGGGGGCGCCCACCGACAGGCCGGAGGTGACGGCCTCCGCGAAGGGGATGGGCTCGCCGTCCTCCAGGAACGCGTCCTCGCCCATGGCGGCGGGGGCGGTCTCGCGGCCGTCGAGGGTGTGCACGCGGCCCTCGGCGGCGTCGTAGTAGACGAAGTACCCGCCGCCGCCGAACCCGGCGGAGTAGGGCTCGGTGACGCCGAGCGCGGCCGCGGCCGCAACGGCGGCGTCGACGGCGTTGCCGCCGGAGCGCAGGATCTCCAGCCCGGCCGCCGTGGCGTCGGGGTCGGCGGTGGCCACGGCCCCGCCCCGGCCCACCGCGACGGGGTCGCGGTCGGGCGGCCCGGGGTCGGCCGCCGCCGGGACGGCGGCGGTGCCCAGGAGCAGCGCCGCGCCCACCACCGCGCCGGTTCGGATGATCCGTCTGTCCACGTTCATTCCTCCGCGTTCGCCGGGCATCCGCGCACGCTCCGAGGTGCGCGGCATGCCGACGGTAACGCCTCAGGCCGCCGGGCGGAAGGCTTCGGCGGTCAGCGCAGCGCGAGGGCCGGCCGGGCCTCCCAGGTGGTCCACAGCGGGCGGTAGCCCATGCGGTTCCAGAACGGGCCCGACAGCGGGTTCATGGTGGCGTAGTTGAGCAGGGTCACGGCCACGCCGTGGGTGTCGAGGGCCTGGTGGGCGCCGGAGACCAGGGCGGTGCCGATGCCGTGGCCGCGCTCCTCCTCGGCGACGACCCCGTAGCCGATGTGCGCGGCCGGGGCGGCGCCGGTGAGCGGCGACGCCCAGCGGGCGCGTTCGGGCGGGGAGACCCAGATGAGGCCGACGGGGCGCCCGCGGCGCTCGGCCAGCCAGATCCAGGAGGGGCGGCGGGTGAGCGAGCGGGCGACGACGCGGCGGGTCTGGTCGGCGGTCTCGGGCTGCACGAAGACGCCGCCGAAGTGCTCCTCGTAGCGGTGCTCCTCCATGAGCAGGGCGACGACCTGCGGCAGGTCCTCGGCGCCGGCCAGCCGGATCGTGACGTCGCGCGGCGGCAGCGAGGGGGGCACGCCGCGGCGGCGCTCGCGGACGGCGAGGACGCTGTAGGGCTGGAGGCCGTGGCGCTGGAGCGGCAGGACGCCGCAGATGTCGCGGGCCGGCCAGGTGAGCTGGGCGGCGGACTCCGAGCCGGTGCCGCTGGGCAGCTGGGCGAGCTGCTCGCGCCAGCTGGTGAGCAGGGAGTCGAGGGCGCGGGCGGGGTCGGGGCCGCCGACGACGGGGGTGAGCCAGTGCTGGTCGGGCACGCCCCAGGTGCGGCCGACCTCACCGGGCTGGTACCAGGAGTAGCGCATGGTGCCGGTGGCGACCGGGCGGCCGGACTCGTCGCTGACGGTCAGCAGCGGGTAGGTGCTGCGCCGGGGGTGGGTCGGGGTGGGCAGCAGGGGGTCGGCGTCGGCCCAGCGGCGGGCCGCCGACCGGACGAGCAGGTCGAACTCGGCGTCCCCACCGGGCGGCTCGTCGTGCCGTACGCGGGCGACATATCCGCCCATCCCACCTCCTTGGCCGCACTGCCTGCCCCGCACCGCGACGCGCGGCACGGACCGCGATCCTCCGGGGATCACGTGCCGTCGCGCCTCGGTCACGTGGAGCGTAGCGCCTGACGCTCTCCCGCGACCGGTCCGCCGGACGGAATTTCCGGATTCGTACTTGAATCGTCGCAATGCAATTGCTTGGAAACAAATGCCCGGACTACCCGGGCTACCCCAAGGTAGCGGATCGACCACCCGGATCGCGGGCGGATCACCACGGAAATCCCCGCCGCACGGCGGGTTCCGCGCCCGCGCACGCGGTGACCTGCCGTTCCGTCCGCCCGGCGGTCGCCGCACCGCCGAATGCGTGTCGCGCATGGCCGGCGGTCGGGCGGGCGCCGTCCGGTCCTCGTGGGACGTTCCCGGCGTCCGCGTGCGGCGGTCCACCGTCGACCTTACCGCCAGGCGTTGTCAACGTCAGGGGGCGGAGTGCACGCGCGACGGCCCCGGACCGCACGGGTCCGGGGCCGTCGCGGGGCGTGCGGGGTCAGCCCACCCCGGCGGCGTCCATGCCGCGCAGCTCCCGCTTGAGCTCCTTGATCTCGTCCCGCAGCCGCGCCGCCAGCTCGAACTGCAGGTCCGTGGCCGCCTGGTGCATCTGCGCCCCGAGCTGCTCGATGAGGTCGGCCAGCTCGGCGCGCGGCATCGCCGCGATGTCCTTGGCCCGCTCCCCCGTCGCCGCCAGCGCCGGCACCGGCGCCTTGGCCTGCTGCCGGTACCCCGACCCGATCAGCTCCTGGGTGTCGATCTCCTCGCGCGCCAGGGAGTCGAGGATGTCGGCGATCTTCTTCCGCAGCGGCTGCGGGTCGATGCCGTGCTCGGTGTTGTAGGCGATCTGCTTCTCGCGCCGCCGGTTGGTCTCGTCGATCGCCTCGCGCATGGAGTCGGTGATCCGGTCCGCGTACATGTGCACCTGGCCGGCGACGTTGCGCGCCGCCCGGCCGATCGTCTGGATCAGCGACGTGGACGACCGCAGGAACCCCTCCTTGTCGGCGTCCAGGATCGCCACCAGCGACACCTCGGGCAGGTCCAGGCCCTCCCGCAGCAGGTTGATGCCGACCAGCACGTCGAACTCGCCCGACCGCAGCTCGCGCAGCAGCTCCACCCTGCGCAGGGTGTCGACCTCGCTGTGCAGGTAGCGCACCCGGATGTCCAGCTCGGCGAAGTAGTCGGTCAGGTCCTCCGCCATCTTCTTGGTGAGCGTGGTGACCAGCACCCGCTCCCGCCGCTCCGACCGCACCCGGATCTCGTGCACCAGGTCGTCGATCTGGCCCTCGGTCGGCTTCACGACGACCTCCGGGTCGACCAGGCCGGTGGGCCGGATGACCTGCTCCACGACGTCGCCGCCGCTCTGCCGCAGCTCGTAGGCGCCCGGCGTCGCCGACAGGTACACCGTCTGCCCGATGCGCCCCAGGAACTCCTCCCACTTCAGCGGCCGGTTGTCGAGCGCCGACGGCAGCCGGAACCCGTGGTCGACCAGGGTCCGCTTGCGCGACGCGTCGCCCTCGTACATGCCGCCGATCTGCGGCACCGTCACGTGCGACTCGTCGACCACCAGCAGGAAGTCCTCGGGGAAGTAGTCGAGCAGCGTGTTGGGCGGGCTGCCGGGCTCGCGGCCGTCGAAGTGCCGCGAGTAGTTCTCGATACCGGAGCAGGTGCCCACCTGCCGCAGCATCTCCAGGTCGTAGGTGGTGCGCATGCGCAGCCGCTGGGCCTCCAGCAGCCGGCCCTGCGCCTCCATCTCGCTCAGCCGCTCGCCCAGCTCCGCCTCGATCGCGCCGATCGCGCGCTCCATGCGCTCGGGGCCCGCGACGTAGTGCGACGCCGGGAAGATGAACACCTCGTCGTCCTCGCCCAGCACCTCGCCGGTGAGGGGGTGCAGGGTCAGCAGCCGCTCCACCTCGTCACCGAACATCTCGATGCGGATGGCCAGCTCCTCGTACACCGGGATGATCTCGATGGTGTCGCCCCGCACCCGGAACGTGCCCCGGGTGAACGCCATGTCGTTGCGCGTGTACTGCATCTCGACCAGCCGGCGCAGCAGCTCGTCGCGGTCGACCTCCATGCCGGTGCTCAGCCGCGCCATGCGGTCGACGTACTCCTGCGGCGTGCCCAGGCCGTAGATGCACGACACCGACGCCACCACGATCGTGTCGCGCCGGGTGATCAGCGAGTTCGTGGCCGAGTGGCGCAGCCGCTCGACCTCGTCGTTGATCGAGGAGTCCTTCTCGATGTAGGTGTCGGTCTGCGGGACGTAGGCCTCGGGCTGGTAGTAGTCGTAGTACGACACGAAGTACTCGACCGCGTTGTTCGGCAGCATCTCGCGCAGCTCGTTGGCGAACTGCGCCGCCAGCGTCTTGTTCGGCTGCATGACCAGCGTGGGCCGCTGCACCTGCTCCACCAGCCACGCCACCGTGGCGGTCTTGCCCGTGCCCGTGGCGCCGAGCAGCACGGAGTCGCGGTCGCCCGCCCGCACCCGCCGCGCCAACTCCGCGATCGCGCGGGGCTGGTCGCCCGCCGGGCTCATCTCCGAGACGACCTGGAACGGCGCCTCCTTGCGCTGGATGTCGGTGACCGGCCGCACGTAGCGTCAACTCCCCTGATGTCGCCTGATCCCCCCACTGTAGGACCGGTCGGTGACAACACGGGGCGCGCGCGGCGCATTCCTCAGCGCACCGCGGCCCGCCCCGCCAGGTCGGCCCACACCTCGGCCACCCGCCGCTCCAGATCGGCCCGCGAACCCGAGTTGTCCACCACGACGTCCGCCACCGCCAGCCGGTCCGCACGCGACGCCTGCGCCCGGATCCGGGCCCGCGCCTGGTCCTCGGGCATGCCCCGGTCGGCGGCCAGCCGGGCGATCCGCACCTCCTCGGGCGCGTCCACCACCACGACCACGTCGTACATCGGCGCCAGCCCGTTCTCGACCAGCAGCGGCACGTCGTAGACCACGACGGAGTCCGGCGGCGCCTGCCCCATCAGCTCCTCGGTGCGCTCCGCCACCCGCGGGTGCACGATGGCGTTGAGCCGCGCCAGCCGGGCGTCGTCGGCGAACACGATCGCGCCCAGCCGGGGCCGGTCCAGCGCCCCCTCGGCGGTCAGCACCTCCGGCCCGAACTCGGCGGTGATCTCGGCCAGGGCGGGCGTGCCCGGCTCCACCACCTCGCGGGCCAGCGCGTCGGCGTCGATGACCACCGCGCCGTGCGCGGCCAGCCCGCGCGCGACCGCGCTCTTGCCCGAACCGATCCCCCCGGTGAGTCCCACGCGCAGCATGCCGACGACCCTACGGGGCGGCGGGGGCGGCCGCGCGCCCGGGGACCGGTTTGCGCAGGTGCACCATCGTCAGGTGGTCGGCGATGCGCTCGCGGTGCGTCTCGGCGTAGCCCAGCGACCGGTACAGCCGCAGGCCGCCCTCGCCCGCCTGCCCGGTGACCAGGGCCAGGGTGGCGGCGTCGGGGAACGCGGCGGCGACGCGGCGCTCCAGGTCGGCCAGGAGCGCCCGCCCGATGCCCCGGCCCCGCTGGTCGGGGGCCACGGCGAGCCGGTTCACCAGGAACGTGGGGCCGGTGCTGCGGCCGCGCACGGTCCCGACGACGCGCCCGCCCAGCACGGCCGCGAGCAGCGGCAGCCCGGCGTCCAGGTGGGCGCGCACCTGCGCCAGGGTCTCGGTGAGCGGGGCGATGTAGGGGTCGCCGTGGGCGTGCGCCTCGTCGAGGTAGGCGGCGCGCTGCACGGTCCAGATCTCGCCGAGGTCGGCGGCGCCGGCCGGGCGGATGCGCAGCCCGGCGGGCCCGGCCGGGGCGGCGGGCGCGGGGTCGGGCGCGGGGTCGGTGCCTGCGGCCCCCATGGGCGGCCCCCTGTGCGTGCGGTGGCGGCGGTCACCCCGACCATAGCGAAGGGCCGCTCCCCCGTGGGGGAGCGGCCCTCAGCGATTCGCGGTCCGGCCGGGGCCGGTGCGGTACGCCGCCGCTGCTACTCGCCGCCGCCGGCGAGCTTCTCGCGGAGGGCGGCCAGCGCCTCGTCGGAGGCCAGCGCCCCACCGGTGCTGGTGTCGCCACCGCTGGAGGAGCTGGGGCTGGACGACGACCCGGCCGGCGCGGCGTCCGCGTCGTAGGCCGGCTCGGAGGCGGCCTCGGCCTCGGCGGCCTGGGCCTCCTCGACCTGCTTGCGGTGCGCCTCGAAGCGCGCCTGGGCGAGGGCGTACTGCTGCTCCCACTCGTCGCGCTGCGCCTCGAAGCCCTCGAGCCACTCGCCGCTGTCGGGGTCGAAGCCCTCGGGGTACTTGTAGTTGCCCTGCTCGTCGTAGTCGGCCGCCATGCCGTACAGCGTGGGGTCGAAGTCGACCTGGTCGGGCGAGACGCTCTCGTTCGCCTGCTTCAGCGAGAGGCTGATGCGACGGCGGTCGAGGTCGATGTCGATGATCTTCACGAAGATCTCGGTGCCGACCTGGACGACCTGCTCCGGGATCTCCACGTGGCGCTCGGCCAGCTCGGAGATGTGGACCAGGCCCTCGATGCCCTCCTCGACGCGGACGAACGCACCGAACGGCACCAGCTTGGTGACCTTGCCGGGGACGACCTGGCCGATCTGGTGCGTGCGGGCGAACTGCTGCCAGGGGTCCTCCTGCGTGGCCTTGAGCGACAGGGAGACGCGCTCGCGCTCCATGTCGACGTCGAGGACCTCGACCGTGACCTCCTGGCCGACCTCGACGACCTCGCTGGGGTGGTCGATGTGCTTCCAGGACAGCTCCGACACGTGGACCAGGCCGTCGACCCCGCCGAGGTCGACGAACGCGCCGAAGTTGACGATGGACGACACGACGCCCTTGCGGATCTGGCCCTTCTGCAGGGTGTTGAGGAACGTCTGGCGCACCTCGGACTGGGTCTGCTCCAGCCAGGCGCGGCGCGACAGGACCACGTTGTTGCGGTTCTTGTCGAGCTCGATGATCTTGGCCTCGAGCTCGCGGCCCACGTAGGGCTGGAGGTCGCGGACGCGGCGCATCTCGACCAGGGAGGCCGGGAGGAAGCCGCGCAGACCGATGTCGAGGATGAGGCCGCCCTTGACGACCTCGATGACGGTGCCGGTGACGACGCCGTCCTCTTCCTTGATCTTCTCGATCGTGCCCCAGGCGCGCTCGTACTGCGCGCGCTTCTTGGACAGGATGAGGCGGCCTTCCTTGTCCTCCTTCTGGAGGACCAGGGCCTCGACGTGGTCGCCGACGCTGACGACCTCGCCGGGGTCGACGTCGTGCTTGATCGACAGCTCACGCGAGGGGATCACACCCTCGGTCTTGTAACCGATGTCGAGCAAGACCTCATCTCGATCGACCTTCACGATGGTGCCCTCGACAATGTCACCGTCGTTGAAGTACTTGATGGTCTCGTCGATCGCCGCGAGGAAGGCTTCCTCGGACCCGATGTCGTTGACCGCTACCTGGGGTGTCGAGGTGGCCTCGGTGCTGCTCGTCATGTGTGGGTGGACTCCGGACACGGATATGGACAGAAGATGGGCACGCCGCGGATTCGGGCGGTCCGTCCGTCGGAGGGGCGTCCGCGGGGATGGCGGGGCTTGTCGGCCCCGGCGACCCGCGGTGCGTCCACCGGTGGGGCGGCCGACCCAGCACGCCGCCCGAGCCGTGGAAGCCGGGTCGAGTATGCGGTCTTGTCTGCCACACCCGGCACGATCTCCAGGGTCGAGTTGCGCACGCGAGTCCACAACGCTCCGGCCAGAATATGAGACGCGGGCGTTGAGGTCAATCGGAATCCGGACGTCGAAAGCGGCCAAGGCCGCAATCGAGGCATCGTACTCCGCGCTTCCCGCTCCCGGAAACGGGGGGTCGCCATCCCTTCACGGACGATCCGGGCGGTGCTGGGGGCGTCAGTCGTCGAATCGGCGGGACCGCGTGCGCTTGACGTCCGAACGGCGCCGCTTGTCGGTGAGCCGGCGCTCGCGCGCCGACCGGCTGGGCCGGGTGGGCCGGCGCGACCGCGGCCCCGGGGCGGCGGCGTCGGCGAGCAGCGCCGCCAGCCGCTCCCGGGCGAGGTCGCGGTTGCGCGCCTGCGAACGGGAGTCGCTGACCGTGACGGTCAGCACGCCGTCGGCCAGGCGGCCCGCCAGCCGGTCCAGCGCGCGGGCGCGCTGGTCGTCGGTGAGGGCCCCGGTGGCGCGCAGGTCGAGGGAGAGGGAGACCCGGGTGTCGGAGGTGTTGACGTGCTGCCCGCCGGGCCCGCCGGAACGCGTGAAGCGCCAGGCGAGCTCGTCCTCGGGCAGGGCCACGCTGACGCGCGGCGCGCGGGTCGGCATCGGGTCCCCCTTTCGGAGCGGGTCGGCGGCGGTGCCCCGGCGAACCGGTGGGCGGCCTCGCGGCCGCGCGACCGCCTAGTGGGCGGCCTCGTGCCAGTCGCGGCCCACACCCACCGAGACGGCCAGCGGCACACGGAGATCATAGGCGCTCGCCATCTTCTCCGACACCAGCCGGCGCGCCGTGTCGAGTTCGCCGTCGGGGACCTCCAGCACGAGTTCGTCGTGGACCTGGAGGAGCATCCGGGTGCCCAGCCCCTCGGCGCGCAGCGCGGCGTCGACGTCGAGCATGGCCACCTTGATGATGTCGGCCGCCGACCCCTGGATGGGGGCGTTCAGCGCCATGCGCTCGGCCATGTCGCGCCGCTGCCGGTTGTCGCTGGTGAGGTCGGGCAGGTAGCGGCGGCGGCCCAGCATGGTGGAGGTGTAGCCGTCGCGCCGCGCCTGCTCGACGACCTCGTGCAGGTAGTCGCGGACCCCGCCGAACTGGGCGAAGTAGTCGTCCATGAGGCCGCGGGCCTCGTCGGGGGTGATGCCGAGCTGGCCCGACAGGCCGAACGCGCTCAGCCCGTAGGCGAGCCCGTAGTTCATGGCCTTGATGCGGGCGCGGGCCTCGCCGTCGACCTGGTCGACGCCGATCTTGAACACCCGGGCGGCGATCTCGGCGTGGAAGTCGTGGCCGGTCTGGAACGCCTCGATCAGCGCCGCGTCCTCGGACAGGTGCGCCATGATGCGCAGCTCGATCTGGCTGTAGTCGGCGGTGAGCAGCCGGGAGTAGCCGCCGCCCACCACGAACGCCCGCCGGATGCGGCGCCCGGCGTCGGTGCGCACGGGGATGTTCTGCAGGTTGGGCTCGACCGAGCTGAGCCGCCCGGTGGCGGCCACGGTCTGGTTGTAGGTGGTGTGGATGCGGCCGTCCGCGGCGACGGTCTTGATCAGCCCCTCGACCGTGGTGCGCAGCCGGGTCTGGTCGCGGTGGCGCAGCAGGATGACGGGCAGCTCGTTGTCGGTCTGCCCGGCCAGCCAGGCCAGGGCGTCGGCGTCGGTGGTGTAGCCGGTCTTGATGCGCTTGGTCTTGGGCAGGTCGAGTTCGGTGAACAGGATCTGCTGGAGCTGCTTGGGCGAGCCCAGGTTGAACTCGCGGCCGACCACCCGGTGGGCCTCCTGCACCGCCTGGCGCTGGGCGGCCGCGAACTCCTCCTCCAGGCCGTCGAGGTAGCCGCGGTCGGCCGCGATGCCGACGCGCTCCATGGCCGCCAGGACGTGCACCAGGGGCAGCTCGACCTCGCGCAGCAGGCGGGCGCCGCCGCGCTTCCCGAGGTCGGTGTCGAGGCCGTCGGCGAGGTCGCGGGTGGCGCGGGCGCGCTCGGCCAGGGAGAGCCGGGCGGCGGCGCGGTCGTCGCCCGCCTCGCCGGTGATGTCGAGGGCCAGCTGGCCGTCGCCGCCCTGCGGGGCGGCGAGTTCGCGGCCCAGGTAGCGGCGGCAGAGGTCGCCCAGCTCGAACTTGCGCCCACCGGGCTGCACCAGGTAGGCGGCGAGCGCGGTGTCGCTGGTGAGGCCGGCCAGGGTCCAGCCGTGCGCCGCCAGGGCCAGCAGGGGGCCCTTGGCGTCGTGCAGCGCCTTGGGGCGGTCGGGGTCGGCCAGCCAGGCGGCGACGGCCTGCTCGTCGTCGGGGCCCAGGGCCGAGGGGTCGAAGTGGGCGGCGGCGCCCGTTGCGGCGGCCACGGCCAGCCCGGCGACCGACCCGGTGCCCTGCGCCCAGGTGCCGTCGACGGCCACGCCGACGCGGTCGGGGCCGGCGGCGTGCGCGGCCAGCCACGCGGCGGCCTCGCCGGGGCCGGGCACGGTGAGCTCCACCGGGAAGCCTTCGTCGGACACCTCCGCCGGCGGGGCGTCGGCGGCCTCGCCGAGGACGGCGAACAGGCGGTCGCGCAGCGTGGAGGCGAACTCCAGGGTGTCGAACAGCTCGTTGATGGCGTCGCGGTCGGCGGCGTCGGGGGTGAGGTCGGCCACCTCGGCGGGCAGGTCGACGTCGGTGTCGAGCCGGTTGAGCCGGTGGTTGCGCAGCACGGAGTCGAGGTGGTCGCGCAGGTTCTGCCCGGCCTTGCCGGTGAGCTCGTCGGCGTGGGCGACCAGGTCGTCCAGGGTGCCGTACTTGGTGATCCACTTGGCGGCGGTCTTGGGGCCGACCCCGGGGACGCCGGGCAGGTTGTCGGCCTTCTCGCCGACGAGCGCGGCGAGGTCGCGGTAGCGCTCGGGCGGCACGCCGTAGCGCTCCAGGATGCGGTCGGGGGTCATGCGGGTGAGGTCGGACAGGCTCTTGCCCGGGTACAGCACCGTGCAGGCGTCGGTGACGAGCTGGAAGGCGTCGCGGTCGCCGGAGGCGATCAGCACCTCCATGCCGGCGTCGCAGCCGCGGGCGGCCAGGGTGGCGATGACGTCGTCGGCCTCGAACCCGGTGGCCGACACGTTGGTGATGCCCATGAGCCGCATGATCTGCTGCACCAGGTCGACCTGCGACGGCAGGTCCGGCGGGGTGTCGGAGCGCCCGGCCTTGTACTCCTCGTACACCTCGTGGCGGAACGTGGGGCCGGAGAGGTCCCAGGCCACCGCGACGTGGGTGGGCTTCTCGTCGCGCAGCAGCTTGATCAGCATGGACGTGAAGCCGTACACCGCGTTGGTGGCCTGCCCGGTGGTGGTGCCGAACTTCTCGACCGGCAGCGCGAAGAAGGCGCGGAACGCCATGGAGTGGCCGTCCAGCAGCAGCAGGCGCGGGCCCCCGCCGGGGGCCGCCGCACCCCCGCGGGCCGGTGCGGTCGGGGTTCGCTCGGGGGTCTCTGGTGTCATCGCCACAAGGGGAATCCTAGGATGCGGTGCGGACTTTTTCGCGGTCCCCGCTTCGGCGGCGCGGACCCGGCGCCGAGGTCCGCCCCCGGCGCGGCCCCTCCCGGCCCGCCGACCGCCCCGACGAGAGCAGGTGCACGATGACGCTGGACTCCCACCGACTGGCCGAGATCATGGGCTCGCCGAACTCCGCCGGCGCCCTCGGCGAGCGCATGGGGCTGGAGATCAGCGAGGCGTCGACCGAGCGCGTGGTCGGCCGCATCCCGGTGGAGGGCAACACCCAGCCCTACGGGCTGCTGCACGGCGGCGCGTCGTGCGTCCTCGCCGAGACCCTGGGGTCGGTGGGCTCGGCCATCCACGCCGGGGAGGGGCGCATCGCCGTCGGCATCGAGATCAACGCCACCCACCACCGCAGCGCCACCTCCGGGTACCTCACCGGGGTGGCCACCCCGGTCCACCTGGGGCGCACCCTGGCCACCTGGGACATCGTCATGTCCGACGACCGGGGCCGCCGGGTGTGCACGTCGCGGCTCACCTGCATGCTGCGCGACGCCTGACCCCCTCCCCGCCCCGCCTCTCCCCCGCCCCCGCCCCCGCCCTCTGGAAGGCCCCGCCATGCCCGGACTCGGCACGCTCGTCAACGTCACCGCGATCATCGTCGGCTCCGCCGTCGGCCTGGCGCTGGGCCACCGGCTGCCCGAGCGCACGCGCGAGGTCACCACCGGCGCCCTGGGCCTGGTCACGCTGCTCCTGGCCGCGCTGAGCGCGGCCGAGGTCACCGGCGACGCGCTGACCTCGGCGGTGGGCCCCTCAGCGCCCATGCTGATCGTGCTGGGGTCGCTGCTCATCGGCGGCGTGGCGGGGTCGCTGCTGCGGCTGGAGGACCGGCTGGACGACCTGGGGGCCGCCGTGCGCCGGCTGCTCGACCGGGCGCCCGCCGCCGTCGGGGGGCGGCGCGCGGCCGCCGCGGGGGCGGAACCGGCCGGGGCGGAGCCGGCGGGCGACGGCGGGGGGTCCCGGTTCGTCGAGGGCTTCGTCACGTCCTCGCTGGTGTTCGTGGTGGGCCCGCTGGCCATCCTGGGTGCCATCAACGACGGGCTGGGCAACGGCATCGACCAGCTCGCCCTCAAGGCCGCGCTGGACGGGTTCGCGGCGGTCGCGTTCGCGGCGGGGCTGGGGGTGGGCGTGATGGCGTCGGCCGGCCCCGTGCTGGTCTACCAGGGCGCGTTCACCGTGCTCGGCGTGGCCGTGGGCAACGTGCTGTCCGACGCGGCGGTGGCGGCGCTGACCGCCACCGGCGGGCTGCTGCTGGCGGGCGTGGCGCTGCGCCTGCTGCGCATCCGGGCGCTGCCCGTCGCGGACCTGCTGCCGGCCCTGCTGGTGGCCCCTCAGCTGACGGCGGCGGTCGCCGCCTTCTGACGGCCGGCGGGCCCCCGCTCCGGACCCGCGCCGGCCGCGCTCCCACCGCGCCCGCGCGCCGCGACCGTTCCGCGATCATGCGCACGGACGGTGATCACCAAGAGCGATTCCCCTCCGACGTACCGTGAGAAATCGCTCTGAACAGGGGATTCCACTCCGCCCGATGACTACGGAGCGGTAACGGAATGAAGCAGACTCGGCACCGACATAACCGGCGATCTACCGCACATCACCCGCATCTGATTAAGCTCCGCTAACGCACGTGGTTAAGCGCGGCCAACCCTCGCACATCACGGCGGCGATTCCCCCAGCGCTCACCAGCCGGTTGAACGGAGAGACCTCAATGCCGAGCACGAAGGCCCTCAGCCTCACCGCGGCGGCCGCGGCCGTCGCCCTTGGATTGACCGCCTGCGGTGGCGGCGGAGGCGACGGAGGCGGCGGCGAGGCCGACGCCCTCCAGTACGGGTACGTCCTGCCCGAGACCGGCGACCTCTCCCACCTCGGCCCGCCCCAGATCAGCGCGGCCGAGTACGCCCTCCAGGAGATCAACGACGCCGGCGGCGTCCTCGACACCGAACTGCCCGCCTTCCTCACCGGCGACGAGGCCAACGACGCCGCCCAGGCCAACGACGCCGCCAACCGGCTCGTCGACCAGGACGCCGACGTCATCATCGGCGCCGCCGCCTCCGGCATGACCCAGGCGATCATGGACACCGTGACCGCCGCCGAGGTCGTCCAGTGCTCCGGCTCCAACACCGCCCCCGGCCTCGCCGAGGAGGACGAGAGCGGCTACTACTGGCGCACCGCCCCCAGCGACAACATGCAGGGCCCCGTGCTCGCCGAGAAGATCGCCGCCGACGGCCACCAGACCGTCGCCGTGACCTACCGCGCCGACGACTACGGAGAAGGCCTGGCCAACGCCGCCGCCGACGCCCTCGAGGAGAACGGCATCGAGGTCGTCTACCAGGAGGGCTACGACCCCAACGCGCCGAACTTCGACTCCGTCGTCAACGAGGTCGGCGACGCCGACCCCGACGCCGTCGTCCTCGTCGCCTTCGAAGAGGGCGTGCAGATCATCACCGGCCTCATCGAGAACGGTGTCGGCGCCGACCGCATGTACGGCACCGACGGCCTGAACGACGAGACCCTCGCCGAGAAGGTCGACGCCGACGACCCCAGCACCATCGAGGGCTTCCAGGGCACCGCGCCCGACACCGGTGACGAGGCGTTCATCGAGGGGCTGACCGGCTTCGACGAGGACCTGGAGGTCCTCCAGTTCGCCGGCCAGGTCTACGACTGCACCATCATCACCGCGCTCGCCGCCGAGCAGGCCGAGAGCACCGTCCCGGCCGAGTTCGTCACCGAGATGGAGGCCGTCAGCAAGGACGGCACCGAGTGCAGCGGCTTCGCGGAGTGCCGCGACCTCATCCGCGACGGCGAGGACATCGACTACCAGGGCGTCAGCGGCCCGATCGACTTCGACGCCGAGGGCGACGTCACCTCCGCCACCTTCCAGATCTACGGCTTCGACGGCGAGGGCGTCCACAGCAAGCAGGACAGCATCACCGTCCCGTAGCGACGGCCCGTCCGGTCCCCCGGACCCCGGAGCAGTACCGCAGCGCGCCGCAGGCCCCCGGCACCCGCCGGGGGCCTGCGGCGTTTCCCGGACCGGTCCGGACCGCCGCCTCGCCGACCGCCGGTGCGGCCCCCCACGTCCCGGCGCCGCCTCACCGCCGCCGGTGCCGCCCGGTGGCACCCCGATGCCGCCCAGCGGGCGGCAGAGCCCCGGAG
>NZ_BCRK01000114.1 GCF_001552555.1 Nocardiopsis trehalosi NBRC 14201 | reverse complement strand
ATCCGGCCTCCGCGGAACTCTCCCGCGCAGGCGCTCATCGGTACCCGTCCACCAGGTTCAGGCGGACCGCCGGGCGAACCGGCACTCTCCACGCGGACCGGCGTCGTCGCCGGCCCTCGGTGCATGAGACCTTCCCCGACGATAGGCCGTTCACCCGTCTCCAACTCCCCGCAGCGCCGCCGTGTTCCGGGTACGCCGCAAGCGAACGGCCCGCACCTCCCCTGATCTGGGAGGACGCGGGCCGTCCGGGGTCGTCGGTGTGGTGTGCTGTGAGCGAACAGCGGTGGGCGGGCACGGCCCGCCGGGCCGGGGTGCGGCCGTCGGCCATGGACGCGCGGATATCCCGGGGTCCGGGACCTCCGCGCGGCCACCCCGCGCATGCGGGCGGGCGGGCCGGGGTCAGCGCTGAGCGGCCTCGTACTCGGCCACGATCGCGGCCGGGATGCGCCCGCGCTCGTTGACCTGCTTGCCCGCGGCCTTGGCCCACGCGCGGATCTCGGCGCTGCGCTCGCGGCTCGGCGCGTTGCGCTGCGGCCGGGTCCGCCCCGCGCCGCGCCCGCCCTTGGCGGGCGCCTTGCGCGCGGCCTCGACGAACGGCGCGAGGGCCTCGCGCAGCTTGGAGGCGTTCTCGGAACTGAGGTCGATCTCGTAAGCGGAGCCGTCGACCCCGAACGAAACCGTCTGGTCGGCCTCGCCGCCATCGAGATCGTCGACGAGAAGCACCTGGACCTTTTGCGCCATAGATACAAACCTTTCAGCAGAGCGGTGCGGCGGCACCTGAATATAAAGCTATCCGGAGCGAAGGAGAAAGACAATTCTCGGGAGGTCAAAAAATCATCCGAGGGTATGCCCTGCCCCGCCCGGAGCTAAATCAACGCGCCACGCCGGTTAGACGGCCGGCCCCGCCAGAGGGCGGATGCGGCCGGCCGTTACAACACGGTGGACCTCATTCGACGGCTATGCGGAGCGCGGCCCGTCGTCCTGGACATCCACCGCGGAACCCTCCGCACCCTTTGCCCCGTCTTCCGCTGCAACGACATCGGTCCCGCCCTGGCGCGCCGTTCCGGCGGTGGGGGCGTCGCGGCCCGGGGCCGCGTCGGCCTCGCTGACCAGGCGGCCGTCCGACGTCCTCGGCGCCATCTCCTTGCGGAGAAGCTGGACGACGAACGTGCAGAACACCGCCGCGACGACGGCCGGGGGGATCAGCGCCGAAAGAACATCACCCATCAAGCGCACACCCCTTCGTTGTTGTTACTTCATGCAGCAATTACCCCACCCGGAGGTGGCCGTCGGCCGATGCCCGGGAGCAGGCGGGACGCGGCGCCGCGCGCACACGCGCGACCACCGACATCGGCGTGGTCTCCGACATCATAGACACCTTTCACCCGCCTCCGGACCCCGCCCCGACCCCGCGCGCCTTTCCAACGCGCGGGAAAGCCCTACCACTTAAGGCGTAGCGCCTCCGAGCGGACCGCGCGATCTCGCTTAGCGGCGGCCGACCGCAACCGAATCGCCGCGGAAAGGACGACGCTTCGTAGCCGGGCCGACCGGTTTCGCGCTGTGCGGACCGAACGGATCTGCGCGGTGCCAACACCGGCACCCGTAAGAGGACTTCCCCGAGTTCAGCCCCGCAATCGCCACATTACCCGTCCGTATACCGTACTCCCGCACCGGGCACCATATGCGGGCGCGGGCCGCGCACACCGCGGGAGGGTGGCATCCTGGCACGGGTCGAGTCGTGCGGGACGCGCGGCGAACAGCATCGGGTATCCGGCGCGGGCAAGGGCGGCACGTCCCGCCCCGCCGGGACATTGGGAGGGCCGTCGGTGGAGTTCCACGCAGATCTGCATATCCACTCCAAGTACTCGCGGGCGTGCAGCAGGGATTGCGACCTGGAACACCTCGCCTGGTGGGCGGCCCGCAAGGGCATAGCGCTCGTGGGAACGGGTGATTTCACTCACCCCGCCTGGCGCGAGGAGTTGCGCGCCAATCTCGTGCCCGCCGAGCCCGGTCTGTTCCGGCTCCGCCCGGAAATCGAGGAGCGGGTGCTGCGCACCCTGCCGCCCGCGTGTCGGAAACCCACGCGGTTCCTGCTGTCGGTGGAGATATCCACCATCTATAAACGGGGGGACCGCACCCGAAAGGTCCATCATTTGCTCTACGCCCCGTCCATGGACGCGGCGGAGGCGATCACGGCGGACCTCGCGCGCATCGGCAACCTCGCCTCCGACGGGCGCCCGATCCTCGGCCTCGACTCCCGGGACCTGCTGGAGATCACCCTCGCCAGCGACCCCGGCTCCTACCTGGTGCCCGCCCACGTGTGGACCCCGTGGTTCGCGGTCCTCGGCTCCAAGTCCGGGTTCGACGCGGTCGCCGACTGCTACGCCGACCTCGCCGACCACGTCTTCGCCGTGGAGACCGGCCTGTCGAGCGACCCGGAGATGAACTGGACCGTCTCCTCGCTCGACCGCTACACCCTGGTCAGCAACTCCGACGCGCACTCCCCGCCGATGCTCGCCCGCGAGGCCACACGCTTCGACACCGACCTCGACTACTTCGCGGTCCGCCGCGCGCTGGAGACCGGCGCGGGGTTCGGCGGCACGGTCGAGTTCTTCCCCGAGGAGGGCAAGTACCACTCCGACGGCCACCGCAAGTGCGGCGTGCGGTTCGACCCGCACGAGACCCGGGCGCACGGCGGCCGCTGCCCCGTGTGCGGCCGCCCGGTCACCGTGGGCGTGGGGCACCGGATCAGCGCCCTGGCCGACCGCGACCTCGGCTACCGGCCGCCGGGCGCGGCCGGGTTCACCAGCCTGGTGCCGCTGCCGGAGATCGTCAGCGAGATCGTCGGCGTCGGCCCCAAGAGCAAGCGGGTGCAGGGCGAGGTCGCCCGGCTGGTGGCCGCGCTCGGCCCCGAACTGGACATCCTGCGGACCGTTCCGGCCGAGGACGTCGCCGCGGCCGGCGGCACCCTGCTCGGCGAGGCCGTCACCCGGCTGCGCCGCGGCGAGGTGGTGCGCGACGCCGGCTACGACGGCGTGTACGGCACCATCCGGATGTTCCGCCCCGAGGAGCTGGCCCGGTCCGCCGGCGCCGCCCCCACCCTGTTCGACGCGCACGGCGCCGACGCGGTCCCGTCGTCCGGCTCCGGCAAGGGGGGCGAGCCCGCGGCGGCGGCGCCCGCTCCGGCGGCGCCGGCCGCCGCCGACCGGCCGTCCCCCGCCGGCCGGACACCCGTCGAGCCGGTGCTGTTCCCCGACGCCCCGGCCGAACCGGCCCGCCCCCAGGGGCTGCTCGACGGGCTCGACCCCGAGCAGCGCGCCGCCGCCGAGGTCCCTGGCGGTCCGCTGCTCATCGTCGCCGGCCCCGGAACGGGCAAGACCCGCACCGTGACCCGCCGCATCGCGCACCTGGTCGCCGAGCGGGGCGTCCCAGCGGCGGAGTGCCTGGCCATCACCTTCACCCGGCGCGCCGCCGAGGAGTTGCGGGAGCGGCTGGCCGACCTGCTGGGCGACCGCGCCGACGAGCTGACCGTCACCACCTTCCACGGCCTGGGCCTGCTGATCCTGCGCGAGCTGCACGCGGCGGCCGGGCTGTCGGCGGAGTTCGGGGTGGCCGACGCCGCCCGGCAGGCCGAGGTCGCCGCCGAGACCGCCGGGTCGGAGCGCGCGGGCCGGGCGGTGCTGGCCGCCCGCGACACCGCCTCCGGCGCCGACCCCTCCCCGGAGGAGGCCGCCTACCTGCGCCGCCTGCGCGAACTGGACCTGGTGGACTTCGCGGACCTGGTGGCGCTGCCGGTGCGGCTGCTCGGCGCGGACCCCGAACTGGCCCGCCGGTACCGCGAGCGGTGGCGGTGGATCAGCGTCGACGAGTACCAGGACGTCGACGAGGCCCAGTACGCGCTGCTGCGCCTGCTCGCGGGCCCCGACGGCAACCTGACCGCGATCGGCGACCCGGACCAGGCCATCTACGGGTTCCGCGGCGCCGACGTCGGGTTCTTCCTCCGCTTCACCGAGGACCACCCCGGCGCGGCCACCGTCCGGCTGCACCGCAACTACCGGTCCAACGCCACGATCGTGTCCGCCGCGTCGCAGGCCATCGCGCCGGCCTCCCTGGTCCCCGGCCGGGAGCTGCGCGCGGTCGGCGACTTCGCCGACCCGCCGCGCATCGGCGTGCACGTGGCCGCCGACGAGCGGGCCGAGGCGTCGTTCGCGGCCCGGGCGATCGACCGGCTGCTGGGCGGCACGTCCTGGCACTCCCTCGACAGCGGGCGCGTCACCGACGACGGCGACGGCGGGCTCTCCTTCGGCGACATCTGCGTGCTCTACCGGACCGACGCGCAGAGCGAGGTGGTGATGAGCGCGTTCGACACCGCGGGGGTGCCCTACCAGAAGCGGTCGCACGACCGGCTGCTCGCCCGCCCCGCTGTGCGGCTGCTCGCCGCCGAGCTGCCGCACCACCCCGGTGGGGAGGTCGCCGACCGGGTGCGCGCGGCGGCCGCGGCGCTGGCCGACCGGTACGCGGGCGACGACGCCCGGGTGACCGACGTGCGGACGGCCGCCGAGCTGGTGCGGCCGCTGGCCGGCCGGTGCGGCGCCGACCTCGACCGGTTCCTCGGCGAGCTGGCGGTGGGCGCCGAGGTCGACGCGCTCGACCCGCGCGCCGACCGGGTGGCGCTGCTGACCCTGCACGCCGCGAAGGGGCTGGAGTTCCCGGTGGTGTTCCTGGTGGGCTGCGACGACGGCCTGCTGCCGTTCCGGCTGCCGGGCGAGCCCGCCGGGGCCGACGACGCCGAGGAGCGGCGGCTGTTCTTCGTCGGGCTCACGCGGGCCCGGCACCGGCTCTACCTGTCGCGGGCGCGGCGGCGGACCCGGCGCGGCACAGCGGTCGACACGGCGCCGTCGCCGTTCCTGGCCGACATCGACCCCGGGCTGACCATGCCGGTGGACGAGGAGACCGCGGCGCGGCGGCGGCCGAAGGACCGGCAGTTGCGGCTGCTGTGAGCGGGCGGGCGCCCGGCGCGTCACGGCGCGCCGGGCGGCTCCAGGTGCACGAGCATGCGGGTGTTGCCGAGGGTGTTGGGCTTGACCCGGTCGAGGCCGAGGAACTCGGCGACGCCCTCGTCGTAGGAGCGCAGCAACTCCTCGTAGACGCGCGGCGACACCGGGGCGCCCTGGATGGGCCGGAAGCCGTGCCGGGCGAAGAACGCGGTCTCGAACGTCAGGCAGAACACGCGGCGGACGCCGAGGTCGCGGGCGCGGTCGAGCAGGTCGGCCACGATCCGGTGGCCGACGCCGCGGCCCTTGCACGCGGGGTCGACCGCCACCGTGCGGACCTCGGCGAGGTCCTCCCACAGGACGTGCAGGGCGCCGCAGCCGACCACGGTGGCGGAGTCGCCCTCGCCGAGTTCGGCGACGCAGAACTCCTGCACGTCCTCGTACAGGTGGACGGTGCTTTTGGCGAGCACGCGGCGCTCGGCGCTGTAGGTGTCCATCAGGCGGCGGATGTGCACGACGTCGCCGGTGCGGGCGCGGCGGACGGTGAGCGCGTGAGCGTGCTGCATGGGAGCCCAGGCTACTGGCCGGACGGGGTGGCGCGGGGACGCGGGTGGGGACGCGCGGGGGGTGCCCCGCCGTGGTGCTGCCGGCGGGACACCCGGGGGGTCGGGATCAGATGAGCTGCTTGCGGGCGGCCCAGACGACCGCCTCGATGGGGGTGTTCACGCCGAGCTGGTCGCAGATCGCGCGGAGCCGGCGGCGCAGGGTGCGCGCGCTGAGTTCGAGCCGCCGGGCGGCGACGTCCGTGGTCACGCCGGTGGCGATTTCCGCCAGCAGCTGGAGTTCATCGTCGGTCAAGTTGACCGGAAGGCTCTGCCCTCCGTCAGATGCCGGTGCCGGGGCCGGGACCATGCTCTCGCGCAGCAGCGGGACGCCCGGGTCCTTCACGGCACGACGTACGAGTGTGGCCTGTTCCACTCCGTCCTCCCTCATCCGTGGTGAGTGCGGAACAACAACTCGTCGCCGCAGCGGATGGGGCGGAAGGGAGGCGCGGGCCTCTCGACACGGGCGCCCGGGTTCTCTCCGCGGCCGGCCACCGGTCGCCGGTGCGGTCGTCTCCCTGGCACAGAGGCGGTCGCACAGCGCGGGTGGGAGGCCACGGACCCGAGGGCGTCGATCTGGGACGGACAGATCGCGCGGGGGCGCACATGGCGAAGGATGGAAGAAGCCGCCGAAGCCGTGCTCAGCCATCCTCACTCACCGTCATGTAGTTCCACTACGGCAAACACGCGGATTTCTCCGCTCGCTTCGAAACGCTAAGCGGATGCGTACAGGTCGTCAAGGTCGATTCCGCGACAGCGGGTGACCGAGCGGTACGGGTGCGTCATGGTGCGGGAATGCAGGAAACTTCAATCCAGGTATTGACCTGCGGTAACCATCTTTCCGACACGGGGCGCGGCGACCCCGCACCGCGTCCCGGAGTATTCAGAAAGTGACCATGAAGACAGTGCCCGTGGCCTGCGGATTCGCCGGAGTGGGCAATATCACGATCCGACAACATCGGGGCGCCCGCTGATCACTCCGGCTTCACCAGCGGGAACAGAACGGTTTCCCGGATGTTCTTCCCGGTGAACGCCATGAGCAGGCGGTCGACGCCCACGCCGACCCCGCCGCTGGGCGGCATGCCGTACTCCAGGGCGCGCAGGAAGTCCTCGTCGAGCTGCATGGCCTCGGGGTCGCCGCCGGACGCCAGCAGCGACTGCTCGGTGAGGCGGCGCCGCTGCTCGACCGGGTCGACCAGCTCGGAGTAGCCGGTGCCCAGCTCCATGCCGAACCCGATGAGGTCCCACTTCTCGGTGAGCAGCGGGTCGTCGCGGTGCTGCCGGGTGAGCGGGCTGGTCTCGACCGGGTAGTCGCGCACGAACGTCGGCTGCACGAGGGTGTCCTCGACCAGCTCCTCGAAGAGGTGCTCGACCAGCTTGCCCGGCCCCCAGTCGGGGCTCCACTCGACGCCGCGGCGGTCGGCCAGCTTGCGCACGTCCTCGACGGGCGTGCGCGGGGTGACCTCCTCGCCCAGGGCCTCGGACACCGCCCCGTAGAGGGTGACCTGCGGCCACGCGCCGCCGAGGTCGACCTCGACGCCGTCGCGCTCGACCACGGTGGAGCCGAACACGGCCCGCGCGGCCCCCTGGATCAGCTCGCGCGTGGTGTCGGCCATGTCGTCGTAGTCGGCGTAGGCGCGGTAGAACTCCAGCATCGTGAACTCGGGGTTGTGCGTGGAGTCGGCGCCCTCGTTGCGGAAGTTCCGGTTGATCTCGAAGACCCGCTCGATGCCGCCGACCACGAGCCGCTTCAGGTACAGCTCGGGCGCGATGCGCAGGTACAGGTCGAGGTCGTAGGCGTTGATGTGGGTGGTGAACGGGCGCGCGGTGGCGCCGCCGTGCACCTGCTGCAGCATCGGGGTCTCGACCTCGATGTAGCCGAGGTCGGTCAGGCCGGTGCGCAGCGACCGCACGGCGGCGGCGCGGCGGCGCACCATGTCGCGCGCCTCGGGGTTGACGATGAGGTCGACGTAGCGCTGCCGGACCCGCGCCTCGGGGTCGGTGAGGCCCTTGTGCTTGTCGGGCAGCGGGCGCAGGCACTTGGCGGTCAGCGTCCAGGAGTCGACCATGACCGACAGCTCGCCGCGGCGCGAGGTGATGACCTCGCCCTCGACGCCGACGTGGTCGCCCAGGTCGATGTCGGCCTTCCAGGACGCCAGGGACTCGGCGCCCAGCCGGTCGAGCGAGAGCATGACCTGGAGATCGCCGGAGTCGTCGCGCAGCGTGGCGAAGCAGAGTTTCCCGCCGGTGCGGTACAGCATCACCCGGCCGGCGATCCCCACCCGCTCGCCGGTGGCGGTGTCGGGCGCCAGGTCGCCGTGGGCGGCCCGGACGGCGCCGATGGCGGTGGTCCGGGGGAACCCGACGGGGAAGGGGTCGATCCCCTGCTCCCGGAGCCGGTCCAGCTTCTCGCGCCGGACCCGCATCTGCTCGGGCAGGTCGTCATAGGAATCGTCCAGCACATCGCTCACGGACCCGATCCTATCGGCGCCGCGACCCCGTGGTGGACGGACGATCCGGCGCCCGCCCCGGTCAGGCGGTGTTGCGCTGGAACACCAGGCGCAGACCGATCAGGGTGAGCCACGGCTCGTGCACGTCGACGGTCTCGCACTCGTCCACCACCAGGGGCGCCAGCCCGCCGGTGGCCACCACGGTGACGGAGTCGACGTCGTCGGTGAGCTCCTGGGCCATGCGGTCGACGATGCCGTCGACCTGCCCGGCGAAGCCGTAGACGATGCCGGAGCGCAGCGCCTCGGTGGTGTTCTTCGCGATGGCCGCG
The DNA here is from genome assembly GCF_001552555.1 of Nocardiopsis trehalosi NBRC 14201. GTDB lineage: Bacteria > Actinomycetota > Actinomycetes > Streptosporangiales > Streptosporangiaceae > Nocardiopsis_B > Nocardiopsis_B trehalosi. The sequence continues at coordinate 11,831 of NZ_BCRK01000114.1, read as the reverse complement.
CGCGGCTTGACGATCTCGACCATGTGCAGCTGGGCGCCGCGCCGCGACAGCGCCTCGACCGAGATGTCGATGCCGGGCGCGATGGCGCCGCCCACGTACTCGCCCTTCACGCTCACCGCGTCGAAGGTGGTGGCGGTGCCGAAGTCGACCACCACGCACGGCCCGCCGTAGAGCTGCACCGCCGCCAGCGCGTTGATGATGCGGTCGCTGCCGACCTCCTTGGGGTTGTCCATGCGCACGGGCACCCCCGTCTTGACCCCCGGCTCCACGATGACGGCGGTGACGTCGCCGAAGTGCCGGCGGAACATCTCGCGCATCTCGTGCTGCACCGACGGCACCGAGCAGCACATGGCGATGCCGTCGACGTCGCCGACGCCCATGAGCGCGCTGCCGCCGATGAGCCCCTGGAGCACCACCGCCCACTCGTCGGCGGTGCGCCGCGCCTCGGTGGCGACTCTCCAGTGCTCCATCAGGTCCTCTCCGTCGAAGAGGCCGAAGACGGTGTGGGAGTTGCCGACGTCGATCGCGAGCAGCATCAGGGAGTCTCCAGGGGCGTGGCGGGGTCAGTGGGTCGCGCGGAGGTCCAGGGCGATGTCCAGCGCGGGGCTGGAGTGGGTGAGGGCTCCCACCGCAAGATAGTCGACCCCGGTCGCCGCCACCTCCGAAGCGGAGGAAAGCGTCAACCCCCCGCTCGACTCCAGCCGGGCCCGCCCCGCGACCAGCGCCACCGCGCGGCGCAGGTCCCCGGGGGTGAAGTTGTCGAGCAGGATCTCCTCGGCACCGGCCTTGAGCGCGGGCTCGATCTGGTCGATCCGGTCGACCTCGACCTCCAGCGGCAGGCCCGGGTAGGCGCGGCGCACCGCGGTGACCGCCTCGGCGACCCCGCCGGCCGCGATCACGTGGTTGTCCTTGATGAGCGCCGCGTCGGACAGCCCGAACCGGTGGTTGACCCCGCCGCCGCAGCGCACCGCGTACTTCTCCAGCGCGCGCAGCCCCGGGTGGGTCTTGCGGCTGTCGCGCACCCGCGCGCCGGTGCCCGCGACGGCGTCGACCCACGCCGCGGTGGCGGTGGCGATGCCCGACAGGTGGGTCAGCAGGTTGAGGGCGGTGCGCTCGGCGGTGAGCAGGTCGCGGGTGCGGGCCGTGGCGGTCATCAGCACCTCGCCGCGGCGCACCCGGGTGCCGTCGGCGGTGTGCCGCTCGACCTGCACGGCGCCGTCGGCCACCAGCCAGAACACGAGTTCGGCCAGCGGGAGGCCCGCCACGACGCCGTCGGCGCGGGCGACCACGTCGGCGGTGCTGAGCTGGCCGGCGGGCACGGTGGCGGCGGTGGTGACGTCCACCCCGGCGCCGCGGCCCAGGTCCTCGCGCAGGGCCGTGCGCACCAGTCCCACCGCCGCGGCGGCAGGCCCGCCGCCGTCCGCGGTGGCGGCCTCGGGCAGGGCGGCGGCGAGTTCGGCGGCGAGCCCCTCGGGCGCGGCCGGGCGGGCGGGGGCCGGGCGGACCCGGACCCGGCCCTCGGCGTCGAGTCCGCCGAGCGCGGTCCCGCCGGGGCCGGCCGGGTCGGCGGCGTGCTCGGGGTGGTCGGCCCGCCAGTGGGCGCCGCGGCTCTCGCGGCGGGCCTCGGCGTGCGCGACGACCAGGCTCGCCACGGTGAGCAGGTTGGTGGCCTCCCACGCCGCGATCCCCGGCAGCGAGGTGCCGGTGCGGGCCAGCCGGTCGAGGACGGCGCCGGCGCGGAGCAGCCCGGTCCCGTCGCGGACCACCCCGGCGTAGCGCGACATGGCGGCGCGCAGCTCGGGCACCACGGCCGGGTCGGCCAGGCCCTGCGGGCGGGGGTCGTCGGCGAGGCCGGCCGGCGCGGCGGGGGGCGCCTCCTCGGCGAGCCGGCGGGCGATCCGGTCGGCGAACACCAGGCCCTCCAGCAGCGAGTTGGACGCCAGCCGGTTGGCGCCGTGCACGCCCGTGCAGGCGGCCTCGCCGACCGCGAACAGCCCGGGCACCGACGACGCGCCCCCCAGGTCGGTGCGGATGCCGCCGGAGGCGTAATGGGCGGCGGGCACCACGGGGATGGGTTCGGTCACCGGGTCGACGCCGTGCTCGCGGCAGGTGGCGAGGATGGTGGGGAAGCGCCGCTCCCAGGTCGCGGCGCCGAAGTGCCGGGCGTCGAGCAGGACGTGGTCGGCGCCGGTGTCGGCCATGGCGCGGGCGATGGCGCGGGCCACGACGTCGCGCGGCGCCAGGTCGGCCAGCTCGTGCTCGCCCGCCATGAACCGGCGGCCGCGGGTGTCGACCAGGAACGCGCCCTCGCCGCGCACGGCCTCCGACACCAGCGGCTGCTGGCCGCGCGCGTCGGCGCCCAGCCACAGCGCCGTGGGGTGGAACTGGACGTACTCCAGGTCCTGGACGTCGGCCCCGGCGCGCACCGCCAGCGCCACCCCGTCGCCGGTGGACACCGGCGGGTTGGTGGTGGCGGCGAAGACCTGCCCGATGCCGCCCGTCGCGACGACCACGGCGCCCGCGCGCACCGCGCCCACGCCGTCACGCCGCCCCTCGCCCATGACGTGCAGGGTGACCCCGGCGACGCGGGGCGGGCCGCCGGCGGAGGGGGCGAGCAGCGCGTCGAGGGCGAGCGCGTGCTCGATGACCTCGATGCGCGGCTCGGCCGCGACGGCGGCGACCAGCGCCCGCTGGATCTCGGCGCCGGTGGCGTCGCCGCCGGCGTGCGCGATGCGGTCGGCCCGGTGGCCGCCCTCGCGGGTGAGCGCCAGCCCGCCGTCGGCGCCCCGGTCGAAGCGGGCGCCCGCGGCGAGCAGGCGGCGCACCGCGTCGGGGCCCTCGGTGGCGAGGACGTGCACGGCGCGCGGGTCGCACCCGCCGTCGCCCGCGGTGAGGGTGTCGACCATGTGCGCCACCGGGCGGTCGCCCGGCCCCAGCGCGGCGGCGATCCCGCCCTGAGCCCACTGCGTCGACCCGGTCGAGAGCACGTCCTTGGTGACGATCACGACGCGGCCGTCCGGCACGCGGCCGGTGTAGGCGAGCGCCGTGCTCAGCCCGGCCACGCCGGAGCCGATGACGACGACGTCGGCCTCGGCGGCCCAGCCGGGCTCGGGCGCGGTGAGGCGGAGCGGAAGCGGGGAGGTTGTGGCGCTCACCGTGTGGTTCTCCCTGGTACGGGTCGGTTCGCTGGGGTTCACAGCGTGAGCGGCACGTTATCAATCAGCCTCGTGGTGCCCACGAACGCGGCCACCAGGAGCACGGCGTCGCCCCGGAACGACGCCGGGACCTCGGCGAACGTCTGCGCGTCGACCAGGGCGAGGTAGTCGAGCCGCACCGGCGGTTCGGCGCGGGCCGCCTCGTCGAGCACGGCGCGGGCGGCGCTGAGGATGCCCACCGGCCCGGTGACGGAGGCGTCGGCGCCCGCGAGCAGCGCGCGCGACAGGGCGAGGGCGCTGGCGCGCTCCTCGGCGGACAGGTAGGCGTTGCGGCTGGAGGACGCCAGGCCGTCGGGGTCGCGCCGGGTGGGCACGCCGGCGATGGTGACGCCCATGCCGAGGTCGCGGACCATGCGGCGGACCACGGCGAGCTGCTGGGCGTCCTTCTGGCCGAAGACGGCGAGGTCGGGGCGGACCATGTGGAACAGCTTGGCGACGACGGTCAGGACGCCCTCGAAGAACCCCGGGCGCGACGCCCCCTCCAGCACGGAGCCCATGGCGCCGGGGTGGACGGTGACGATCTGCTCGCCCGGGTACATGGTCTCGACGGCGGGCGCGTAGACGACGTCGACACCCTCCTCGGCGCAGACGGCGAGGTCGGCGTCGAGCCGGCGCGGGTACCGGTCGTAGTCCTCGTCCGGTCCGAACTGGAGCGGGTTGACGAAGATGCTGACGACGACGGCGTCGGCTCGGCCGCGCGCCGCCGCGAAGAGCGTGCGGTGCCCGTTGTGCAGGGCACCCATCGTGGGCACCAGGGCGGTCCGGCCGAGGCCGGACCGGACGCGGGCCAGCTCCTCGGGGGTACGGACCACGATCGGCGCCGTGGGCGCGGGTGCGGTGGGGTCGGTCACGGGTGTCCTCCGTCGATGGGGGTGGCGGGTCACGCCTGGAGGACGTCCAGCAGGCGTTCGGCGTCGTGCGGCTTGAGCAGGCCGGCGGCCAGCGCGCGGTCGGCGGTCAGCCGGGCCAGCGCGACGTAGGCGGGCACGCTCTCGGGGGAGTGCACGCGCAGTTCGGCGATGTGGGCGGCGACGGTGCGGGTGTCGCCGCGCAGGACGGGTCCGCTGAGGCCGTCCATGCCGAGCCGCAGGGCGTTGTCGAGCGCGGCGCCCAGCAGCGGGGCGAGCATCCGCCCGGGTGCCTCGACCCCGGCGGCGCCGAGCAGGGCGGCGCTCTCGGCGACGAGGGTGACCAGGTGGTTGGCGCCGCCGGCGAGCGCCGCGTGGTAGAGCGCGCGGTGCTCCTCGGCGATCCAGACGGGTTCGGCGCCCATCTCGACGACCAGGGCCTCGGCGATCGGCCGCAGCACGTCGGGCGCGGTGACGCCGAACGTGCAGTTGGGCAGGCGGGCGAGGTCCTCGTCGCGGCCGGTGAAGGTCATGACCGGGTGCAGCGCGAGGGGGAGGGCGCCGGCGGCCGTGGCGGGCGCCAGCACGCCGTAGCCGTGGCTGCCGCTGGTGTGCACGAGGAAGGTGCCGGCGACGTCGGCGCCGGTCTCGACCAGGCCGCCGACGAGGGGTTCGAGGGCGTCGTCGGGGACGGTGAGCAGGACGAGGTCGGCGGCCTCGACCACGGCGGCGGGGTCGGCCGTGCGGGCGCCGGGCAGCCGGTCGGCGGCGCGCGACCGCGACGCCTCGGAGACCGCCGCGACGGCCGTCACGCGGTGTCCGGCGCGTTCGAGCGCGGCGCCGAGGACGGAGCCGACGCGGCCGGGGCCGATCACCCCCACGTTCAGCCGTGCGGGCCGCCGGGCGGGTTCGGAGAGTTCCATCGCACCTATTCCAGTCCACGGGTGGGTACCGGACGTCGTGCGGTCAGCTTACTGTCCGTCGTGATCAGGACGGCAGAGGGGCGCGGCGGAACCGGCGGGGGTCCCGGGGCGGCGTATGGGGGGGGGCGGGCGGCGGGTCCGGGCCGGGAAAGGCGGCCGGCGCCGGCCCCGAAGGGTCGGCGCCGGCCCCTCTCCGCGGTGCGCATCCGCGGTGAGGGGGGTCGGGCTCGGTATACCGAAGGCGGCCGGGGTCGGGCCGTCAGTTGTCGACGACGATGACGCCCGTGTTGATGAAGCAGCCGGCCTCGGCGTGACCGGCGTTCGCGGTGGCGTTGCCGCAGCCCTCGTTCTCGGTCTCGGCGTCGATGTAGGAGTGGTTTCCGGCGAACGCCGAGCCGTGGCCGGAGACTGCCACGTTGTCGTCGGCGAACGCGGGGGTGCCCGTGAACAGGATCCCGGCGGAGGCGGCGGCGACGGCACCAGTGGCGAGGGTCTTCTTCAGCACTTGCGATCTCCTTTGCGGGCCGGACGGGGGGAACCGACCAGCCATCGGTGAGGGTTACCGCGTGAGCACCTGCTGTGCTCACCTCCGGTCTACCCCTCGGACCCGGCCCTTCGACCCCTTCCGAACTGCGGAAATCACGTGCGGACGCGCACTCGTCACACAGGGCGACAGGAATTGTCGGACTTGCCGCTCGGTACTTCTCGGACCTGCGGGGCCTATGTGACCCAGGACACATATGGGGTACCGCATTCCAGTCGTCCCGTATCCCACGTTCCGGCACGCCGGGCGCGCCGATGCCCAGCGGGCCGGGTCTTCCCGCCATGGAGGGGGACGGCCGATCCCCACGCCGCACGGGCCGGGGAGGTCCCGCCATGGAGAGCGGCGGCCGGCCTCACGCCGGGCGGGCCGACGCCGCGCGACCCGGGGAGATCCCGCCCTGGAGAGGAACGGCCGGTCCCCACGCCGCGCGACCCGAGACCCGCAACCCGGGGACGCCCCGCCATAGGGCGAGCGGGTCGACCCCGGTGGGACGCCGGACACGATGAGGCCGGCGCCGCCCCTGGTGGGGTGGCGCCGGCCGGGTACCGCGGCGCGCGCTCACCGCGCGCGGGGCGTTCAGTCCTTCGTGACGGCGCCGGACTTGTCGCAGTCCGCGCCGGCCACACCCAGGACGGCGATGGCGTTGCCGCAGACGTTGATCGGCACGTCGAGGTCGGCGACGATCTGGTTGCCGCCGAGGATGCTGCCGTTGCCGGACGTCGTGATGTCGTCGCCGGCGTACGCGGGCGAACCGGCGAGGAGCAGCCCGGCAGCGGCGGCTGCGACGGCACCGGCGGCGAAAGTCTTCTTCAGCACAGCGATTCCCCTCATCGTTCCGGGCGGGAGACCACCCGGCGTCTCTGTGTTACAGGTTGGACACTCTTCGTGTCCGGACTCCATTCAGCCACACCCGACCCACCCGTCACGCGAGTTTCGGGAACATGAGAATCTCCGGGAAATCTTCAATCGCCCGATGTGCGGTGCCATATCCGGACATGAGACGTCGAACATCAGCCCTGATCACCGCGCATCGTGACATACGCCATAGCGCGTCCACCCCTTCGGCGTGTCTCTCGAAGCCGGGACGCGGCCACGGGGTCCCGCCATCGCCGCCCTCCCAACGGGAACCCGGCCCGCCCGGGGCACGGCCGCACCGGAAGCGCGCGGCGAGGACGGACCGGTCGGCAACCACCGGAAGGCACCACGCGGCCACCCGAACAGGCCCCATCCGCACGCACCGGGACGCCGTACGGGCGGGCCGGGCCGAGGGCACCGGGGCGCCGCGCCGCCGCTATCGGGCCCGCTACGCAGGGCGGGTCCGGACGCGGGGTCAGGTGCGGGGCGGCTCGGCGCGGGTGGCCCACCGCTCGGGCCCCACCGTGCTGGACCGGGCGGCGTGCCCGTAGCGGGCGATCCCGTCCACGATGCGCCGGGCCTCGGCGAGGTCCCGGTTGGCGGCGCGGGCGCGGATGGGCCCGGGCGGGGTGTCGGCGTCGACGGAGGCCACCCCGCGCCACCGGGCGATCGGCCCGGCGGTCATGCGGATGCTCTGCGCCCGCGCGTGCGGCACGACCTCCACGATCCGGCAGAGCCGGCCGCGCCGGACGACGAACAGCCGCTCGTCCACCCCCAGGGCGTCGGCGGCCGACCATCCCTTCACCGCTGGGTGGAGGAGCACCCGCGAGGCGTTGGTCCCGGGGACCACCTCGTCGATGAGCGCGAACGCGAGCGCGCGCGGCACCACCGGGAGCAGGATCGAGGAGTCCATCTGCCGCTCGCCGACATAGCCCGCGACGTTGGCCTCCACGCGCACCACGCCCAGGGACCGCCACAGCAGCGGCTCGACGATCCGCACCGCCTGCACGCGGCCGGGCGGGACCGTCTGCATTCGGGCCTGAAAGGCGCCGTAGCGCAGCCGCAGCCCGTCCGGGGACAGCGAGGCGTAGAAGTCGGTGTAGCGCATGAGCGGGCCGATGAAGCCGCGCAGCAGGCCCAGCAGCAGCGGGACCGCGCCGCCGAGCACGCCCAGCTCGAACGTCGCGACCCCTGCGGCGAGGAGCAGCAGGAACAGCGCGAACGCGCCGAGGACCGGCAGCCGGAAGGCGAGCGCCCCCAGTAGCAGGCCGAACGGGAGCCGGTAGAACGGCCACTCGGGTGCCTCGGGGGTGCGCCCGGACAGCCCGGCGGCGTGCGCGAGCAGGGCCGCGCGGAGCCGTTCGGCCGTGCCCCGGCTCAGGTAGCGCAACCGGATCTCGCTGGAGTCGCCGCCGGCCAGCTCGACGCGCAGCTCCGCCAGGCCGAGCACCTGCATCAGCAGCGGGCGGACCACGTCGACCGCCTGGAGGCGGCTGAGGGGGATCTCCCGCGAGATGCGCCGGACCAGCCCGCTGTGCACGACGAGGTGGTCGTCGCGCAGGCCGAAGGAGGAGTTCCACCAGGACAGCAGCGCGTACGCGGTGGTACCGCACGCGACGGCGACCATCATCAGGAAGAGCCAGCCGAACCCGAACCCGATGAGCAGCGGGCCGGGCATGGCCAGGAAGACGACGGTGACCAGGAGCACCTGGAACGGCACGGTCGCCCAGTGGGTGCGGTGCGCGCCCCGGGTGACGTCGGGTTCGGGGCGGGGTGGAGGCGGCGGGGCCGGCGGCGGCGGTCCCATGTAGGGCACTCCGGGTCCCCCGCCCGCGACGGGCGGCGGGAGGAAGCGGACCTGACCGCCGGGCCCCCCGGGCGGGGCCGGTCGGCCGCCGCCGAACTGGCCGGATGGGTGGCCGGATGCGTGGCCGGCTGGGTAGCCGGGCGGGTGGCCGGGTGCGTGGGCGGCTGGGTAACCGGGCGGGTGGCCGCCTGGTGGCGTCGCGCCACCTCCCGCACCGCCGGACGGGTACCCGCCCGTGGGTGCGTACCCGCCGGGCATCGCGTGGGCACCCGGAACCGCGCCCGGCGCGGGCGGGTAGCCGCCCGGCCCGGCGGGGTACGCGTGCGCCGCCGCGAACCCGTGGGTGCCCGGCCCCGCCGGAACCCCTTGGGCGACCGGGCCGGTCGGGAACGCGTGCGTGGCGGGACCGGCGGGGAACCCCTGACCCGCTGGACCTCCCGAACCTCCCGGACCTCCCGGACTTGCCGGACCCGCCGGAGCGGCGTGGCCGGCCGGGACGGCGCCGGTGGGCGGGCCGTAACCCGAGGCCCCGGGGTACGGCCCGGGAGCACCGCCATGGGAGGAGGCCGCCCCTTCGGGCGGCGGTCCCCCGCCGTTCCCGGCGGATGCCGTGTGCCCGGGACGCGGACCGCCCCCGGCGAGTTCGGCGGAGAACGTGAAGGTCCGGAGGGTGTCGCCCGCGTCAGGGCCCTGCCCGGTCCCAGCGGGACCCACCGCAGAGGCCCGCTCGGCGCCACCATCCCCGTCCGCACCGATGACCCGCGCGACCGACTCGCCCGACCCGCCGGAAGCGTGCGCGTCACCGCCCGCGCTGTCGCCGGCCCCACCCGGCACAGCGCTCCGCGCGACCGGCCTCTCGGCCCCGTGCGCGCCGTCGCCCGCATCATCCCCCGGCCCACCCGGGCCAGCGGCCCGCGCGACCGGCCCGCCCGGCCCACCGATACCGTGCGCGTCACCGCCCGCACCATCCCCGGAACCGACCGGGGCAGCGGGCTCGTGCCCGGAGGCGGCGCCGTCACCGGCACCGCCTCGTGGGCCGCTCTGTGGGCCGCTCTGTGGACCGCCCCGTGGGACCCCCTCCGAGCCGACCGCCCGTGACGCGGCCGCGTCGAATCGGCCCTCCGAACCCGGCGCGGACCCGGACATCCCCTCCCCGGCGGCACCGGGAGAAGCGCCCCCAGCGGCGGCGGACATACCCCCGCCACCGGAACCGGTCCCGGACGCAGCGGCGCCACCGGACGGGCCGCCCCAGGGGGCACCCTCCTGGTCGGCGGCGACCGCATCGCCGGATCGACGGCCCTCCCACTGGGCCCCATACGCCGCGTCACCCCCGGCGTCCCCCGCAGCGTCGCCCGCAGCGGCACCCAAGGCACCGGCAGCCGGAACGCCTCGGGCGCCCCGTCCTGCTTCGGCATCGGACCCGCCGGGGCCGATGCCACCGGCCGCCCCGATCCAGGAACCACCCTCCGGGCCGGGCGGTGGGAAGGCGGGTGCCATCGCGGGGTCGTGGTACGCGCCCGCCGCGTCGCCCGGACCACCCCGCGGCACCGGCCCAGAGGCGGCGAACGGTCCCGGCGCGTACGGTGCGGCGGAGCCACCCGGCGGCACGGGTCCGGCAGCAGGGAACTGCCCCGGCGCGTACGGGGGGCCGGGGAGGTGTCCCGGCGGCGGAGTGGTTGACGGCTGAGGCGCATGTGGCGCCGGAGGCGCGCCCATGTAGACGGGGTGGTGGGCGGAGCCGTTCGGCGGCCGGTACGGGCGGGGCGCGAACGTGCCGTCCGGGCGGGAGCCGCCGCCCGGGTACGGCCCGGGGCCCGCGAGTGTGCTCTCGGCGGGTGCGAATCGGGGCATCCCCGCGCGCGGCGCCGCACCGCTCTCGCCGTCCGTTCCCGTGCCGCCGCGACCGCCCGGTTCCGCCTCGTCCGCGCCGTATGCGGACGCGGCACCGCTCGCGGGAGCCGCGCCGTACACGGAGGCCGCGTCGCTCGCGGCAGCCGTACCACTCGCAGCGGCCGGGTCGTACACCGAAGCCGCACCACCGCTTGGAGCCACACCACTCGCGGAGGTCGAGCCGTACACGGATGCCGCGCCGCTCGCGGGAGTCGCGCTGTTCGCGGAGGCCGCACCGTGGGCGAGCGCCTCAGATCCCGGGACCGCACTGTGGGCGAGAGGGTCGGCGGTGGGTCCGCCGACGAAGCCGTACGCGTCCTCCCGCGAGGCGGCGGGTCCGGGTTCCGTCCCGGCGGCGCCGGCCACTGGCCCGTGGGTCTGGTGCCCGGCCCCGGCCGTCCGCCCGGAAGCGGGGGTTCGAGGTCCGGCCACGGGCGCTCCGCCCCGAGGCGGCTCCGCTTCCGCCGCCGCGCCGCCTCGGCGGCGGCCGATGCGCGGCCGGACGCCGCGCACCCGCGACCACAGCGCCGAGGCCCGGTCACCGATACCGCCGCGTTCCGACGGCGCCTCCGGCTCGGCGGTGCTCCGCTCGGCCGACGCGTCCGGACGTCCCGCGTCGGGCGCGGCGCCGCCGGCCCATCCGGGTCCGTCTCCACCCCGGCCGACCGGGGCGTCCGTTCCCCCGCCATCGATGAAGGAGCCGGAGCCGTCACCGAACGCGGCGTCCGCGCCCCGTCGGTCGGCGGGGTCCGGCCACAGCGGTGCGGCATCACCACGCGCGGAACCGGCCGCCCCGCTCCGGCCATCGGCCGGTGCGTCCCCGAGACCACGCGGTGCATCGCCTCGCCGCGCCGCATCAGCGTCGTGACCATCGAAGCCCTCGTCATGGGCGGCGGCCTCCGGGGCCCGCTCCCCCGCGCCCGGCCACAGCGGTGCGGCACGACCCCGCGCGGAACCGGCCACCCTGCTCCGGCCATCAGCCGGTACGTCCCCAAGACCACGCGGCGCATCACCGCGCCGGACCGCATCGGCCCCGTCACCGTCGAAGAGGTCCTCATGGGCGGGCTCTAGTGTCCGGTCCGCCGCGCCCGGCCACAGCGGTGCGGCTTCCACAGCGTCGTTCCCGTGTTCGACCGCTCCCCCACCGCGCCCATCGGCGGCACCCATCCGGGCACCCTCCTCAGCAGCCGCGCGGCCGGCCACCCCGCTCCGGCCATCGGCCGATGCGTCGCGGAGACCACGTGGGACATCACCACGCCGCACCGCATCAGCGTCGTCGCCGGTGGGGTGCTCGTCGTGGGTGGTGGGCTCAGGGGTCTCGTGGCGTGGGGCTCGGGCTGCGCCGGGCCACAGCGGGGTGGGGTCGCCCGGACCTTCCGGCCCACGGCGGCGCGTCGATCCCGCGGTGCGGTCAGAGCTTTCCGCCGGACCGCCGTCCTGGTCCATGGTGGTGCGTCCCGCGTCGGCGGCGCCGCGCCCGCCGGCAGGCGAACCGGCACCACGGCCCGCCGCCCCGGGGGCCCGGCCCTCCACTGCGGAGCGCGACCTGGCAGCGCCCTCGGGCGGCACCGATCCCTTCCGGGGCGACCTGCGGGCACGGTCCGGATCTCCCACCGCACCGCCAGGGGGGCGGCCGCCGTCCCCGTCGGCCTCGCCCGGCCGGTCGTCCCCCGCCGCGGCCTCCGGCCAGGGCCGGGCCTCCGCACGGGAGCGGCGGGCGGAGGCGTCCCCCGCGCGGTCCTCGCGGCC